>JAGONG010000062.1:0-2867 GCA_017993135.1 Allobrachymonas sp.
CGTCATTCCCGCGCAGGCGGGAATCCACAGCAGCGCCAAACAAAGCACTGGATTCCCGCCTGCGCGGGAATGACGGCATTTTTTTAACGCCAGCCAATAGCGCAAGCGTAGCGCCTGCATTTACGAACCACGTCCAGCGCCCTACGTCCCACGCCTCACGCCCCACATTCAGCGCCCACATCCACGTTGGGCTGGCGCTGCATGGCTATGGCGGGTGGGTGCGGGTGCGGTTTGGGTACATATTTTTGCTAAAAAGCCTGTTGTGCGTTTGGGCGCTGCAGTGGCCAGCGGGTATCATTTGTTTTTTCTCTCAGGGCTTTATCGTGACTGATTCTTTACCTCGTGTGTGTGTGGTTGGCTTGGGTTATGTGGGTTTGCCGCTGGCGGTGGCGTTTGGGCGCGATTATGAGGTGTTGGGGTTTGACATTAACACTGCGCGTATTGCCGAGTTGCGTCAGGGGCAGGACTCTACGCTGGAGATTTCGCCCGCGCAGTTGCAGGCGGCTACGCGTTTGCGTTTTAGCAGCGATGCGGCTGATTTGCGCGATGCAACGGTGTTTATCATCACCGTGCCTACGCCTGTAGATGCTGCCAATAACCCCGATTTAACGCCGCTGATTAAAGCCAGCCAAACGGTGGGGCAAGTGCTGAAGGCGGGCGATGTGGTGATTTACGAATCTACCGTGTACCCAGGCGCTACCGAGGAGGTGTGCGTGCCTGTGCTGGAGCAGTATTCGGGCTTGCGCTATATCCATAGCGGCAACGAGGCCGATGTGCCGCAAGCGCAGGGTTTTTATTGCGGCTACAGCCCCGAGCGCATTAACCCGGGCGATAAGGTTAATACGCTTACCAAAATCAAAAAGATTACCAGCGGTAGCACGGCCAAGGTGGCGCAGCGCGTAGATGCGCTGTATGCCAGCATTATTGAGGCAGGCACTTACCCAGCCAGCTCGATTAAGGTGGCTGAGGCTGCCAAGGTGATTGAAAACACGCAGCGCGATTTGAATATTGCTTTTGTCAATGAGCTGTCGGTGCTGTTTGCGCGGCTGGGTATTGATACGCTTGAAGTGCTTGAGGCAGCGGGCAGCAAGTGGAACTTTTTGCCATTTCGCCCGGGGCTGGTGGGCGGGCACTGCATTGGGGTAGACCCATACTACCTCACGCACAAGGCGCAAGCCGTGGGTTACAACCCGCAGGTGATACTGGCAGGGCGGCGCATTAACGACAATATGGCGCGCTATGTGGCGCGTAGCACCATTCAGCGCATGCTGCAACTGGGTATGGATGCGCCACGCTGCAAGGTGGGCATTATGGGTATTACGTTTAAAGAAAACTGCCCCGATATACGCAACAGCAAAGTGGTGGATATGGTGCGCGAGTTTGCGCACTGGGGCATGCAAGTGGTGGTGGCAGACCCCGTAGCCGACCCCGCCGAGGTGCAGCGCGAATATGGCATTGCGCTTGGCTGCATTGATGCCGCGCACCCCGTAGATGTGCTGGTGGTGGCAGTGGGGCATAGCCAGTACCGCGCCATGCAGGTGGCAGATTTGCGCCCGCTGTGCCGAGGCGAGCGCCCCGTGCTGGCCGATGTGAAAGCCTTGTACGACCGCCACGCAGCCATGGCGCTGGGTTTTGAGGTGTTTAGGCTTTAAAAGTTTATGAAAAATTTGGAGCAAAAGCCATCTCGTCGTATGATAAGAGGTATTACTAGCTCTACAGGATGTTGTGATGGAACGCTTTACCATTTCTCTTGAAGACTCTTTGGCCAAACAGTTTGACGAATTGGTAGTGCAGTGCGGCTACCAAAACCGCTCGGAAGCGGTGCGTGATTTGCTGCGCAAAAAATTAACGGAAGTTAATTTGCAAGAAGACACTGCGCCTAACTGTGTGGCGAGCCTGTCGTATGTGTATAACCACCACCGCCGCGATTTGGCCGAGCGCCTGATGCAGATTCAGCATGAATTTCATGACGTGGTTGTAGTTAGCACCCATGTGCATCTCGACCATGACAACTGCCTTGAAACCGTGCTGCTGCGCGGCTCTACTGCGCAGGTGCGCAAATTCTCGGATGCCGTTATTACCGAGCGCGGCGTGCGCCACGGTCAAATCAATATCGTGCCCGTAGAGGTTGATGACCACCACGGCCACGACCATAGCCACGACCACGGGCATGTGCATAGCCGCCCAGAAACCTGATTTGGCATAGCGCCGCAAAAACTACAAGCCGCCCCTTCACAGGCGGCTTGTGCGTTTGTGGCAGGCTGCTTTGCCTGCGCCGATTGCCCAAGCTAATTACCCAAGCTAAACGCCAAAGCAAAATGCCATGCAAGCGCACCAATAGCCGCTGAGCCAATAAAAAGCAGATAACCCATGAAACTAGCCATTGTTGCCGTTGGGCAAAAAATGCCCGATTGGGCGCAAACCGCGTTTGATGACTACGCCAAGCGCTTTCCGCCCGATTTGCGCTTGCTGTGCCAAACCGTTAAAACCGAGCCGCGCAGTGGCGGCAAAACAGCCGCGCAACTGATGCAAGCCGAAGCGCAGCGCCTCACCGCCGCAGTTGCAGGCGCTTGTGGCAAGGGCTGCAAAGTGGTGGCGCTTGATGAGCGCGGCACGGCGCTGAGCACGCGCACACTGGCTGAAAAGCTCAAACAATGGCAAAGCGATGGCGATGATGTGGCGCTGCTCATTGGCGGGCCCGATGGCCTGCTGCCCGAACTGCGCAACAGCGCCCACGAGCGCATACGCCTGTCAGACTTAACCCTGCCGCACGCACTGGCGCGGGTGCTACTGGTTGAGCAGCTTTACCGCGCTTGGTCGCTTAACAGCGGGCATCCGTATCACCGCGAATAAACCGCACTTTGCGC
>JAGONG010000062.1:2967-6311 GCA_017993135.1 Allobrachymonas sp.
CGCACCATGCCAGATTTCATCTACCTTGCCTCACAAAGCCCGCGCCGCCGCCAATTGCTTGAGCAAATCGGCGTAGCGCACCAGTTGCTTTTGCCTGCCGCGCACGAAGACAGCGAGGCGCTTGAGGCCATATTGCCTGCCGAAGCCCCTGCCGATTATGTGCAGCGCGTAACTCGCAGCAAAAGCCAAGCCGCCTGGCAACGCTGGCAAGCGCAAGGCTTGCCGCCAGCGCCCATTTTGTGTGCAGATACCACCGTTGCGCTGGGCGGGCGCATTTTGGGCAAACCTGCTGATGCAGCCCAAGCGCAAGCCATGCTGCAAATGCTCTCTGGGCAGCAGCATCAGGTGCTCACAGCCGTGGTATTGCTTAACCCGCAAAGCGGCAAGCAACTGGCTTGCTGCAATGTGTCGCAGGTGTTATTTGACGTGCTTGATGCCACCGATATTGCCGCCTACATCGCTTCAGGCGAGCCGTTTGGCAAGGCTGGCAGCTACGGCATACAGGGCTTGGCAGCGCGGTTTATCAAGCGCATAGAAGGCAGCTACTCGGCCATTATGGGTCTGCCCCTGTTTGAAGTAGCGCACATGCTGCGGCAGTTGCCGCCGTGCGATTGATGCTGCGCCAAACAGTCAAGAAAACTATGTTTTGACTGCACAGCGTAGCCAGCCAAGGTTCAGCCTGGTAAGAGCGCAACAGCAAATCGGGGGAATCCAAAGCGCCCGCATCAGAGCCGCGCATTGATGTGGCGTCATTCCCGCGTAGGCGGGAATCCACAAGCACTGCTTCATGCAGGCATAGATTCCCGCCTACGCGGGAATGACGGCTATAAGTGTTTGGGCTTGGATTGGCGGCAAGCTGGTATTTTCCAGCGGCAACGCATAGTGCGAGCCCTCCGCACTGGGCAAGCCCTAAGCCCCTAGCCAAAAGCCAAAAAACGAACCCAAACCAAACCAAACCCAAACAAACCCAATCAAACCCAGCCCAACTTGTTGGCTTTTTTTTGCGTCCTCTGCGTAGCTTCTGCGCTCTCTGCGTCTTGCTCCCGTATCCCTGCCCCCGCAATCCACCACCGTATTCCACCCTTGCTTTATTCGGACGGCGTGGCGGAGCTTAGAAGCGTATGCAGCGTGTTTGCGCCAAAGTGCTGCCCGATAAAGTCTGCCATGCGATTGAAGGTTTCATCTAGCGTGGGGGCGGTGCTGCCGAGCAGGGCTTGCGTAAATTGGCTGTCTTCAAACAGGCCGTGCAGGTATAGCCCGAGCACGTTGCCGCTAGCGTCTAGCCAGCCCAGGGGCTGGGCGGCTGCGTTGTGTAGCAGGGCTTGCGCTGCTGCGGGTGTGGCGTGCGGGGTGGTGTCGGTGCTGGCGTTACTGCTGTTGTTGTTGATGTTGGCGATGTGGCTGGTTTGCCCTGTGTGGATTTCGTAGCCTTGCACTGGCACGCCCGCCAGCGCTGCCCATGCGCCGTGCAGGGGCACGGCAAAGCGGCTTGTGGTGTGGCAGATGGTTTTGTCGCCGCCAAGCGTGGTGTGCAGGGGCAGGAGGTTGAGCCCTTGCACAGGCGTTGCGGTGGGCGTTGGTGTAGGCGTTGGTGTGGTGGCGTGTGTGGGTGCAGTTTCGCTGCCGTGGGGGTCGCTGATGGTGTGCCCGAGTATTTGCAAGCCGCCGCATATGCCGAGCACGCGCCCGCCTTGTGCGGCGTGGGTGCAGATGGCAGCATCAAGCCCTTGGGCGCGTAGCCAGTGCAGGTCGGCAATGGTGGCTTTGCTGCCTGGCAGAATAATCCAGTCTTGCGGCTGCAAGTCTTGTAGTTGCTGCTTTTGCGCGGCTTCGCGCACCCAGAGCAGGCGCACATGGGGGGCGCTGGCGAGGGGGGCAAATTCGTCGAGGTTGCTGCTGCGCGGGTAGGCAATGATGGCAATGGTGATGCTTGGCGCGGCTGGCGTTGTGTTTGTGCTGCTGGCGTTGGTGGCTGTGGCTGCATCTGCGCCTACTTCTGCGTTTGCGCTGGCAGGGCTAGGTGTGTTTGCTGCATGGGGCTGGGGCGCGGCGGGTGGGGTGGCGGTAAACAGGCTGTCTTCTTCGGGCAGACCGTGGTTGTGCCACATGGGCAGCGTTGCCAGTACGGGCAGGCCTGTGCGCTGTTGCAGCAGCGCGGGGGCAGGGGCGAGCAGGCTGGCGTTGCCGCGAAATTTGTTTAACACGAAGCCGCGCAGTAATTGGCGGTCTGCTTCGTGCGGCAGCATGGCCCAAGTGCCGTAGAGGTGGGCAAATGCGCCGCCGCGGTCGATATCGGCAACGAGCATGCACGCGGCGTTGCAATAGCGGGCTACGCGCATGTTTACAACGTCGCTGGCGGCGAGGTTTATTTCGGCAGGCGAGCCCGCGCCTTCAATGACTACAACGTCGTTTTCGGCACGCAGGGCATCTAGCGCGGCGGTGATGTGCGGCCAAACATGGCTGCTGCGCTCGCGCCAAGGCAGCGCTGTAAGCGTTGGATTGACTTGCCCAAGCAGCACCACTTGGCTGCGGGTATCGCTCTCGGGCTTGAGCAGCAGGGGGTTCATGCGCACATCGGGCTGCACCCGTGCAGCAAGCGCCTGAAAATACTGCGCCGCGCCAATTTCTGCGCCTGCGCTACCCGCGCCGCAAACGCTACTGGCGGGGGCGGGCACAACGCGCGCGTTATTGCTCATGTTTTGCGCTTTGAATGGCGCAACGCGCAAGCCCTGATTGGCATACCAGCGGCACAACGCCGTAGCCAGCCAGCTTTTGCCCGCGCCGCTGGTGCAGCCCAGCACCATGATGCAAACGGCAGGCGCTCGCGCGGGCAGGCATGCGCTTGTCTGGCTGTGCGCGGCAGCTTGGGCGACAGAATCGGCAGCACAAGAGGCGGCAAAGTGGGGGTGATTGGCAGGATTTGGCACAGGCATGATTGTGCTGCAACAACCTGGCGCGGCGTTAGGCAAAACGAAAAAAAGCGCCACGAAAGCCACAAGCCAGACAAAGGCGGCGTAAACCCAGCAGCCAAGCCCTGCAAATCATGCAGACCAAAACCAAAGTAAACCAAAGCATTTTTGGTGTTTTATGGCGGCTTCTGCGTAACTTCTGCGCCCTCTGCGCCGCACCCCAGTAAGCAGTGTTTATGCGCCTTGCAGCCCATTTATGCTCTGCAAGGCGCATGAATGCTGCTTGCGGCGATTTTGCCTGATTTGCTTGCCGCGATGGATTCCCGCCCCACGCCCACACGGAATGGCGCAGTGGGCAGGTGCTGTGCGGGAATGGCAGACTGGGGCTGTGAAGCGTAGAAGCGCAAGCCAAAGCCAAGCCGAATGCAACACGCC
>JAGONG010000062.1:6411-8488 GCA_017993135.1 Allobrachymonas sp.
TGAGCTGCAATAGACTCCCGCCCCGCGCCTACGCTGGGGCAGGCGATTTAATCAGGCAAGCGGGTAAACACCAAATCCCACACGCCATGCCCCAGCCGCAAGCCGCGGCGTTCGAACTTGGTTTGCGGGCGGTAGTGGGGCTTGTCGGCATAGCCGTGGGTGTGGGGCGAAGTATTGGCCAGCAGCGGGTTGGTGCGCAGCACTTCAATGATTTGCTCGGCATAGGGCTGCCAATCGGTAGCGCAGTGGATGTAGCCACCTGCAGCAAGGCGCTGCGCCAATGCATGCACCAGCGCAGGCTGAATCAAACGGCGCTTGTGGTGGCGGGTTTTGTGCCAGGGGTCGGGGAAGAAAATATGCACGCCGTGCAAACTGCCAGCGGGCAGCATGTTAGCAATTACTTCTACCGCATCATGCGCACAAATGCGGATATTGCTTAAACCCTGCTCGCCAATGCGCTTGAGCAAAGCGCCCACGCCAGGCTGGTGCACCTCGCAGCACAGAAAATTGGTATCGGGCATGGTTGCAGCAATCTGCGCGGTGGCATCGCCCATGCCAAAGCCAATCTCCAGCACCAACGGGGCTTGCCTGCCAAAGATAACGGTGTAGTCGGGCGGCGTGTTTTGGTAAGGCAGCAAAAATGTGTCGCCCCATTGCTCCAACGCCTTGCTTTGCCCCGTAGTAACGCGCCCCGCGCGCAACACAAAACTGCGAATAGTGCGCGGGTGGGCAATGCCTGCTGGCGAGGCTGGCTCGGTGTCAGGCGCGGTGTGTGCTTGCGTGTTTGGTTCAGTGCTTGATTCAGCGTTTGGAGCAGAGTTTTGAGCAGCGTTTGCTTCAGGGATTGGGGCTTGTTCTGGCATGGTTGGGAGCAGCTTTGGGTGCAGATTGGGCACAAACTAATTGGCGCCAAACTAATCGGCGCACACTTGTGCGCGGCGAGGGTAAAAAGTAGATGGCAGATTGTAAAGCCCGCAGCCGCACCTGCATGCGCACACTATGCACACCTTGGCGTAAGCCGAAATTGGCATGGTAAAAACTGGCTGCACATGCGTCAGTCAGCTTGCAAAATCAACGCAATCAGGCGCTCGTTTACCTGATGCACATCGAAGCGCTCTTGCGCCAAGCGGCGGCTGGCTTGCCCCATAGAAGCAATTAACTCGGGCTGCTCGATAAAAACACACATCTTTTGCGCCAGCGCCTGCGCGTTGCGCGGCGGCACCAAAAAGCCATTTACGCCATCAACCACCGTCTCGCGGCAACCTGGCGCATCAGTCGTAATTACAGGCCGCGCCATAGCCATAGCCTCTTGCGTACTCAGCGGCACGCCTTCACGGTAAGAAGGCAGCACAAAAACACTGGCTTGCACCAGCCAAGGTGCTACGGGCTGAAACCCTGGCCACTCCAGCAGCCCCTCATCCACCCAGGCTTGCGCTTGTGCTGCTGTAATAGAGCCAGGGTTGGCCTCATCAGGCACACCCAGCAAAATAAAGCGCGCCTGCGGATGCTGGCTTTTTACAATGCGCGCAGCATTGGCAAACTCAAGCACCCCTTTTTCGCGCAGCAAACGCGCCGTAAGCAAAAAAGTAGGCGGCTCGCTTACAGGAGCAGCAGGCTGCCACTGCGCCAAATCAAGCCCAATACCGCCAAGCATAAAAGCCTTGCTCGCAGGCAACAGCCCAGCATCAACCAATTGTGCCTCATCATCAGGATTTAAAAAAACAACCCTGTGGGCGCACGCAAAAGCCGCGCGATACAGCTCCATAAGCAAACGCTGAAACAAACGGCGCTTGACAGACATTTTTTCGCCAGACGGCGTAAAAGCAAAACCCAGCCCCTCAACCATAGCCAAGCGGCGCGGCACGCCTGCCAGCCGCGCAGCCATGCTGCCGTAAATCACAGGCTTGGCGGCATAGCCAAGCACCACATCGGGGCGCAAACGCCGCAGTAGCCGCGCCAAATGCAAAGTATCTAGCACATCACGCACAGGATTAAGCCCCGTGCGCTGCAAGCGGCAATCCACAGGCTCTGCCCCCAAACTGCGCACAAGAGCGCGGCTATCGTCATCAAAATTAGG
>JAGONG010000063.1:0-4746 GCA_017993135.1 Allobrachymonas sp.
CTTAGCCGCGCCGCACAATTGCAGGCTGACATACTGCGCCACTATGCGGTGTACGAATTTCACCCCGTGGTGAGCAAGCTGCAGCAATATTGCAGCGAGGATTTGGGTGGCTTTTATCTGGACGTGCTCAAAGACCGCCTCTACACCACGGCAGAGAAAAGCGTGGCTCGCCGCAGTGCCCAAACCGCGTTGCACCACATCACCCACGCCATGCTGCGCTGGATGGCGCCGTTTTTGAGCTTTACCGCCGAAGAAGCCTGGGCCACGCCCAACGCCACAGGCAAGCCCTTTGGCAGCGCGCAAAGCATCTTCTTCGAGACCTACAGCGATTTGCCCGCACCCGACGGCACGCTCATGCACAAGTGGCAGCGCCTGCTTGATATTCGCGCCGCTGCCAACAAAGAAATTGAAGCCGTGCGCGAGCAAGGGCAAGTAGGCTCATCGCTGCAAGCCAATTTGCACATCACTGCACCAGCAGAAGATATGGCGCTGCTGCAAAGTCTGGGCGAAGATTTGAAATTTGTCTTTATCACATCAACTGTAACGTTGGCTGCGGGAGAATCTTTGTGCTTTACCGTACAACCCGCCACAGCACCCAAGTGCGAACGCTGCTGGCACTATCGCGATGATGTGGGCAGCGATGCCGCACACCCCACCATCTGCGCACGTTGCAGCAGCAACCTGTTTGGCGCGGGCGAAACGCGGAGCATGGCGTAATGGCGGGCGCACGCAAATCCAGCGGCTACAGCAGTCGCCCCAATAGCTCCAGCAGCCGCAACAGCCGCGCCATGTGGGTATGGCTGGGGCTGGCTGCGTTCTGGCTGGTGCTCGACCAGTTCAGCAAATACCTGATTGTTGCCAACTACCCGCTGTACCACAGCACAACCGTTACTTCGTTTTTTAACGTGGTGCGGGTGCATAACTATGGTGCTGCGTTTTCGTTTCTGGCCAATGCAGGCGGTTGGCAGCGCTGGTTTTTTACCGCCTTGGGCGTGGTTTCTATCATTGGCATAGTCTGGTTCATACGCACCCGCCCCACACAAAAGCTGTTTTGCTTTGCCATGGCCTGCATACTGGGCGGCGCCATTGGCAACGTGATAGACCGCGTGCTGTATGGCTACGTGGTTGATATGCTGGACTTTCACTGGCGCTGGCTTGAGCCCTTGTTTGTAGGCGGACATTTTCCTGCGTTTAACATAGCCGACAGTGCCATCACCATCGGGGCAGGCTGCCTGATACTGGATGAGATTTTGCGCGTTAAACGCGAAAAAGCCTGAGTCTGGCAAATGCCGCTTCCGAGTCGCAGACGTAGCAAACGGCTCTCAACATAGCAACAACTTTTTCTGAATGGGTCTCCCATCATGAACACACCAATCGACATCGTCATCATGGCCGCAGGCAAAGGCACGCGCATGAAAAGCGCCACGCCCAAAGTGCTGCAAAAACTCGCCCATCAGGGGCTGGTGCAGCATGTGCTTGATACGGCAGCGCAGTTGCAGGCGCGGCAAGTGGTGGTTATCACAGGCCACGAGGCCGAGCTGGTAGAAGCAGCACTGGCACAAACACCAGAGCAAGCCTCTGATTTGGCGGCTGGGCAGATACAGCAGCCGCGCCGCCAGTTTGTGCGCCAGATGCCTCAACTAGGCACTGGCCACGCCGTGCAGCAAGCAGTACCCGTGCTGGCTGATGATGGCATTGTGGTGGTTTTATCGGGCGATGTGCCTTTAACCCAAGCTGCCACCGTGCAAGAGCTGGTGCGCCAGTGCGCTGGCACGCAGCTCGCCTTGCTTACGCTGGCCATGCCCAACCCCTTTGGTTATGGCCGCGTCATGCGCAACACGCAAGGGCATATCACCCGCATTGTTGAGCAAAAAGACGGCACGCCCGAAGAACTTGCGGTCAATGAAATCTACAGCGGCATACTGGCTGCACCCGCGCGGCTGCTTAAAAACTGGCTTGCGCGGCTCGATAACAACAACGCCCAGCAAGAGTTTTACCTCACAGATATTGTCAAACACGCCGTAAGCGACGGCGTAACAGTAGTTGCCCACACCATTGATGACGCGGTGCAAGTTGCTGGCGTAAACAGCCCGCAGCAGCTTGCAGCCCTTGAGCGTGAGTACCAGCGCCGACAAGCCGACAGCCTGATGGCGCAAGGCGTGCGCCTGCGCGACCCCGCACGGCTTGATGTGCGCGGCAGCTTGCAATGCGGGCAAGATGTGGAAATTGACGTGAACTGCGTTTTTGAAGGCAAAGTCACGTTGGGCAACCGCGTGCGCATCGCTGCCAACTGCGTGCTGGCCAATTGCCAGATTGGCGATGATGCCGTGATTCACCCCTTTACCCATATCGACGGCGAAAAAGCAGGCGCAAGCGTAGGCGCAGGCAGCCTGATTGGCCCCTTTGCCCGCCTGCGCCCAGGCGCGCAACTGGCACAAGACGTGCACATTGGCAACTTCGTTGAAGTCAAAAACTCCACGCTGGCAGCAGGCGCAAAAGCCAACCATCTGGCGTATTTGGGTGATGCCGACGTGGGCGAGCGCGTGAACTATGGCGCTGGCTCCATCACCGCCAATTACGACGGTGCCAACAAGCACCGCACCGTGATAGAAGCCGACGTACACATCGGCAGCAACAGCGTGCTGATTGCCCCCGTTACCATAGGCGCGGGCGGCACAGTGGGCGCGGGCAGTGCGATTAGCCACAATACCCCCGCTGGCGCACTCACCGTTACGCGCGGCGAGCAGCGCCAAAAGCCCAACTACCGCCGCCCCGTAAAACAACCCAAAGGCTAAACCACCCCATGACCCCATCTACCCGCCTGCGCCTGTGGCTGCAATACCACTTCAGTGGCGATAACCTCGCACCCAGCATCATCATCGCCATCAATGTGCTGGTGTGGCTGGCAAGCATTACCGTAGGCGGCTTAAACCCCTTCTCGCCCAGCCCCGCGCAGCTTGGCGAGTGGGGCGGCAACTTTGCGCTCGCCACCTTTACTGGCGAAGGCTGGCGGCTGTTTACCAGCATGTTTATGCACGCTGGCATCTTGCATTTGTTTATGAATATGCTGCTGCTGCAATCCATAGGCGCAATGACTGTGCAGCGCTTTGGGCGCTGGGGCTTTGTGCAGCTATACCTGCTGGGCGGCTTGCTGGCCAGTGCGGCAAGCGCATGGTGGCAGTCGCACACCCTGATAAGCACACGCACAGGCGCAAACGTAGGCGCATTGGGGCTGGCGCAACCCGCACTTAACCTGATTGTGAGCGTAGGCGCTTCAGGCGCTATCTTTGCCGTGTGTGGCGCATTGCTGGCGGTGATTGTGCGGGCAAAAATCACAGGCAACTGGATGTACGGCTTTGACGTTGCCACCAAAAACGCATTGTTGCGCGTAGTAGGCATCAACATTGCCATTGGCTTCATGATTAAAGGCATAGACCAATCAGCGCACGTTGGCGGCTTGCTCGCTGGCTTGCTGCTCGGGCTGGTGCTGCCCATCGTGGCTATGCGGCAAACACGCGCCCGCAAACTGGCTGGCTATGCCTTGGCGTGCCTGCTGGCAGCAGGGCTGCTGGGGTTGGCATTTGCTACAGCCAACTACACGCAATTGCAGCAAGTCAATGAGCTGTTTGAGCAGCACACAACACAGCCTTGAGCTGCCGTGCAAACGGTGTTGTTGCGCCAGTAGAGGTTGTGCGCTGCACGCTGGCAATGCAAAGCACCATGCCAAAACGGCTTAAATCGGATTAAACCGCCTTATGCGCGGGCAGCGGCAGTGAGGGCGGCCAGATAAAAAGCCAGTTCGCATACTTGCTGGGTAGCCCCCAGACAGTCACCCGTAAAGCCGCCTATACGCCGCTTGAACCAGAGCCCCATGCACACGCTAGCCACGATGCAAGCCGCGCCGCCAGCGCCTGCCAAAGACAGCAGCCATGCGCCGCTTGGCAAGCCGTAAAAGCCCAGCAGGGGCAAGCAGCACAGCGCTCCTGGCCACAAGGGCATGGCTTTAATCGTGCCTGCCATTTGGCGCGTTTTAGATAAACCAGCCAGCGCCACGTGCGGCAGCTTGTACGAGAGCAGCAGCGGGAAAAAGCGCGATAGCACATGCGCGGCTACGAGCAGCCAGCCAAGCAAAGGCACAGGCAGCACCATGCCAAGCAGCGCTATGAGGCAAACCTTGAGCAGCAGCGCCATGCACAGCGCAAGCACGGCGTAGCCGCCAACTTGCGAGTCTTTCATGATTTGCAAGGCGCGTTCGGGGCTGCTTTGCCCACCTAGCGCGTCGGCTACGTCGGCCAAGCCGTCTTCATGCAAACCGCCTGTAAGCAACAAGCCTGCCGCAGTGCTCAAAGCAGCGGCTAGCAGCATAAGCAGTGGCGCGGCTGCGCCAGCCGTGGCAGGCGTTGCCCACAGTGCCAATGCCGTGTTAAAGACCAATGCTGCGGCTGCACCTGTAACCCAGCCAGCAGCGGGCATGCAGGCCATGGCGCGCTGCATCAGTTCGGGCGAAAAGTTTACCCGCCGCGCTAGCGGCGCGGGCAGTGGTAAGCGTGTGAAAAACTGCACGGCTAGCAGCAGGGTTTGAAGGGTGCGGGGCATAGGGCGGTTTTGGGGTGCTGTTTCTTGCCAGAGCGATTGCCTACTCTTGCTGCCACTGGCTTGGGTAAAGACGTAACTGTAGCAGGAGCGCCGCAGGGCAGAGTAAGGCGGCGCGGAGTAAATCTGCGCCGAGTAAGGCAGCGCAGATTG
>JAGONG010000063.1:4846-6121 GCA_017993135.1 Allobrachymonas sp.
GCAGTCAAGCAGTCAAAATTTTGCCCAACTTTATTTGCAGAGCAAATCAGCGCTTGCTGGCGCTTGCTTAGGCTTGTTTGCGCTTGTTTGGGCTTGCTTAAAAAGGCGCGTTGTTTTTCTCGAAAGCAATCACACGGGTAAGCAGCAGGGCAAGCAGGGTGCGTAATAGCTCATCGGGGCAAAACAAGTGCTGCTGCATGATGGTGTAAACGCTTTGTGGCGCGCCTTGCAGCCGTTCGATGATGTGGCGCGCGGCATGCCCAACGCCGTTTGCGGGCAATTGCTGCGTGCGGTGCAGGCGCAAAAACTCGTGCAAATGGCGCTTGGTTAATGTGGCGTGCATGGGCACGGTAATGCTGCGCTGGATGTGGTCCCAAAGCGCCTGCCATAGCGATATGCACAGGTAGTTGTCGCGCTCAAACGCAAGCGGCTCGCCGTAGGGTATGCAGTGCGGTGCTGCCTGCCCGATTTGCTCGGGCGTGGCTTGCGGGTGCAGCCAAATCGAGCGCTGGCACACGGTGGCAGCGGCCAGATAGTGCGGGCTGGTGCTGCTTTGCCAGACCAGATGGTTTTTGCCCCACACACTGCGCATCTGTAGCAGTTGCTGGGTAAGGATGTGCTGGGTATGCGTGGCGCGTAGCGTATCGGCTACGGTGGCGTTAAGCAGTTGGTGCAGCTCTTGCGCTTTGCTGCTTTGGTGGTTAAAGCTCCAGGCGAAATGGTCGTCATCGTTTTCGCCAAGCAAGCAAACAGGGCGGCTTTGGTAGGTGCCGTCGGCATCGAGCAAAACGCGCTGCTGCTGGTTGTTGCTTTGGCCGTATCGCTGCGCATCTTGCTCGGCATGAAAGCTGCTTGTTGGCGCATCTTCTTGCAAATCAGCACTGCGCAAGTGGCTCACATAAACATCGGGCACGATGCCCGCAGGCGCGCGGTGCCAATGCCAGCGCCCAGCAAGAGGCAGACTTTTAAGCGCAAGCGCAATATCGTCTGTTTCAAACGCAGTTAAGGCAATAGGCTCGTAGAAAGCGCGCATGGCAAAAGCGGGTTGTATCGCAAGTTATAAAAACGGTGATACGGCTTGCTTGCAAAGGTCTGGCAAAGCCGCGTCGCGGGTTATTTCAACGCGCTAATTTCAACACCGATTGCGCGCGCCCAGGCAGCGGAAAACGCAACTTTGTCACCGAAAGGCGCAATGATTCAGGCAGCAATCACGCGGGCTGCGCGTAAGGCATCTTGCTGGCTTGCGACTTGCGACTTGCGACTTGCGACTTGCGA
>JAGONG010000063.1:6221-8397 GCA_017993135.1 Allobrachymonas sp.
CGAACTACGAACTACGAACTACGAACTACGAACTACGAACTACGAACTACGAACTACGAACTACGAACTACGAACTACGAACTACGAACTACGAACTTGCGCCTGGTCTTGCGGTTGCATAAACACAACACGGGCTTGCTGCACAGGCGCTGCACAGCCGCCATCATCGGCGCGGGCAGTGCCTGAGGGTTTCAGATTGTGAAAATCAAACAGTTGCCTGTCCATCAAATGGCTGGGTGCAACATTTTGCAGCGCTTGCAGAATCATTTCGGTGCGCCCTGGAAACTGCTTTTCCCAATCGCGCAACATCTGCCCCATGCGCTGGCGCTGCATATCGTCTTGCGCGCCACACATCGGGCCGCACGGAATAATCGGAAACTGGCAATGCTGCGTCCAGCGAATAATATCGCTCTCGCGCACATAAGCCAGCGGGCGTATCACCGTAAACTCGCCATCATCACTCACCAGCTTGGGCGGCATGGCCTTGAGCTTGGCAGCGAAAAACATATTCATGAAGAAAGTGGCAACAATATCGTCGCGATGGTGCCCCAGCGCAATCTTGTTTACACCCAGCCGCCGCGCCACCGTATACAAAATACCGCGCCGCAAGCGCGAGCACAGGCTGCACAGCGTCTTGCCCTCTGGCACCACCTTCTTGACAATGCTGTAAACATCTTGCTCCTCAATGTGAAAAGGCACGCCCAGCCCCTTCAAATACGCAGGCAGCACATCGGCTGGGAAATTGGGCAAATTCTTGTTCAGATTAACCGCAATAATCTCAAACCGAATGGGCGCGCGCTTTTGCAGCTTGAGCAAAATATCGAGCAAGGTATAGCTATCTTTGCCGCCACTCATGCACACCATCACCTTGTCGCCCTCTTCAATCATGTTGAAGTCCACGATTGCCTGGCCCGTTTGGCGGCAAAGGCGCTTTTCCAGCTTAATCGCCTCACGCCGCGCCCGTGCCTGCGGCGAATGCTTGCCAGTTGCGGGCTGCGCCTGTGCGCTTGCATCGGCATTGTCAGCCGCGCTGGAGGCAAAATCAGAAACAAAGCAAGCACGAGAAGGCATAAAAAAATCCTGCACAGTAAAACAGCAAAGCAAGCCAGCAAAGCAAAAACAAGCAAAAGCCAGCCAAGCCCAAAAAGCACGCTGGCGTAGCAGCACCAAGCACCAAGCGGCAGCAGCGCACAAAAAGCCACCTTGGCACCCCTATGATTTACCCCCAAACCTGCCCATTTTGCGCGCACAGCATTGTAATGTCGCACCCGCACCCGCGCTCAACACCATAAAACCGCTTTAAACTAACCCCTTTACGCATCAGGCAAGCCCTGCCCCCATACAAGGAACCCACCATGAGCAACCCTACCCCCCTGCACGACCGCGACGGCAAAATCTGGATGGACGGCCAACTCGTCGATTGGCGCGATGCCAAAGTCCACGTCCTCACCCACACCATGCACTACGGCTGTGGCGCTTTTGAAGGCCTGCGCGCCTACAAAACCGACAAAGGCACTGCCATCTTCCGCCTGCAAGAGCACACCGAGCGCCTCTTTAACAGCGCCAAAATCCTGCGCATGGACATCCCCTTTAGCAAAGAACAAGCCAACGCCGCCCAATGCGAAGTAGTGCGCGCCAACCAGCTCGAAAGCGGCTACATCCGCCCACTTACATGGATAGGCTCTGAAAAACTCGGCGTAAGCCCCAAAGGCAACCAAGTCCACCTCATGGTAGCCGCCTGGACCTGGGGCGCATACCTGGGCGCAGAAGGTATGGAACGCGGCATCCGCATCAAAACCAGCAGCTACACCCGCCACCACGTCAACATCACCATGACGCAGGCCAAAACCGTCAGCAACTACACCAACTCCATCCTAGCCAACATGGAAGCCACAGGCGACGGCTACGACGAAGCCCTCCTGCTTGATTCGGCAGGCTTCGTTAGCGAAGGCGCAGGCGAAAACATCTTCATCGTCAAAGGCGGCGTGGTCTACACCCCCGACCTATCCGCAGGCGCATTAAACGGCATCACCCGCAACACCGTGCTGCACATCTGCGCCGACCTGGGAATCGAAGTGGTACAAAAACGCATCACCCGCGACGAAGTCTATATCGCCGACGAAGCCTTCTTCAGCGGCACAGCAGCCGAAATCACCCCCATCCGCGAGCTCGACCG
>JAGONG010000026.1 GCA_017993135.1 Allobrachymonas sp.
CAAGGTGGTTGTGCCATAAAATAGCAGTTGCAGCAGCATGCAACGCAAGGGCGCTACAAGCCCTTTGCAGCCGTGCTGCTCTTCTTCCGCCTGCAAGCGGGTGACGGCGCATCATGCTCCGCCATCCGTTTTTTTGTTTTTCTGCTGTTCCTGTCCTTGAGCACTGTTCCATGTCTTTGATATCCCTGCTGGGTGCACTTGAAATTGGCCTAATTTTCGCGCTGGTTGCGCTGGGAATATTGATTTCGTTTCGCATTCTTAACTTTCCCGATATGACGACCGATGGCAGCTTCCCGCTGGGCGGCGCTGTTGCAGCCGTACTCATCATCGGTGGCTACAACCCGTGGCTTGCCTGCCTTGGCGCGGCAACGGCGGGCGCAATAGCTGGTTTTATCACTGGCTGGCTCAATGTGCGGCTAGGCATCTTGCAGTTGCTCTCATCTATCTTGATGATGATTGCCCTGTACTCCATCAATCTGCGCATCATGGGCGCGCCCAACCTGCCTTTGCTGGGTGAAGCCACCGTGTTTACCCCTTTTCTGCCTGAAGAGGGCGACTCCATGTGGGTGCAGCCACTGGTGCTTGCGGGTGTTGTGCTGGCAGTAAAAATCCTGCTGGACTTGTTCTTTGCCTCGCAACTGGGCTTGGCCTTGCGTGCCACTGGGGCCAACGAGCGCATGGCGCGTTCGCAAGGCATATCTACAGGCTGGATTACGCTTGGCGGCATGGCGCTAGCCAATGCGCTTACCGCTTTTGCAGGTGCGCTGTATGTGCAAACCCAAGGCGGCGCAGATATTTCTATGGGGCTGGGAACCATCGTCATTGGCTTGGCAGCACTCATCATTGGCGAAACCCTCATTCCTGCACGCAAGCTGTGGATTGTGACAATGGCCACCGTCATCGGTGCCGTGCTGTATCGCTTGCTCATTGCACTGGCGCTACAGGCCGACTTTATTGGCTTGCAGGCGCAAGACTTGAATCTGGTTACGGCTGTGCTGGTGGGCGTGGCGCTGGTGCTGCCCAAAATCAAAGCGCGGCTGCGTAACCGCAACGCTGTTGCACAGGCGTGCAACAAGCAGGGAGAAGCGTCATGATGCACGCCAGCAATCTGTTTAAAACCTTCAACCCTGGCACGCCCATTGAAAACCCCGCCCTGCGCGGCATAGAGCTAAAAATTTCGGCAGGCGAATTTGTCACCGTCATTGGCAGCAATGGCGCAGGCAAATCCACCTTGCTCAACGCCATCAGTGGCGACTTGATTGTAGACAGTGGCAGCATCACCATTGACGGCCAAGACGTTACGCGCCAAACCGCATGGCAACGCGCCGCACTGGTGGCGCGGGTATTTCAAGACCCCATGGCAGGCACTTGCGAGAGCTTGAGCATTGAAGAAAACTTGGCACTGGCTTGGCAGCGCGGCAGCAGCCGTGGGCTGGTACGCGCCATTACGCCAGAGCTACGCACGCTATTTCGTGAAAAACTCCAGCACTTGGGGCTGGGGCTGGAAAACCGCCTGTCTGACCGCATGGGGCTGCTGTCTGGCGGCCAGCGTCAGGCAGTAAGCCTGCTCATGGCATCACTGCGCCCATCGCGCATCTTGCTGCTTGACGAGCACACCGCCGCGCTCGACCCCAAAACCGCAGCATTTGTGCTGAAACTCACCGACCAAATCGTCGCCGAGCAAAAACTCACCGTGCTGATGGTTACGCACTCCATGCGCCAAGCCCTTGACCACGGCAGCCGTACCATCATGCTGCACCAAGGCAAGGTCGTGCTTGATGTGTCTGGCGAAGAACGCTCCCGCATGGACGTGCCCGACTTGCTAGCCATGTTTGAGCGCACCCGTGGCGAAGCCGTAAGCGACGACGCACTGCTGCTAGGCTAAGCAGCAAAGCAGCAACCAAGCCGCAAAGCAGCAACCAAGCCGCGCCCGCACGGGGGTTGGCAGCTAGCTGCTTGCGCAACTGGCAGCGCCAGCTTGGGTAGGGCAGTTTGCTTGGCAGTTAGCGCAAAAGCAACCATAGAAACAAGGCGCAGTCGGCAAAGAGCAGCCTGCGCCTTTATTCCACAAGTGTCTCATGTGCTTCATGCGCCGCATGCGTCTTTAGAGCCACAAGCGCCTCAGTAAAATGGCTTGTCTGCGCCAGATACGCATCTGGCCTTTTTCACTTTTGCAAGCTGTGCTACTTCCATGCCTCCATTCAAAGCAACAAACAACCCAAACCAACCCGCAGCGCCAGATAATGCGGGCGGCACTGCCACGGCAGTCAAGCCGCAAAGGCAAGCCATCAAGCCGCCGCCCATGTACCGCGTGCTGCTGCTCAACGATGACTTCACCCCCATGGAGTTTGTGGTGCTGATTTTGCAAGAGTTTTTCAACAAAGACTACCAAACTGCCACCACAATCATGTACAAAGTACACACGCAAGGGCGCGGTATTTGTGGCGTTTATACCCGCGACATAGCGCAAACCAAGGTCGAGCAAGTCATGCAAGCGGCGCGTTCATCGGGGCATCCGCTGCAATGCGTTTGCGAGCCCGTTGATGAGCAATAGCCCGCGCGGCTTGAATACCCGCAAAACGCGCCCAGCTATAGCCATGATGCATACCACCGTGCCCTACGATAGAGGCATAGCGATAGAAGCACAAACACAGTTCTTCGCCCCTAGCAGCCTACAGACGCAAAAAAGGAATTGACATGATTGCCCAAGAACTGGAAGTAACCCTGCATATGGCCTTTGTTGAGGCGCACCAGCAGCGGCACGAATTTATCACCAGCGAGCACTTGCTGCTGGCGCTGCTCGATAACCCCAGCGCCAGCGAGGTGCTGCTTGCCTGTGCAGCCAATATCGAAGATTTGCGCAGCGCCTTGACGCATTTCATCAAAGAGCACAACGTTGCCCTGCCTGGCACAGACGAGGTTGATACCCAGCCCACGCTAGGCTTTCAGCGCGTGATTCAACGCGCCATCATGCACGTGCAGTCTACCGCCAGCGGCAAAAAAGAAGTCACTGGTGCCAATGTGCTGGTTGCCATCTTTGGCGAAAAAGACTCGCACGCCGTGTACTACCTGCACCAGCAGGGCGTAACCAGACTGGATGTGGTCAATTACATGGCGCACGGCATCAAAAAAACGGGCGATGGCGACGATGCTGCTGCTGGCGCTGACGAAAGCACCGCGAGCGAAGGCAGCGAAGAAGGCGGCGAGCGTGCCGAGCGTGGCGAACGCGCCGAAAAAGCCTCGCCCCTGGAGCAATACACCAACAACCTCAACGCCATAGCCAAAGAGGGCAAAATCGACCCGCTTATCGGGCGCGATTTGGAAGTGGAGCGCGTCATCCAGATACTGTGCCGCCGCCGCAAAAACAACCCCCTGCTGGTGGGTGAGGCAGGCGTGGGCAAAACCGCTATTGCCGAAGGCTTGGCATGGCGCATCACCGAGGGCAGCGTGCCTGAAGTGCTGGCGCAAGCCGAAGTCTATGCGCTTGATATGGGCGCATTGCTGGCAGGCACCAAATACCGTGGCGACTTTGAGCAGCGCCTCAAAGCCGTGCTCAAAGCGTTGAAAGACAAACCCGAAGCTGTACTTTTTATCGACGAAATCCACACCCTGATAGGCGCGGGCGCGGCTTCTGGCGGCACGATGGATGCCAGCAACCTGCTCAAACCCGCTTTAAGCAGCGGGCAAATCAAGTGCATAGGCGCAACGACTTTTACCGAGTACCGCGGCATTTTCGAGAAAGATGCTGCCCTTTCGCGCCGCTTTCAAAAAGTAGAAGTGGCCGAGCCCAGCATTGGGCAAACGGTTGAAATCTTAAAAGGGCTGAAATCGCGCTTCGAAGAGCACCACAGCGTGAAATATACCAATGCCGCACTGCAAGCGGCGGCTGAACTCAGCGCCAAATACATCAGCGACCGCCAATTGCCCGACAAAGCCATTGACGTGATTGACGAAGCAGGAGCCGCGCAGCGCATTGTGGTGGCTGGCAAACGCAAAAAAACCATAGGCAAAGGCGAGATTGAAGACATCGTTGCCAAAATTGCCCGCATACCGCCAGCCAGCGTGAGCAGCGACGACCGCAACAAGCTGCAAACGCTGGAGCGCGATTTGAAAAGCGTCGTATTCGGGCAAGACAAGGCGCTCGAAGTGCTCTCGTCTGCCGTGAAAATGGCGCGTTCGGGGCTGGGCAAGCAAGACAAGCCCATAGGCGCATTCCTCTTTAGCGGCCCCACAGGCGTGGGCAAAACCGAAGCCGCACGCCAGCTTGCCTACATTTTGGGCGTAGAGCTGGTGCGTTTCGATATGAGCGAATACATGGAGCGCCATGCGGTGAGCCGCTTGATTGGTGCGCCCCCGGGCTATGTGGGCTACGAGCAAGGCGGCTTGCTGACCGAGGCCATCAGCAAAAAACCGCATTGCGTGCTGCTGCTCGATGAAATCGAAAAAGCGCACCCCGACATCTTCAACGTGCTGCTGCAAGTGATGGACCACGGCACGCTGACAGATAACAACGGGCGCAAGGCCGATTTTCGCAACGTAGTCATCATCATGACGACCAATGCGGGCGCAGAAGCCATGAATAAAGCCGTGATGGGCTTTACCAGCAAGCGCGAAAGCGGCGACGAAATGGCAGACATCAAACGCCTGTTTACGCCCGAGTTTCGTAACAGGCTCGATGCCATTGTGGGCTTCAAGCCGCTTGATGAAAGCGTTATTTTGCGCGTGGTAGACAAATTCCTGTTGCAACTTGAACAGCAACTGATAGAGAAAAAAGTGGAAGCCACCTTTACCGATGCCTTGCGCAAGCACCTGGCGCAAAAGGGCTTCGACCCTTTAATGGGTGCGCGCCCCATGCAGCGGCTGATACAAGACACCATTCGCAAGGCGCTGGCCGATGAGCTGCTGTTTGGCCGCTTGACTGAAGGCGGGCGGCTCACGGTGGATTACGCCCCCGATTACAACGCGCAAGATGAAAAGGCAGACAGCAACGGCATTGTGCTGCACATCTCGCCCCTGCCTGCGAAAAAAACCAAGCAAGGCAGCGCCGAGGTGCAAGACTCGACTGTTTGAGTGGCTTTGTGGGAATGCGGGGGCTGACGCAGAGGAAATACGGGGGCGAACGCAAAAGGCGCAGAAGTTACGCAGAAGTCGCAGAAGGAATACCAAAATTGTTTGAAATGGTAGGCAAACAGCATTTGCCTGCTATCACCGCACCAAGCCAGAAACCCGTCATTCCCGCGCAGGCGGGAATCCATGTCCCCTTTCACCGCTGCTGTGGATTCCCGCCTGCGCGGGAATGACGGCGTGTTGGGTTTGCGCTCTTGCTTGAGGAGTAAATCCGCGCTTCTTTAGATTGGGGCGGTGGAATGGAAATACGGGGGCGGACGCAGAGGGCGCAGAAGTTACGCAGAAGTCGCAAAAGTAATACAAAAATTATTTAAAAATGCCTTGAACCAGTGTTTATGCGGGTTGCAGGGCATAAATGGCTGGGAAGGCGCATGGGGGCTGGTTGTCGGTATTTTTGCGGCTTTGCTTTGGGCTGGAATGAATGCGGGGGCGAACGCAGAGGGCGCAGAGGGAATACGGGGGCGAACGCAAAAGGCGCAGAAGTTACGCAGAAGTCGCAAAAGGGAATACCAAAATTGTTTGGCAAAGGCTGGAAGCAGTGTTTATGCGGCTTGCAGGGCATAAATGGCTGGGAAGGCGCATGGGGGCTGCTTGTCGGTGGTTTGCTTTGTTTTGGCTTGTGTGGGCTGTGGGCAAGTTGGTTTAACCCAGCTTCGTATTAAAACCACAGCCAGCAGCCACCCGCAGCAATCCGCCCGCCCAGCGCACCAATCCCAAAACCCGTCATTCCCGCGCAGGCGGGAATCCACGGCTGCGCTTCTTATGACGATGGATTACCGCCCAGCGCCTTTGCGGGGCAAGTTGGGGCAAGTTGATTTAAGCCGTGCCTTTTTGCGTGGTGCAGCGCTGTGGGCAGTCGGGTGCCAGGGCAAGGGTATCAGGCAAAAAACTGTTGCACGTTTGCTGGCAGTGCTTGCCCAGTGGCGCGGGCGCGTTCGAGCAGTTGCCAGTAGTAGCGGTAGCTGGCGCGGTCGTGCAGGCGTTGTTTGTGGCTGATGGGTGCCCATTGGGCGGCATGGGCTGCGGCAATGATGTCGGCGGCGTTTTCTATTTCGTTTGCTGCGGGTGTAAAGGCTTGCACGATGGGGCGGATTTGGCTCGGGTGGATGCTCCACATGCGGGTGTAGCCAAACTGCTGTGCCGCCATGCGTGCGGCGCGGCTGATGGCTTGTGGGTCGTTAAATTCGGTGACTACGCAGTGCGATGGCGTTTTGCCAAAAGCGTGGCAGGCCATTGCAATTTGCAGCTTGGCTTGCCTTACCAGCGGGTGGCTGAACTGGCCTTCAAGCTCCATGGCTGTATCAGGTATGGCGCCGCCGCAGGCCGAGACAAAGTCCATCAAGCCAAAGCTGATGGAGGCAACGCGGGCGTGCTGTGCAATGGCGTGGGCGTGGTGCAGCCCCAGAGGCGATTCTATTAAAACGTGCAGTGCAATGTGCTCGCCACCCGCTTTGTCGATATGCAGCAAGGCGCGGTCAATGTCGCATGCGGTTTCGACTTTGGGCAGCATGATGTGGCGCAGCTTGTGGCTGGCTTGGCCTACCAGCGTGGCGATGTCGTTGGCAAAGGCGGGGTGGCTTAGCGGGTGTACGCGCACGGCTACGCGCGCAGCCGCATTGCTGTTGGCAGCAAGTTCGGCGACTAGGGCGGCGTGCTCGGCTTCGCCGCCAGCGGGAGCGCCGTCTTCGCAGTCGAGGGTTACGTCAAGCACGCATGTGCCAAATTCTTGCGTGAGCTCCGCTTGCAGTTGCAGGCTTTGCGCCATGCGGCTGGGGGTGCCGCTGTAGTGGTCGCAAACGGGCAGCAGCCCGAGTTGGGCTTGTGCGCCAAGTAGTACGGTGCGTGGATGGTTTTGCATAAGAGCATCCTTGTTTGAAAATGGGCGTATGCGCCTGATTGTGCCTGCCAGTGGCAAAGGCGCTGGCTGTGGGGCGGCTTTGCTGGCGGTTACTGGCGGGCTCTGGTCAGGCTGGTGCTGGATGGTTAGTGTGCAGCAAATCGCGGGCAATTTGGCACGGTGCGGGCAGGATGCGGGCAAAAAAATGGCAGTTAAACGCTGCAAAGCGGGCGCAGGCGAGCAGCAAACGGGGTTTTGTTGCCTCGTTTGCTGCTGCTGATGTTGTTGCCGATGGTGGCGCTGGCGCTGTGTGTGGGCTGCTTGCAGTTCTTGTCTGAGCGCGCGGCTTGGGTGGGGCTTGTTAGAGCAGGTGGCTTACGCCTGCTTGCTCGTCTTGCAGCTCGGCCAAGGTGGCGTTGATGCGTGCTTGCGAGAAGGCATCAATGGGCAGGTCTGGCACAACGGTGTATTGGCCGTTTTCGCAGGTGACGGGGAAGCCGAAAATCATGCCTTCGGGAATGCCGTACCAGCCTTGCGATGGCACGCCCATGCTGACCCATTTGCCGCCCGAGCCAAGCATCCAGTCGCGCATATGCCCCATGATGGCAGTGGCTGCCGATGCCGCCGATGACAGGCCGCGCGCTTCAATTACCGCCGTGCCGCGCTGGCCAACGGTGGGCAAGAAGGTGTGGCGGTTCCAGTCTTCGTCGGCAATCAGGTCTTTAACGCTGATGCCGTCCACGCTGGCAAAGCGGTAGTCGGCATACATGGTGGGTGAGTGGTTGCCCCAAACGGCCAGTTTTTCTATGCGATTGACGGGTTTGCCGATTTTTGCAGCCAGTTGGCTCAAGGCGCGATTGTGGTCAAGGCGCAGCATGGCGGTGAAGTTTGCGGCGGGCAAGTCGGGGGCGTTTTTCATGGCAATGTAGGCGTTGGTGTTGGCAGGGTTGCCTACAACTAGCACTTTGACGTTGCGGCTGGCTACAGCGTTAAGCGCTTTGCCTTGTGCGGTAAAGATGTGCGCGTTAGCGGTGAGTAAATCGGCGCGTTCTATGCCGGGCCCGCGCGGGCGTGAGCCTACCAGCAAGGCAAGGTCGGCATCTTTGAATGCACTCATGGGGTCGCTGTGCGCTTGCATGTCTGCCAGCAATGGAAAGGCGCAGTCTTGCAGCTCCATCATTACGCCTTGTAGCACCTTTTGCGTTTTTTCGTTTGGAATTTCTAGCAGTTGCAGGCTAACGGGCTGGTCTTTTCCCAGCATTTCGCCAGCAGCAATACGAAATAGCAAAGCGTAACCAATTTGGCCAGCAGCACCAGTAATGGCAACGCGTACAGGTTTTTTCATCACAAATAGCCTTAAGAGAGAGGAATTGAATCAAAGTAAAAGCAAAAAGCAGCCAATACATGCACCCAAGGGTGTTGCGGTGCAGGGCTGAGAAATACGCTGAATGTGTGGTCTTGTATAAGATATGATGCGCAAGCACAGGCACAAAAGCCAAGCATCTGCAAAGGGCTGCCAGGGGCTGTAAGCACTTGTGTGGCGTGCCCAGCGGGGCGCATGCTTGTGCCTTGCCAAGCCAGACCCAAGCATGCGTTTAACCGAGCAATGTCTGCAACCTGAGAAATGCCTGAAACCTGTTTTGCCAATGCTATCTTGCTATGACATTTTTCTCTAGTGATTCCCCTTCTGGCTATGTTGCCATGCAGCCAGCTTTTAGCCCGCTGTACCAGCAGATTTGCCAATCCATATTAAATAGCCTGCAAGCTGGGGAGTGGAAGCCGCAGCAAGCCATACCCAGCGAAATGGAGCTGGCCAAGCGTTATAACGTCAGCCAAGGCACGGTGCGCAAGGCCATTGATGCACTGGTTGCTGAAAACTTGCTGGTGCGGCGCCAAGGCAAAGGCACTTTTGTTGCCAGCTTCGACCAAGAGCAAACGCAATACCGCTTTATGCGCCTGCATCCAGATACGGGCACACGCGCCAGCGCAGGGCGCGCGCAGCGCCAAATTCTGGAATGCCGCCGTATCCGTGCCACAGCCGAGCTGGCGCGTGGCTTGCAATTGCGCGCTGGCGATACGGTGCTGCAGGTGCGCCGAGTGCTGTCATGGGGCGGCGTACCTACGGTGCTAGAAGATATTTGGCTGCCTGCTGGTGTTTTTCGGGGGCTTACGGCAGAAATGCTGGCAGACTATCCGCGCTCAAGCTATGCGCTGTTTGAGAAAGAATTTGGCGTGCGCATGATTCGCGCCGAAGAAAAACTACGCGCCACACTGCCCGATGCACAGCAAGCCGAGCTGCTGCAAGTGCCGCCCCACACCGCACTGCTGCAAGTTGAGCGCATAAGCTACACCTATAACGACCGCCCCATGGAGATGCGGCAGGCGCTCAACCGCACGGACTTGCACCATTACAGAAACACCTTGACTTAAGCGCGGAGCAGGCGCTTGGTGGCAACTGCGCGCGCAAGCAAGTGTGCCGATTACAAGCAGTGCGCCACAAACTGTGCGCAGCTTGGTCGTGCGGGCTTATGCAGCGGGCTTGCAAGCTGACATGCCAGTGGCTGCCTTGCGCAAGACTTGAACCAGTGTTTGAGGCAGTGCTTGAGCCAGTGTTTACACGCCAAACCAGCGCCATGTGCCTACCGCGCGGGCTTGGGGTTTACCTGTATTTTTGCGATGTTCCTATAATCCTTTACAGATTGAAGGGTTTCTACAGGTAACTGGCTCTAAAATCACGCGTGGCCTCAATGCAAGGCACAAGGCTGATTTTTCAGCAGCCTCCTTACAACCTTATATCGTTTTCAAGCGCACACACGCCCCTTAATTGCACAGACTTTCTCGCAAGGTACTCTTATGGCAACTACCCCCAAACAACCCCCGAAGCGGCGCGAATTTAAAAGAATAGGCATACCCGACTTAACTAGTTACGCCATGCGCTGGTCGCTAGCGCCGTTTGCATCTATCGCGCACCGCGTCAGTGGCGCATTCATGTTCGTCATGCTGCCCGTAATGCTGTGGTTATTTGATAACTCGGTAACGTCTGAAATTTCTTACGCGCGTTTTACCGCCCTGTTTGACGGGCAACTGTTTTTGCCAGGCTGGTTTTGGAAACTGGTGGCGTTGAGCATGATTTGGGCGCTGGTACACCACATTTGCGCAGGCATCAAGCACTTGGTTATGGATGCCTCGCACAGCGCAATTAATAAACGCTTTAGCAATATTTCAGCCTTTGCCATTTACGCCATAAGCCTGCCCATCGTTGCGGCTGTAGCGGCAAAGCTGTTTGGCCTGTACTAAGCACACTAAAGGAACACAACCATGCAAGTCAATTACGGAAGCAAACGCCTTACTACGGGCGCACGCTATGGTTTGCGCGACTGGATGATGCAGCGTTTAACCGCTGTAGTCATGCTGGTATTTATCGCCGCGCTGCTCGTGCAAGTATTGCTCATCAGCGGGCCCATTACATACGATGCCTGGGCTGGAATTTTCGCCAAGCAGTGGATGAAATTCCTGACCTATATCAGCGTTGTAGCCATGTGCTGGCACACCTTTGCAGGCATGCGCGACATTTATATGGATTACATCAAGCCCGTTAGCCTGCGGCTGGCACTGCATGTTTTTACCATTTGCTGGCTCATAGGTTGCGCTGGCTGGGCATTTCAAGTTTTGTGGAGATTATAAAAAATGGCTTCTATTCCCCAAACCCTGCCGCGCCGCGCATTTGATGTGGTCATTGTTGGCGCGGGCGGCTCTGGTATGCGTGCTTCGCTGCAACTGGCGCGCGCAGGCTTGAAAGTGGCAGTGCTTACCAAAGTGTTTCCAACACGCTCGCACACGGTGGCAGCGCAAGGCGGCGTTTCGGCCTCGCTGGGCAATATGAGCGAAGACTGCTGGCAATGGCACTTTTACGACACCATCAAAGGCGCTGACTGGCTTGGCGACCAAGATGCGATTGAATTCATGTGCCAGGAAGCGCCCAAGGTAGTCTACGAGCTGGAGCATTTTGGTATGCCCTTTGACCGCAACCCCGACGGCACCATCTACCAGCGCCCCTTTGGCGGGCACACCGCCAACCGTGGCGAAAAACCCGTGCAACGCGCCTGCGCCGCAGCCGACCGCACTGGCCACGCCATGCTGCACACCTTGTACCAGCAAAACGTAGCCGCGCACACCCAGTTTTTTGTTGAATGGATGGCGCTTGACTTGGTGCGCAACGCCGAGGGCGACGTAGTAGGCGTAACCGCCTTGGAAATGGAAACGGGCGAAGTCTACCTGCTCGAAGCCAAAAGCGTGCTCATGGCCTCGGGTGGCGCAGGGCGCATTTACCACTCATCAACCAACGCCTTCATCAACACGGGCGACGGCTTGGGCATGGCTGCGCGCGCAGGCATTCCGCTGCAAGACATGGAATTCTGGCAATTCCACCCCACAGGCGTAGCAGGCGCAGGCGTGCTGCTGACCGAAGGCTGCCGTGGCGAAGGCGCGATTTTGCTCAACGGCGAAGGCGAGCGCTTCATGGAGCGCTACGCGCCCACGCTCAAAGACCTGGCACCGCGCGACTTTGTATCGCGCTCTATGGACCAGGAAATCAAAGAAGGCCGAGGCTGCGGCCCCAACAAAGACTACATCCTGATGAAAATGGACCATCTGGGTGCAGAAACCATCCACAAGCGCCTGCCCTCGGTTTATGAAATCGGCGTGCACTTTGCCAACGTCGATATCACCCGCGAGCCCATTCCAGTTGTGCCCACCATCCACTACCAAATGGGCGGGCTGCCCACCAATCTGCACGGGCAAGTCATAGAGCACATCAATGGCGAAAACCGCGTGGTAAACGGCTTGTACGCCGTAGGCGAATGCGCCTGCGTGAGCGTGCACGGTGCCAACCGTCTGGGCACCAATTCATTGCTCGATTTGCTGGTATTTGGCAAAGCCGCTGGCGACCATATCGTCAAATCTGGCATCAAAGACGAAAACCACAAGCCGCTGCCAGCCGATGCCGCCGACCTCACCCGCGCCCGCTTGGCAGCAATTGATACCAACACCAGCGGCGAATACGCGCAAGACGTGGCAGACGATATGCGCAAAGCCATGCAGCAGCACGCAGGCGTGTTCCGCACGCAGGCGCTGATGGACGAAGGCGTAGCAAAAATTGCTGCCATTCGCGAGCGCGTGAAAAACATCCGTTTGCAAGACACATCGAAAGTGTTTAATACCGCGCGGGTGGAAGCACTCGAAGTCACCAACCTGATTGAAGTAGCACAAGCCACCATGGTGGCTGCGGCAGCGCGTAAAGAATGCCGTGGCGCACACATGGTCAATGACTACGAGCACCCCGCAGACCACCCCACACTGGGGCTGGGACGCAACGATGCCGAGTGGATGAAGCACTCGCTATGGCACAGCGCCACCAACAGCCTGAGCTACAAGCCAGTCAATATGAAGCCGCGCACGGTAGCTGCTATACCGCCGCAGGTGCGCACTTTCTAATGCTTTTGCATGCGCACGCACCTTACCAGCGAACCCCAGCACCACCCCAAACGCCATACAGCGATACGGAGTTAATTCACCATGCTACGCACCTTCAAAATATACCGCTACGACCCCGATAAAGACAGCAAGCCCTACATGCAAACCATTGCCGTCGAGCTTGACGGCAGCGAGCGCATGCTGCTTGATGCACTCGTCAAAATCAAAGCGCAAGACCCCACCCTGTCATTTCGCCGCTCATGCCGCGAAGGCGTATGCGGCTCAGACGCGATGAACATCAACGGCAAAAACGGCTTGGCGTGCCTGACCAATATGCGCACCTTGCCGCAAACAGTCGTGCTCAAGCCGCTGCCAGGCCTGCCTGTAGTGCGCGACCTGATTGTGGACATGACCCTGTTCTTCAAGCAGTACGAATCCATCAAGCCCTACTTAATCAACCACACCCAGCCGCCCCAGCGCGAGCGCCTGCAATCGCCCGAAGAGCGCGAAGAGCTAAACGGCCTGTACGAATGCATTTTGTGCGCAAGTTGCTCAACAAGCTGCCCGAGCTTTTGGTGGAACCCTGATAAATTCGTGGGCCCTGCTGGCTTGCTGCAAGCCTACCGCTTCTTGGCCGACAGCCGCGACGAAGCCACCAGCGAGCGCCTTGATAATTTGGAAGACCCCTATCGCCTGTTTCGCTGCCGCACCATCATGCAGTGTGTGGACGTTTGCCCCAAGAGCCTCAACCCGGCGCGCGCCATTGGCAAAATCAAAGAGCTCATGGTGCGCCGCGCCATCTAAGCGGGCGAATGCAGCAGCAAGACATGAGCGAAACCCTATTGCTACACCCCCACGCCTACAGCAAACTGCGCTGGCGCTGCCGCCGTGGCTTGCTGGAAAACGACCTCTTTATCACCAACTATTTCGAGGCACACGCCAGCAGCATGACCCAGGCCGACGCGCAAGCGCTCGACGCGCTGATGGCGCTGCCAGACAACGATTTGCTGGACTTGTTTTTGCGAAAATCCGAGCCTGCTGCACCGTTAGCTACACCACAAGTTATACGGGTACTTGAGCAGGTGCGCAACACACCGTCTAAAGCGTTTATGCTGTAGCCTGCAACACAGCCTACAAGCAAAGCAACCCGCAAATGCTTGCGCCAAAATTTTTCGTACAAGCATTTGCTGGCCTTGCTGCCCTTGCTGTCCAATAGTGCTATTTGTGCTTTTATAGCCACGCAAGTGGCTAATTTATTTTTTGTCAGCCTCCAACAGGAGAACTTGCCATGAAACTCTCTGATAACAAAGCTACGCTCACATTTAGCGATGGACGCCCCAGCGTAGAGCTTCCTATGTACCACGGCACCGTAGGCCCGGACGTAATAGACATCCGCAAGCTGTATGGGCAAACGGGCATGTTCACCTACGACCCGGGCTTTTTGTCTACCGCATCATGCCAGTCTGCCATTACCTACATTGACGGCGACAAAGGCGAGCTGCTCTACCGTGGCTACCCGATTGAGCAAATAGCCACCTGTTGCGACTATCTTGACACCTGCTACCTGCTGCTTAACGGCGAGCTGCCCGAGGCCAAGCAGCGTGATGACTTTCACGCACTCATCTTGAGCCAAACCATGGTGCACGAGCAAATGCAATTCTTTTTGCGTGGCTTTCGCCGAGATGCACACCCCATGGCCGTGCTCACAGGGCTGCTGGGAGCCATGTCAGCCTTTTATGCCGACTCCACCAACGCGCTCGACAGCGCCCAGCGCAACACGGCGGCCATACGCCTGATTGCCAAAATGCCCACGCTAGTTGCCATGGCCTACAAATACGGCATTGGCGAGCCGTATATGTACCCGCGCAACGAGCTGTCATACAGCGGCAACTTCCTGCGCATGATGTTTGGCACACCGTGCGAAGACTACCGCGTCAATCCCGTCATTGAAAAGGCGCTCGACCGCATCTTTATCCTGCACGCCGACCACGAGCAAAACGCCTCTACCTCCACCGTGCGCTTGTGCGGCAGCTCGGGCACCAGCCCGTTTGCAGCCGTTGCCGCTGGCGTGGCCTGCCTGTGGGGGCCCGCGCATGGCGGTGCAAACGAAGCCTGCCTAAGCATGCTTGAAAACCTGCAAGCCAATGGCGGCATAGCCAAAGTGGGCGAATTCATGGAGCAAGTCAAAGACAAAAATTCAGGCGTGCGCCTGATGGGATTTGGCCACCGCGTCTACAAAAACTACGACCCGCGCGCCAAGCTCATGCAAGAAACCTGCAACGAAGTGCTGGCCGAACTGGGGCTGGAGAAAGACCCGCTGTTTGCACTGGCCAAGGCGGTTGAAAAAATCGCGCTGGAAGACGATTACTTCGTCAGCCGCAAGCTCTATCCCAACGTGGATTTCTACTCTGGCATCGTGCAACGCGCCATTGGCATACCAGCCAACCTGTTCACGGGCATCTTTGCATTGGCGCGTACCGTAGGCTGGATTGCGCAGCTCAACGAAATGATTTCAGACCCCGAATACAAAATTGGCCGCCCGCGTCAGCTCTTTTCTGGCTCACAGCGGCGCAACGTGCCAAGCTGCAAAATGTAACGCTGCCGAGGAGCGCGGGCAGCCTGTAGCAAGCAGCAGCCTGCGCACCCTAGCTTGCACAGCGCGCACCTGCACACGGCCCGCACAAGGCAGGCGCTGTGCAGAGCTAGTGCGGGCAGGAAAAATCAAAACTCTTCGGCGTACTGCGCCAAGCTCTCGAACTTGGTCAGCGGCTTGATAAAGGCCAGCTTGACCGTGCCTGTCGGGCCGTTACGCTGCTTGCCGATAATGACTTCAGCCACGCCTGGCTCTTTGCTGTTTTCTTTGTTGTAGTAGTCATCGCGGTAGATAAACATAATCACGTCGGCATCTTGCTCAATCGCGCCAGACTCGCGCAAATCGCTCATCATGGGGCGTTTGTCGGTGCGCGTTTCAACGCTGCGGTTGAGCTGCGAGAGCGCAATCACGGGGCATTGCAGCTCTTTGGCCAGCATCTTTAAGCCGCGCGAGATTTCGCTCAACTCGGTAGCGCGGTTTTCGCTGCTAGAGCCACCGCTGCCACTCATGAGCTGCAAATAGTCCACCACAATAAGCCCCAGTTTGCCGCACTGGCGCGCCAAGCGGCGGGCGTTGGCGCGCAGCTCGCTGGTGGTAAGCCCGGGCGTTTCGTCAATGTGCATGGACACGGTGCGCATTTTCTCAATCGCCTCAGTCAAGCGCGGCCACTCCTCATCAAGCAGCTTGCCCGTGCGCAGCCGCCCCTGGTCGATACGGCCAATGGAGCCAACAATACGCACGGCGAGCTGCGCCGCGCCCATTTCCATCGAAAACACGGCTACAGGCAACTCTTCCTTGAGCGCCACATGCTCGGCAATGTTGATGGCAAAAGCCGTTTTGCCCATACTGGGGCGCGCGGCAAGAATAATCAGGTCGCCCGCTTGAAAGCCGCTGGTCATCTTGTCCAAATCGGTAAAGCCCGTAGGCACGCCTGTGATGTCGTTGGGGTTTTCAGACATTTCCTGCACGCGGTCGAGCAACTGCACCACGAGCGACTCCATCGGCTGAAAGCCCTCTTTCATGCGCGAGCCTTCTTCGCCGATTTTGAAAATCTTCTGCTCGGCCTCATCGAGCACGCGCTCAATGGGCACGCCTTGCGGGTTAAAAGCGCGGGTGGCAATTTCGTCGCTCGCGCTGATGAGCTTGCGCAAAATCGAGCGTTCACGCACGATTTCGGCATAGCGGCGAATGTTGCTGGCACTGGGCACAAACTGCGCCAGCGCATTGAGATAAACCAGCCCGCCCACATCATCAGCCCGCCCCAGCCCTTGCAGCGCCTCAAACACGGTAATCACGTCAGCGGGCTTGGAGTTGTTGATGAGCTTGCCAATCGCCTCGAAAATCAACTGGTGCTCATGGCGGTAAAAGTCGCTGGCAATGAGCAAATCGGCCACGCGGTCCCACGCCTGATTGTCAAGCAGCAAGCCGCCCAGCACGCTGGATTCGGACTCAATCGAGTGCGGCGGCACGCGCAACTGTGCCAGTTGCGGGTCGTGGCTTTCATCGTGGCCGTAAGAGTCGTATTGGGGGGCGTAACTGGCGGTATCGTTCATGGTGTTCTCAAAAAATTTTCTATCAATCGCTTGTAATCGCTTGCTGTAGCTAGAAGTTGCTTGCAGGCAAATGCACGCGTTGCGCTGGCAGATTTGCCTCGCACAACCCTAAAAGCGCAATGCCAATGCTGCAATACTAGGCGATAGCGCAAAGCAGCATGTGGATAAGGCTGTGCATAACTCGTGTATAGGCATTGGATAAAAAAACAGAAAAATACACATGCCAAGCGTAAAAACTGCTAACTTATCCACCGCGCACTGCTTTTTCGCGCGCAAGCACACAAGGCACTTTGTTTCAAGCTGTTGCTACCAATTGTTGCTACCAATGGCGCAGCGAGGAGTGTGGGCGATGTTTCTATAGGGTTTATAGGGATATTGCCTTGTGTTATCCTAGAAAAAGCATTACCTCTATAGAGCCAGCGTGTCTGGTTTATTTTTTTATACATCACTGACAGGAGCCATTGTTCCATGAAAAACCGTCGTATCACCCATTTGGCCGCTGCACTTGCATTGGCTGGACTTGCTGGCAACGCACTGGCGGCTGCGCCCATCAAAATTGCGATTGCAGGCCCCGTTACTGGCTCTGTTGCCCAGTATGGCGACATGCAGCGCATTGGCGCACTGGCTGCGATTGAGCAAATCAACAAAGCTGGCGGCGTAAATGGCAGCAAGCTCGAAGGCGTGATTTATGACGATGCCTGCGACCCCAAGCAAGCCGTTGCCGTAGCCAACAAGGTAGTCAATGACAAAATCAAACTCGTCATTGGTCACGTTTGCTCGGGCGCAACCGAAGCTGCATCCAACGTCTACGAAGACGAAGGCGTGCTCATGCTCAGCGGCTCGGCTACTGCACCCAACATCACAACACGCGGCCTGAAAATGGTGTTCCGTGCCACAGGTCTGGACAGCATTCAAGGCCCCATTGCAGCCAAATACATTGCTGCCAACTACAAAGGCAAAACCATTGCCGTACTGCACGACAAACAACAGTATGGTGAAGGCATTGCCAGCACAGTTAAAAAAATGCTGGAGTCCAGCGGCAATAAAGTTGCCATGTACGAAGGCCTGAACGCTGGTGATAAAGACTACAACGCCTTGATTACCAAACTCAAACGCGCCAACGTAGACTTTGTGTACTTTGGCGGCTACCACCCCGAAATGGGCTTGCTGCTGCGCCAGGCACGTCAAGCTGGCTTGAAAGCCCAATTCATGGGCCCAGAAGGCGTGGGTAACAAAGACCTTTCTGCCATTGCGGGCGAAGCCTCTGAAGGCATGCTGACAACGCTGCCCAAAGCGTTTGAGCAAGACCCCAAAAACAAGGGCATCGTTGATGCGATTAAAGCCAAAAAGCAAGACCCAACAGGCATTTTCGTTATGCCTTACTACGCCACTGTGCAAGTGCTGGCTGACAGCATCAAAAAAACAGGCGGCACAGACCCCAAGAAAATCGCCCAAAACATGCGTGCCAGCACGTTTGATACAGCCATTGGCAACATTGGCTTTGATGCCAAAGGCGACGTGAAAAACTTCAGCTACGTTGTGTACCGTTGGCACAAAAACGGCAGCAAGACAGAAGCCAAGTAAGTCGTCTTGCCGCGTACCAAGGCTATGCGTCGGCGCAGCTCCATGCGGGCAAAAAGTGCGCTGACGCAATAGTTTTTTTGGGAACAATGCTGAGCTGGGCAGCGCTTTAGTGCAGCCCGGCTCGTTTGTGTTTTGGCGTGTGGGCTGTGCAGGATGCGGCTCACATCTTTGTTTTATTCCATAAATTCATGCAAGCGCTCTACCACTACCTTCAGCAGCTAGTCAATGGTTTAACCGTAGGCAGCACTTATGCGCTCATTGCCATTGGCTACACCATGGTGTACGGCATCATCGGCATGATTAACTTCGCGCACGGCGAGGTTTACATGATTGGCTCGTATGTCGCTTTCATGGCGATAACGCTGCTGGCCGCCATGGGCGTAGATAGCACGCTGCTGCTTATGGCGGGGGCTTTTGTCTGCGCCATTCTTGTCACCAGCGCCTATGGCTACAGCATTGAGCGCGTGGCATATCGCCCGCTGCGCGGCGGCAATAGGCTCATTCCGCTGATTTCGGCGATTGGCGTGTCGATTTTTTTGCAAAACGGCGTGATGCTGGCGCAAGACTCGCGCGAAAAAGCCATTGACCAAATGTTGCCTGGCGGCTTTGTGCTGGGCGATGCGATGGATGGCGTCATGATTTCGTGGATGCAGTTGCTTATTTTTGTAGTCACGCTGCTGGTTATGGGCGGGCTAACCGTGTTTATTTCGCGCTCGGCGCTGGGGCGTGCTTGCCGCGCTTGCGCCGAAGATATTGGCATGGCGCGGCTGCTGGGCATTGAAACCAACAGGGTGATTTCGCTCACCTTTGTGATTGGCGCGGCGCTGGCTGCCGTTGCTGCCGTGTTGCTGGGCATGCAGTATGGGGTGATTAACCCCAACATTGGCTTTTTGGTAGGCATCAAGGCATTTACGGCGGCTGTTTTGGGTGGCATTGGCTCTATTCCTGGCGCGATGCTGGGTGGCTTGCTGCTGGGCGTGGCTGAGGCTTTTGGCGCTGATATTGTGGGCGACCAGTACAAGGATGTGGTGGCGTTTAGCCTGCTGGTGCTGGTGCTGCTGTTTCGGCCTACGGGCATTTTGGGTCGTCCTGAGGTGGAGAAAGTATGAATACCGCACTTAAACGGGCTTCGTTTAGCGCCTTGCTGGTGGCGTTGGTGTCGGGGCCAATTTTGGGCTTGCGCCTGCGCACCGAAGGCGTTGGTTTGGTGGTGCAAAGCGACGATGCTTTGAGCTGGTGGCTCATTGCTGGCGCTGTTGTGTTGATGTTTTTCTGGCAACTGCTGCGCGACTATGTACCTGTGCCTGCGTTTTTGGGCGCTCGGGCGCAAACCTCCTCAGCGCAGACGTGCGGCGTGCGTGCGTGGCTGCGCTTGCCCAAGACGCAGCGCCTTGTCATTGGCGTGCTTACGCTGCTGGCGCTGGCGTGGCCGTTTTTTGGCTCGCGTGGCGCAGTAGATATTGCTACGCTGGTGCTGATTTACATCATGCTGGGCATTGGCTTGAACGTGGTGGTGGGTTTGGCTGGCTTGCTCGACTTGGGCTATGTGGGCTTTTATGCCGTAGGCGCATACACCTACGCCTTGCTCTCGCAGTACTGGGGCTGGGGCTTTTGGCAAGCCTTGCCTGTGGCGGGTGCGGCGGCAGCCTTGTTTGGCTTTTTGCTGGGCTTTCCTGTGCTGCGCTTGCGTGGTGACTATCTGGCGATTGTGACGCTGGGCTTTGGCGAAATTATCCGCTTGCTGCTGCGCAATATGACAGAGATAACGGGCGGGCCCGCAGGCATTGGCTCAATTCCCAAGCCGACCTTGTTTGGCTTTGCTTTTGAGCGCAATGCGCCCGAGGGCGGGCAGGCGTTTCACGAGTTTTTTGGCTTGGAGTACGACCCCGCTTTGAAAGTGGTGGTGCTGTATTTGATTGCCTTGCTGCTGGTGCTGCTGGCGCTGGTGGTGGTGAATCGCCTGATTCGCATGCCCATTGGCCGCGCGTGGGAGGCATTGCGCGAAGACGAAATTGCTTGCCGTGCGCTGGGGCTTAATCCTACGGGCATCAAACTTTCGGCATTTACCATTGGCGCGGCTTTTGCGGGCTTTGCGGGCAGTTTTTTTGCTGCGCGGCAGGGCTTGGTAACGCCCGAGTCGTTTACTTTTATTGAATCGGCCATGATTTTGGCGATAGTGGTGCTTGGCGGCATGGGCTCGCAACTGGGCGTTATTGCTGCTGCGGCGGTGATGGTGCTGTTGCAGGAAATGCGCGACTTTGCCGAATACCGCATGCTGGTTTTTGGTTTCACCATGATTGTGATGATGATTTGGCGCCCGCAAGGCTTGCTGCCCATGCAGCGTCCGCATCTGGAGCTTGAACAATGAGTAGTGGCATCTGTACAGAGCAAGCGCCCGCAGTGGCGCTGCAAGTCAGTGATTTGTCGATGCGCTTTGGCGGCTTGCTGGCTGTAGATGGCGTTTCGCTTAGCGTGCACGAGCGCCAGATTGTGTCGATGATTGGCCCCAATGGCGCGGGTAAAACCACGGTGTTTAACTGCTTGACGGGTTTTTATCAGCCTTCGGGCGGCAAAATTATGCTGCGCGGGCAAGACATTACGGGGCTGCCAGGCCACCAAATAGCGCGGCGCGGCGTGGTGCGCACGTTTCAAAATGTGCGCCTGTTTCGCGGCATGACGGCGGTTGAAAACCTGCTGGTGGCGCAGCACAGGCACTTGAAGAGCAATATGCTCGCTGGTCTATTTAAAACGCCAGGCTTTCGCCAAAGCGAAAAGCAGGCGCTGGAGTTTGCAGCGCATTGGCTTGAACGCATGAATTTGCTCGATGTGGCTAACCGCAGTGCGGGCACGCTGGCCTATGGGCAGCAGCGCCGTTTGGAGATTGCCCGCTGCATGATGACGCGCCCGAGCTTGCTCATGCTCGATGAGCCTGCTGCTGGCTTGAATCCGCGCGAAACCGAAGAGCTCAAAGAGTTGATTGCCACTTTGCGCGACGAAGACGGCATGACGGTGCTGCTCATTGAGCATGATATGAAGCTGGTGATGAGCATTTCAGACCATATTGTTGTTATCAATCAGGGTCGCCCCTTGGCTGACGGTACGCCGCAAGATGTGCGCAACCACCCTGAAGTCATCAAAGCCTACCTCGGAGAAGCCTGATGATGCTGGAGTTTAAACAGGTTAATACCTTCTATGGCCGCGTGCAGGCGCTGCACGATGTGAGCTTGAGCGTGCGCAAGGGCGAAATTGTTACGCTCATTGGTGCCAATGGCGCGGGCAAGTCTACGCTGCTGATGACGCTGTGCGGCGACCCGCGTGCCGCCAGTGGCTCTATTTTGTATGAAGGCCAAGAGCTGATTGGGCAATCTACGCCTGAGATTATTCGCAAAGGCATTGCGGTTGCGCCCGAGGGGCGGCGTGTTTTTGCCCGCCTGACGGTGGAAGAAAATCTGGCAATGGGTGCGTTTTTCAGCGACAAGAGCGAGCGCGAGCAGCAGTTGGCGCATGTGCTGGAGCTGTTTCCGCGCCTGAAAGAGCGTTTTGCACAACGCGCTGGCACCATGTCGGGCGGTGAGCAGCAGATGCTGGCCATTGGCCGCGCTTTGATGTGCCGCCCACGTTTGCTGCTGCTCGATGAGCCTTCGCTGGGCTTGGCGCCGCTGATTATTGCCCGCATTTTCGAGACGATTGAGCAATTGCGCGAAGAAGGCGTGACTGTGTTTTTGGTGGAGCAAAACGCCAATCAGGCGCTCAAGCTGGCAGACCGTGGCTATGTGCTTGAAAATGGCCGTATCGTGATGGAGGGCAGCGGCCAAGAGCTACTGGCTGATGCGCGTGTGCGTGAGGCGTATTTGGGCGCATAACGCCAATAGCTTGCTGGCTGTTGCTGCCGCCGTTGCCGTGGCGGCTGGCTTTACGCTTTTTTGAATGACTGCGACTGCGACTGCGACTGCGGCGCGTGTGCGCTGTGTTCAATGTTCAAGGTTCAATACAAAAGCCTCTTGTGCCAAACACAAGGGGCTTTTTTGCTGCCCTGCGCGTGGGGGTGTGCGGGCGGATGGCTTTCATACATTGGGCTGTATTGGCTGGGTGCAAGCTGAATGCTAGCTGGGTTGTTGCTAGTGGTTTGGCTGGGCAACGCGCCTGTGCGCTGCTTCTGCGTTGCTTTTGCATTGCATTTGCACTGCATGTGCACTGCATTTGCGTTGCTGCAAATCGGCGCAATATCGAGGGCGTATTTGCTGCTTATTTTCGCGTTGGCATATTGGCCAGCCATAGCGTTACGGGGTCTTTGGGTGCTAGCTGCGAGAGTTGGATTTGCCATGCCAATGCCTTTGTGGGCTGGCCGTTTTTAATCCACGCATTGACCAGTTGGCTCAGCAGTGTGGGCAGTGTGGGGTGTGTGGGGGCGGTTTTTTCCAGGATGCGGCACAGGCGCTCGGCTTCGTCTAGGGCTTGCAGTTGAATCATGGAGTGCGCTATTTGCGCCATGTGCGCGGGGCGCAAGCGTATGGAGGGTTGCGCTTGTGCCAGATAAATTTGGTAGGTGCGCTGTTGCAGCAAACGGGTGGCATCGTCTTTGGCACGAAGTTGAAAAATCATGCGTGCAGCCGTATGGAAATCGTCGCTGGCTGGCCAGTGGCGCGCTATTTCAAACCACGATTGCAAAATCTGGCTATCGGCTGGGCGCAGTTTGGCGGCGCTGCGCCAGGCTTTGCAGGCGGCTTCAAATTGCAAGGCGTTGGCGTGCGAGCGGGCTTGGCTGATGTGGGCGGCAAGCTGTGCTTCGTCGGGGTTGGCTGGGGCTTGTTTTTGGGCTTGCTCGGATACGGGCGCAGTTGCGGGGCGTATAGCCATGAGCAGCCAGAGTATGAATGCGCCACATACCAGCCCGCCGAAGTGCGCCATGTAAGCCACATTGCCTTCGGCTAGCCAGTGTTGCAGCAGCTCGTGGCCCATCCAGACTGGCAGCATCAACAAGGCGGGCAAACGCGCGTAGTTGAAGTAAAACAAAATGATGTAGAAAAACTTGATGCGGCGCAGGCGGTAAAGCACTGCATACATGCCCATGAGCCCTGCAATAGCGCCTGATGCGCCCAGGCCATAGTTGCCATTGCCTGCATAGGCCAAGCCTGCAATGAGCGACGCGCCAATGCCTGAGAAAACGTAGCACAGCAAATACAGCGGCGCGCCCAGAGCCATTTCTAGCGCAAAGCCAAACAGAAACAAAAAGAGCATATTGCCCAGCAGGTGGTCAATGCTGCCGTGCAAGAAGGTGCAGGTGAGCAGGGTAGCGGGGCGCGCAAAAACGTCGGCAATGCCGCTTTCGCCATAGTTTTGCGCCCAGCGCAGAGTAAACGGCTCCTCGGGCGGCTCGTAGCTGGCAAAGGCATTGCGGGCGTTGCGCCAAAGGGCGTAGTGCTCGCTGGCAGGCGTAATAACTTGCTCGGCAAGCAAGCGGCTGCGAAAGTGGCTTTCTTGAAGCATAAATTCGTAGAGGGGCGCATAGGCTTCGTGCTTGAGCATGGCAGCGGCCATCTCGGCCTGGTGTGTGCTTTGCTGGTTTTTTTGGCGGGCTGCTTTTTGCTCAAGGTGGCTTACAAAGTGCGGCAGCTCTAGTTTGGGCAGATTGGTTTGGGCGTAGTGGGCAGCTGCTTCGCTTGCTGCGTGCTCCTCAGGCACTTGCCAGCCAAAGTAGATGACCACGTTGAGCACGATGAGCAAAATCGTAGCCCAAGGCGGAGATTTCCACGAGGGTTTGTTTTCAACGGGTATGACGAGAAACATGGTGCTGCCATTGTGTTACGAAAAGCAGCGGGCGCAAGGGCTGATTTGCAGATTTTGGCGGGCTGTGGGGCTTACGCCACATGGCATAACGCTGGCGGGCTGCACACATTGGCTGCACATTGGCTGCACATTGGCAGCGCGATGCAAGCGGGCAGCCTTGCAGGCACTGCCCCTTATGCCACTGCCAACGGCCAAGGGCGCTAGCGTGATGGCGCGCTGGATATTTCAACGCGCAGGCTTGCCGCGCCAGCTTGTAGTTGCCCGATGATTGCCGCTTGTGCAAAGCCTGCTTGCTGGAACATTTCAAGCACTTGTGCGGCTGCTTGTGGCTGGCAGCTCACGAGCAGGCCGCCAGAGGTTTGGGGGTCGGTGAGGAGCTTTTGTTGCCACATGGCAAAGTCGGCAGGCAGGGTGATGTCGTGCCCGTAGCTGGCCCAGTTGCGGGTAGATGCGCCTGTGGCTATGCCTTGTTGCGCCAGCGTGGCGGCGGCTTGCAGCAGGGGCACTTGCGGCCAGTGTACGGTGGCGCTTAGGCGCGAGCCTCGGCAAATTTCAAGCAAATGCCCGCCCAAGCCAAAGCCCGTTACATCAGTCATGGCGTGTACGCCTGCGAGGGTGGCGAGCTGGCTGCCAACCTGGTTGAGCTGCGTGGTGGTGTGCAGCATGGTGGCGTAGTCAGCATCAGAAAGCTGCCCTTTTTTGAGCGCGGCCGAGAGTATGCCTACGCCTAGCGGTTTGCCAAGTATGAGCACGTCGCCAGCTTGTGCGGCGCTGTTTTTCTTGAGGTTTTGCGGGTTGACTAGCCCGATAACGACCAGCCCATAGATGGGCTCTTGCACATCAATAGAATGCCCGCCCGCAATGGGTATGCCCGCTTGGGCGCACACTTCTGCGCCGCCTTGCAAGATGCGGGTGATGGTGGCAGCGGGCAGTTTGTCTAGCGGCATGCCAACTATGGCGAGCGCCAGCAGCGGCGTGCCGCCCATGGCGTATACGTCAGAGATGGCGTTGGTAGCGGCTATGCGGCCAAAGTGGTGCGGGTCGTCCACTATGGGGGTGAAAAAGTCGGTGGTGGCAACCAGTGCTTGGGTGGGGTTGATTTGGTAGACGGCTGCATCGTCAGATGATTCTGTGCCCACCAGCAGCGCAGGCGGGATGATGCCCGCAGGCACGCTGGCCATGATGCTTTGCAAAATGGAAGGCGCGATTTTGCAACCGCAGCCGCCGCCGTGGGCGAGCGAGGTAAGGGGAGGGTGTAGAGCTTCTGGCATGGTTTGGATGAGGG
>JAGONG010000027.1:0-5761 GCA_017993135.1 Allobrachymonas sp.
TCGACGATTTCTTTCAAGCTGCGGGTGTGCGATTGTTCGCGCATGACATCGAGTTTCGCCACAAACGATGCCAGGTTAGCGCCTGCTTTGCCGCTTACTTGCAGCACGGCATCGTGTAAGGCGCTGTTGCTGGCGCGGGCTGCGTCTTGCAGTTGCTCGATGCTGCGTGCGCCAATGCCGCGCGGCGGGAAATTGACTACGCGCAAAAAGCTGGTGTCGTCACGCGGGTTATCAAGCAAGCGCAGGTAGGCCAAGGCGTGTTTGACTTCGGCGCGCTCGAAAAAGCGCAGGCCGCCGTATACGCGGTAGGGTATGGCGGCGTTAAAGAGCTTGCTTTCAATCACGCGGCTTTGTGCGTTGCTGCGGTAGAGGATGGCGATTTCTTTGCGTTCGGCTCCATCGTTGATGAGTTGCTTGATTTCTTCTGCCAGCCATTGCGCTTCAGCCATGTCGCTGGGTAGCTCTACTATGCGCACGGGCTCGCCCGCGCCTTGGGTGGTGTGCAGGTTTTTGCCCAGGCGGCGCGTGTTGTGGCCGATTAAGGCGTTGGCGCTGTCAAGGATGTTGCTGAAACTGCGGTAGTTTTGCTCGAGTTTGATTTGGTGCTTTACGCCCAGCTCATGCACGAAGTCGTTCATGTTGCCTACACGCGCGCCGCGAAAGGCGTAGATGCTTTGGTCGTCGTCGCCCACGGCAAAGATGGCGTTGGGGGCAATGCCCGCGTTTTGGTCGGCGCTGCTGGCATTGGCGGCAAAGAGTTTGAGCCAGAGGTATTGCAGGCGGTTGGTGTCTTGAAATTCATCAACCAGTATGTGCCTGAAGCGGCGCTGGTAGTGTTGGCGCACGAGTGGGTGGTCGCGCAAGATTTCGTAGCTGCGTAGCATCAGTTCGCCAAAATCAACTACGCCTTCGCGCTGGCATTGTTCTTCGTAGAGGGCGTAGATTTCGGCTTTTTTGCGGCTTTCGGCATCGCGCACGGGCACGTCGGCAGGGCGCATGGCTTCTTCTTTGCAGCCGCCGATAAACCACTGCATTTGCTTGGGCGGAAATTGCTCGTCATCTATGCCGTGCTGCTTGTATAGGCGCTTGATGCTGGAGAGCTGGTCTTGCATGTCCAGAATCTGAAACGTTTGTGGCAGGTTGGCCACCTTGTAGTGTGCGCGTAAAAAGCGGTTGCACAAGCCATGAAACGTGCCTATCCACATGCCGCGCACGTTGATGGGCAGCATGGTTGAGAGGCGCGTGAGCATTTCTTTGGCTGCCTTGTTGGTAAAGGTAACGGCCAAGATGCCTGCAGCAGTGGCGCGTTGCTCGGCTAGCAGCCAGGCAATGCGGGTGGTAAGCACGCGGGTTTTGCCTGAACCTGCGCCAGCCAGTATCAGGGCGTGCTCATCGGGCAGGGTAACGGCGCGTAGCTGCTCGGGGTTGAGGCCGTGCAGCAGGGGGTGGTTGAGGTGGGCGGGCATGGGTGCAGTAGGTAGGTGTGTGGCGCTGGGCATGGCGCTATTGTAGAAAGGTGGGCGTGGCTTGGTTGCTGGCAGGGCTATGGTGCTGGTGCATGGCAGGTGTTAATTGCGCTGCGCCCAGCGGCTTGCAGCAAGCATGGCAGCGAGTTTTTTGCCTGTGGGCAGGGGCTCGTGGTGGATGTGGGCGGCAAGCAGCTCGCCACTGAGCATGGCCAAAGCCAGCCCGCGCGCGCCCATGCCGCAGCACAGGTGCAGCCCGTGGGGGGTGGCAGAACCTGTTTCAGCTTGCTTTGTGGCTGCATGGTGATTGCTGCTGACGCTGCCCACGGCAGGCATGCGGTCGGGCAGGGTTACGCGGATGCCTGCCCAGATGTGGATGTGCTCGCTGCTGCCTGCAGTGCTGGCGCTGGCAAAGGCGGGTTGCAGCGCCTGTGCAGTGGCTGGGTGCAGGGTTTGCAGTTTGTCAAGGATGGCGGGCAGGTCGCTGTAGCGGGCGCGGGCATCGGTATCGCCACGGCTGAAGGTTGAGCCAGCAATCCAGATGCTGCCGTTGCGGGCGTCTTGGCTGTGCGGGATGTGCGCTGCCATGCTGCCTTTGCCGTTGATGGGGATGCTGGGGAGCTGGTCTGCGGGGTTGGGCGTGGTGTTTGTAGTGGTGCTGCCGTGCCAGCCCCATGCGATTTGGCCACGCAGGGGGTCGAGTGCAATGCCAAAAGGCGGCGTGGCTGCGTCGGGTGCGGCGGTGGTGGGCTTGCCTTGCTGCAAGCTGCTGGCGGCTGATTGCAGCAGAGCGTGGCTGCCGTAGCCTGCTGCTATGACAAGCAGCGGGGCTTGTGCCAGTGTGTTGCCAGCAGCATCGCACACCTGCCAGTTGGACGATAGATTGGCATTGCTTGCAGGGGCGTGTATGGCTGCAACGTGCTGTGCGCCAGCAAAGTGGATGCGTGGGTGGCGTAGCAGGGCGTGTATGAGCGCAGGCGGCTTGAGCCAAGCTGCGCGTGGGTGCAGCAGTGCTACGGCGTGCGCAGGCAGTTGGGCAGCTTGGCACTGGGCGGGGGTGGCTAAAGCAGACCAATCCGCGGCAGCGGCGTAGGGGTGGGGGCTTGGTGCGCTGGCGGGGGTGTTGGCGCTGCTGCTGTTGGTGTTTGCGCCAGAGGTTGTGCTGCTTTGCGGCCAGTGGCGGGGTAGCTTGGATTGGCCTTGCACGCAGTGCTCAAGCACGCCGCTGGCTGCCCAGTCTTGCCCCGCTTGCAGCAAACTGGCGGCGCGTTGCAGTGTGCAGCGGATGCCGCTGCGGCTGAGTTGCGAGATGCGGGTGTCGTCAGCCGAGGTGTGCGGCGCAACCAGCCCTACAGATAAGGCTGAAGCGCCCGCCGCAGGCTGTGCGCCCGCTTCAAGTACGGTAACTTGCCAGCCGCGCCGTGCCAGACTGTAAGCGGCAGCCGCGCCAGCCAAGCCAGAGCCTATGACGATGGCGTGCTGTGCCGTGGCGCTTGCTTGGGTGCATGTTGGGACAGGTGTAGGTGCTGGCACTGGTTCTGCTTCAGGTGTGGGCTCTTGGGGCGTAGCCTGCCAGTGCGGGGCGTAGCGGGCGCTTAAGTAGTGTGTGGCTGCGCTGGCATGGCATAGCAGGTAGGGGTTGGCTGCACAAGCTGTATTAACTGGGGCGGTAGTGCTTGGATTGCAGCTTGGCGCGGCGAAGTTGGGTGCGGTGTGGTTTTCTGCAGTGCAAAGCGGCGTGTGATTGGCTGGCGTGAAGCTCCAGCCAGTTTGGTGCAGGTATTTTGTAAATAGCTCTGGCGTGCAGGCAAGCGCGGCGTGGGGCGCTACGTTGCTTGCGCTTGGGTTAGGGTGGCTGTTTGTTGGGGCTTTGTCTGGCGCTTGCGTGCAGGCTTGGGGCAGCAGGCAGTGCAGCTCTGTGCCTTGCTGGCACAGGGGGCGCAAGGCGTTAGCCAGATTGTGCAAGGGGTGGTTGCCGCTGCTGTTTGCGCTTGGGTTGGCTTCAGGTGCGGCTATGGCATTAAAGCAAGCAGGGTGCAGGTGGATTTGCCCAAAGCGCCCGCTGGCATCGCGCAATATGGGCAGCACATCGCCTATGGCTAAAGTCAAAATCAGTTGCTCATCGGCCAATGCCAAACGGTGCCAGCCAGGTAGTAGCCCCCACCATTGCGCCTGCAAGCTGTTGTGCGCTTGTTGCTGCCAGTGGGTTATGCCGCTATCGCCCTGAGCAGCGGCATTGTTGGCAAAGGCGGCAAGTTGCGCGGCAACGTCAGCCCATACTGGGGCTTGCTGGCATTGCCAGACGTAATGCAGCACAGCGCCATCGCGCAAAGCGCCACTGCGCTGCCATTGCCGCCATTGCCAGAAAAAACCGCGTAAATCAGGGGCTGCCAAAGACAGGATATGCATAGGATTGGTGTAGGTATCAGAGTAATGGGGTAAAGGCGCTGGTGTGCTTTGCTGTACTTTGGTGCGCACAGGCTCGCTGGCGTGCGCAGACAAGCAAACCTGCGCCATCAAGCAAAACCCAGTTAAGTTAGTCCAAAGCAAGCGGGGTATCTTCGCACAGACGCGAAAAGCTGCGCCTAGCGCACAGGCGGGCAGCATAGCCAAGCGTAGCAAATGCTATGCCGCCTGGCTTGGCACAAGGCGATGCGGGCAGCGCCGCACTGCACAAAGCGCCTGCACTGGCAAACAGGCTTACACCGCAGCCAGAGCTTGCTCCAAATCGGCAATCAGGTCATCAGCGTGCTCTATGCCGATAGACAGGCGGATGGTGTCCTCCGTTACGCCTGCCTTGCGTAGCTCTTGCGCCGACAACTGGCGGTGCGTGGTGCTGGCAGGGTGGCAGGCGAGCGATTTGTTGTCGCCAATATTGACCAAGCGGGTAAAGAGCTGCAGAGCATCTTGCAAGCGCCCGCCAGCGGCGCGGCCGTCGCCATCGGCGCTTTTTACGCCAAAGGTAAACACGCCCGAGGCGCGCCCGCCCATGTATTGCTGCACCAGATGGTGGTCGGGGTGGTCGGCCAAGCCAGAGTAATTCACCCAGCCGACTTTGCTGTGGCCTTTGAGGAATTGCGCCACTTTGACGCTGTTTTCGCAGATGCGGTCCATGCGCAGCGGCAGCGTTTCAAGCCCTTGCAAAATCATAAAGGCGTTAAACGGGCTAATCGCCGCGCCCATATTGCGCAAAGGCACGGTGCGGGCGCGACCTATGTAGGCAGCATTGCCAAAGGCTTCGGTGTAAACCACGCCGTGGTAGCTGACTTCGGGCGTGCTCAGGCGCTTGAAACGTTCAGCGTGCTGCGCCCAAGGGAATTTGCCGCTATCGACAATCATGCCGCCAATGCTGGTGCCGTGGCCAGCAATGTATTTGGTTAGGGCATGCACCACAATGTCTGCGCCGTGCTCAAACGGGCGGCACAGGTAGGGGCTGGGCACGGTGTTATCCACAATCAGCGGCAAGCCGTGGCGGTGGGCAATGTCGGCGAGCTTTTTGAAGTCGGTAACGTTGCCCAGCGGGTTGCCAATGGACTCGCAAAAAATGGCCTTGGTGCGCGCGTCGATATGCTGCTCAAAGCTGGCTGGGTCGCTGTAGTCGGCAAAACGCACCTGCACACCATACTGTGGCAGGGTGTGGGCAAACAGGTTGTAAGTGCCGCCGTACAGCGCGCTGCTGGAGATGATGTTGTCGCCCGCTTCGGCAATGGTTTGTATGGAGGCGGTAATAGCTGCCAAGCCAGAGGCAAAAGCCAGCGCAGCCACACCACCCTCAAGCGCAGCCACACGGCGCTCCAGCACGTCTTGCGTGGGGTTCATGATGCGGGTGTAGATGTTGCCCGGCACCTTCAGGTCAAACAGATCTGCACCGTGCTGGGTGCTATCAAAAGCGTAAGAGGTGGTTTGGTACAGAGGAACAACGGCTGATTTGGTGGTCGGGTCGATGTCGTAGCCCGCGTGCACAGCCAAAGTTTCGGTGCGCCAGTGTGGGGGAGGGGTGCGTTTGGGCATGATGAGATTACCTTCAAGAGATTAACAGGATTGGGGTGGCTGCTGCTGAAATCATGCTAGCAAGCACGCGGCTGGTAAATGCGCCACAAGTTTGTATTGTGCGGCAAATGCATATAAGACCGCATCCAGCGCACAAAAATCAAAACAACCCATTTACGTGCGTGGAATGGGCAAAAACATCTTTCTTTCCTCGTTGTTACACAAGAAGGTGTAGCCTTGAAACAACGGAACCCCTTTTTTGTAGTGAAAATGTAAAAATTGTCTTGTCTTGTCTTGTCTTGTCT
>JAGONG010000027.1:5861-25185 GCA_017993135.1 Allobrachymonas sp.
TTGTCTTGTCTTGTCTTGTCTTGTCTAATCTTCTTAGATTCTAGAAAGAGTCTGTCGCCGTTAATTACAGGAAGTGCACTGTTTGTGTTACGCGGCGAATTTTGCATTCATTCTTTGGAGGAACTTGACAATGAAAAAATCCCTAATTGCTCTTGCTGCTCTGGCAGCTGTCAGTGCTGCTACGGCACAATCGTCTGTCACCATGTATGGCGTCGTTGATACTGGCTATGGTTACAAAAAAAACACCGTGAAATTGCCGCTTATAAGCGGTGCCAAGCTCCAAACAAGCAGCTGGGGTGTCAATTCTGGCACTTTGCAGGGGTCGCGTCTGGGCTTTAAGGGCGAAGAAGCCTTGGGTAATGGTTTGAGCGCTGTTTTTGCTTTGGAAATGGGGTTTGATTCGGCTTCGGGCGCAACTAAAAGTGCCTTTGATCGCCGTGCGGTTGTTGGCTTGAAGGGCAGCTTTGGTGAGGTGCTGGTTGGACGCGATGGCACTCCACTCAATGAATGGTCGGGCAGCTACAAGGCGGTTGATGGTACAGATACCTTTCCGGCTGCACTGGATGGGGTAGATGTGTCTGGTCTCAGCCTAGGCAGTGTCTTGGGTATGTCGGCCTCTTACACTGGACGCACTTCTGGTCTGTTTTACAACGGCGCGTTTTCTGGCGTAAATGTGCGTGCAGTGCTTGGGCACAACGGCAGCACGACCAAGGTTGGCGGTGCTGAAACAGGCAAAACCAATAGTACCGTGGTGGGTGTGAGCATGGACTATGCTACTGGCCCCTTGAGTGTTGGCGGCGTGTTGCAGCATGAAACTGGCAAGGCTCCAGTTGGCGGTTTGGTAGGCACCTTGTTTCCTGGTGTTTTCAGCTACGACATGACCAAAACCGACTGGGGGCTTGGTGCGTCTTACGAGCTCAATGTAGCCAAACTTTACGGCGAGTACAAGGGTGGGCAGGTTAAAACCAAAGCCTATGACGGCGGCGCTGTGTGGGGTGGTAAGCTTGATTTTGGCAAGACTACACACCACCAGTTGGCTGTGGGCGTAGCTGTGCCGCTGGGCGCTGCTACCTTGGGAGCTGAATATGCCTACAACAAGGCCGATTACACTGTGCCTGCTGCCATCATACCTAGCAGCCCCAAATTCTCGGCTAAGGGTCATGAGTTTGCCGTGCAGGGAAATTATGCCTTTAGCAAGCGCACCGATGTTTATGCTCGCATTGCACGCAGTGCCGATGTTAAGCTCAAGATGCGTGATGCTGGCGTGAGTCATACCATTTTGACAGGCAACACCCAGCAATACACAGTGGGCATTCGCCACAAGTTCTAATGTCTGTGAGCTAACACTGGCAATGTGCCAGCTTTAGCTCAGCGCAAGCGCTTGGCAGTGCGCTCAAGCGTCTTGCGCAGCTTTCCAGGGTTAGTTAATAGCCCCGCTTTTGCAAGGAGCGGGGCTTTTTTGCGCCTTAAAACGTGCAGCGCAGCCATGCATGACAATGCAACTTTAGCCATTTGCCTGTTTGAAAGGAAAAGCCATGCCCGAGCAAACCCGTATTTTTTTGAACAAAACCGCATTTTTCAACGCGCCAAGCGCAAGCGTGGCAGACTTTAGCCCTGCCGAATTGGGCAAAGCGCTGGCTTTTCACCGCACCATGCCAGGCTACGCGCCTACACCGCTGGTCAGCCTCGGGCAGCTTGCAGCCAAGCTGGGCGTGGGCGGTATTTATGTGAAAGATGAGTCGCACCGCTTTGGCTTGAATGCTTTTAAGGTGCTGGGTGGCGCTTATGCGCTGGGCTGCCATATTGCCCAGCGGCTGGGCACTGATATTGCACAACTTCCCTTTGAAGTGATGACCAGCGAGGCAGTGCGCAAGCAGCTCGGCGAAGTGGTGTTTGCCACCACCACCGACGGCAACCACGGGCGCGGCGTAGCGTGGACGGCGCGGCAGCTCAAGCAAAAAGCCGTTGTTTACATGCCGCAAGGCGCATCAGCCGAGCGGTTGAACGCGATTCGCAGCGAAGGCGCTACGGCTGAAATTTTGCCGATGAATTACGACGCTGCCGTGCGTTATACGGCCGAGCTGGCGCAACGCCACGGCTGGCAAGTGGTGCAAGATACTGCTTGGCCTGGCTACGAGCAAATACCGCTGTGGATTATGCAAGGCTATGGCACGCTGATGCTCGAAGCGATGGAGCAACTGCACGCACTAGCGCCAGCGCAGGTATCACAGGCAGCACCGCAGCCTCCTACGCACATCATCGTGCAAGCAGGCGTTGGCTCGCTGGCGGCGGCAGTGCAAGCGTATGTGGTGGCTGCTTACGGTGCAAATCGCCCGAAATTGATTGTTGCCGAAGCGCGTGCGGCTGATTGCATATACCGCTCTGCCATGCAGCAAAGTGGCGAAGCAGTAGCGGTGGGAGGTGACTTGGATACGGTGATGGCAGGGCTTTCTTGCGGCGAAGCCAGCGCCACAGGCTGGCAGATTTTGCGCGACTACAGCGATGCCTTTGCCTCTTGCCCCGATTACGTTGCCGCACGCGGGATGCGGATGCTGGCAGCACCCTTGCCAGGAGATGCCAGCGTTGTATCAGGCGAATCGGGCGCAGTTACCTTAGGTTTGCTCTCGCTGCTGATGCAGTCGCCCGCATTGGCCAGCGAGCGTGCCGCACTGGGGCTGGATGCCTCATCGCGCGTACTGGTGCTAAGTACCGAAGGCGATACCGACCCGCAAAGCTACCGCCGCATTGTGTGGGATGGCGCTATTGCCACGCCTGCATCGGTAATGACTGGCATGGGTAGCGCAAAGGCTTAATGCACGGGCGGCACGTAATCGCTGCAACAGGAAGCGCCAAAAAAATGCCTCCCAAAGTGGGGAGGCATTTCGAGCAAATGGTACACGCACGACGTGCGTAGATGAAGTGAGGCTTTAGCCGCCAGCACGCCCCAATTCGCGTTTGATGCCTTGAATATCGCTTTCAGTGCGGGCAATGCTCGATTTGAGGCTGGCAACGCGGTCAAGGTATTTTTGGTGGTTGCGGTGCTCGGGCCCCATTTTTTCGGGCTCGCCGTTGTTAAATTCTTTTTTCAACTCAGCAAGCTGCTGATTGGCTTTGTCGAGCTCGGTCTGCAAAATATTGCGCGAACCCAAGTCGCGTGTGCGCTGGGCGGCGTTATCAACAGACTTGGGCGCGGCAACGCTGCTGCCAGACGGAGCGCTTACGTTTACAGACCTGCTGCTGCTAACAGATGGGCGCTGCGTCAGCGAAGTGCGCATAGCCGTGGCACGTACCACGGTAACGTTGCCGCCAATCAATGGCGTGCAGCCGCCTTGCTCAATGCGGGCGGCATTGTTGGTGTATTCATTTCCACAGCGATAGACGCCGCTTTGTGCAGAAGCCGGCAGCGCCGCAGCGCCCAGCAGCGCGGCAGACAGATAAGCCAGAGACAAAGATTTGTGGATGGTGTGCATGAAAGAGCCTCTTTATTGGAGTGTTGTACTATTTTGCCAGCACGATGCTTTTGCTGAATTGATAGTATGACGCAGCTTGCGCAAGCTGCCAAGGTTTGTAACTGCCAAGGGCAAAAAACACCGTAAAACATGTGCAAAATGCAACAAAAAGACTGATTCTTTTGCCATCTTGCAGCATGTTTGCATCATGTTCGGATGCATGGTGTTTGCTTGGGAAGAATGCTGTAAACGTTAGCAAACAAGGTTACGCAAGCATTTGCAGTGAAGGGGTAAAAGTTGCTTGCCAGAAGTACGCCCCCAGCAAAGTGTTTCAGCGCAGTGGCACAGCTAAAAATCAGAAGAACTAGAGCCGAAAACTGAGCCAAAAGCTGAGCTAAAAACAAGTCTATACCGTTTGCAAACTACAAAGGGCAGCAAGCCGCCCAATGATGCCAATGCCCAAGGCCGCAATGAGCCAACCTTGCAGCCTTGGGCAGCGCACAGCAAGGCTGCGCGTTGCAGTGGCTTTAAAGCGAGTAATACATCTCGAACTCAACGGGATGCGGAGTCATGCGGATGCGGGTAACTTCGGCCATTTTGACTTCGATGTAGGCATCAATCATTTCGTTGCTAAATACGCCGCCTTTGGTGAGGAAGGCGCGGTCTTTGTCGAGCTCTTCAAGTGCCTGCTCCAGACTATGGCAAACGGTTGGCACCAGTTTGTCTTCTTCGGGTGGCAGGTGGTAGAGGTCTTTGGTGGCGGCTTCGCCTGGGTGGATTTTGTTTTCTACACCGTCAAGACCAGCCATGAGCAGGGCGGCAAAGCCCAAGTAGGGGTTCATCAGCGGGTCGGGGAAGCGGGCTTCTACGCGGCGGCCTTTGTCGCTGGCAACGTGCGGAATGCGGATAGAGGCAGAGCGGTTGCGGCTGGAGTAGGCGAGTTTTACGGGCGCTTCAAAGTGTGGCACCAGGCGCTTGTAGCTGTTGGTGCCGGGGTTGGTAATGGCGTTGAGGGCGCGGGCGTGTTTGATGATGCCGCCGATGTAGTACAGCGCAAAATCGCTCAGGCCAGCGTAGCCGTTGCCTGCAAACAGGTTTTTGCCGTCTTTCCAGATGGATTGGTGCACGTGCATGCCGCTGCCGTTGTCGCCCGCATAGGGTTTGGGCATGAAGGTGGCTGTTTTGCCGTAGGCGTTGGCTACGTTCCAGATGACGTATTTTTGCCGCTGCGTCCAGTCGGCGCGTTCTACCAGTGTGCTAAAGCGTGTGCCGATTTCGTTTTGCCCCGCGCCGCCTACTTCGTGGTGAAAGACTTCTACGGGAATGCCAAGCTGCTCAAGCACGAGCACCATTTCGGCGCGCATGTCTTGTGTGCTATCGACTGGGGGTACGGGGAAGTAGCCGCCTTTGGTGGTGGGGCGGTGGCCTTTGTTGCCGCCGTCGGCAAAGTCGCGCCCGCTGTTCCAAGGGGCTTCGTATTCGTCGATGTGTACAAAGCTGCCTGATGGGGAGGAGTCCCAGCGGATGCTATCGAAGACAAAAAATTCGGGTTCGGGGCCGAAGTAGGCGGTGTCGCCCAAGCCTGAAGATTTGAGGTAGGACTCGGCGCGTTTGGCAATGGAGCGCGGGTCGCGGTCGTAGGCTTTGCCGTCGTCGGGCTCAAGCACGTCGCAGGTTAGTACCAGTGTGTTTTCTTGAAAAAACGGGTCGATAAATGCGGTGTTGGGGTCGGGCATGAGCAGCATGTCCGAGCATTCCACACCTTTCCAGCCAGCAAAGGATGAGGCATCAAAGGCGTGGCCTTCGGTAAATTTGTCTTCATCAAAGTGCGAAACGGGTACGGTTACGTGCTGCTCTTTGCCGCGGGTGTCGGTAAAGCGGAAATCTACAAATTTGACTTCCTCATCATTGACCATTTTCATTACGTCAGCAACGGTTTTCGGCATAACTTTCTCCTTCGGTTCGATGGTGTTTAACTGGTAGGGCTCGTTGGCAATGACCAATTAAATAGTGCGTTACATGGGCAAAATACAGCGCCTTGGCTTGGTGGCCAAAGCGCAAAGGTGTTTCATTTAAACGTGTGCCGCAGGCGTGGGCGGGTTGCGCCTTGGGTGCCTTGCCAGTACCAGTTTTATCTGCAAATTGATTTGACTGTGCTGCATTTTACTGCGACAAGTTGCGTATTGTCTTGGGCAGGGGGTTTGCAGGTGGCTATTGCGGGCGCGTTTGGGGCTGGTTTGCTGCTGCAATGGCAGTGACAAAAATGTTTTTCAGGGGCGTTATGCTTGGGTTTTGGAGTTTTTTTCTTTTCCGCTAGAATGCACGGGTTTTGCAAGGTGCAAACTTTGCTTGCTTTTTAGTGCCTTGCCTGCATTGCAGTTGCATGATTTTGGCGCATAAACCCGTTGCCAGCCCGCATGCCTGAATTGGTTTGCTTTTGTGGCTTGTAACATCAACTTTAAATTTGACTTATGAAACTCGCTCAAGAAATTCGCGCCGGTAATGTCATCATGCACGGCAAAGACCCTATGGTTGTTTTGAAAACCGAATATGCACGCGGTGGCCGCGGCTCCTCAACCGTGCGCATGAAGCTCAAGAGTTTGTTGAGCAGCTTTGGCACTGAAGTGGTGTTTAAGGCCGATGACAAAATCGACAATATCGTGCTTGAGAAAAAAGATTGCACTTACAGCTATTTTGCCGACCCGATGTATGTCTGGATGGATGCTGAATACAACCAGTATGAAGTTGAGTCTGAAAACATGGGCGATGCGCTCAGCTACCTGGAAGAAGGCATGACGGCTGAAGTGGTTTTCTACGAAGGCAAGGCTATTTCGGTAGAGCTGCCCACTAGCGTTGAGCGTGAAATCACCTGGACCGAGCCAGCCGTAAAGGGCGATACTTCGGGCAAAGTGCTCAAGCCAGCCAAGATTGCTACAGGTTTCGAGATTGGCGTGCCAATTTTTGTGAATCAGGGCGACCGCATTGAAATCGATACCCGCACGGGCGAATATCGTAAACGTGTGTAATTGCGCGGTGCGTGCTTTTGTGCGTATTTGCGCGCATTTGGCACGTATCTGCTTAATGCAAAAGGCTTCCACTATGGAAGCATTTTTATTTGCCAATGGCTTAGGCTGCTTTGCCGGGCGCGTAGTGCGGTAAGATGTTTTTTCTTTTTTAATTAGCCTGATTCTATTATGGTCCCACACCTTTCTACGGCTCTTAATGGGCCCATCAATGAACTCGAGCAGCGCATTATTGACTCTATGCCAGCTACTGAGCGTTGGTTCAGGCTGGAGTGGATGGAGCATACGCCGCCGTTTTATTCTTCGGTAGATATTCGCAATGCAGGCTTTAAGCTCTCGCCTGTTGATACCAATCTGTATCCAGGTGGCTGGAATAACTTAAGCGCTCCGATGCTGCCCTTGGTGGTGCAGGCAACGCAAGCGGCTATTGAAAAGATATGCCCCGAAGCGCGTAATTTGCTTTTGATTCCTGAGAACCACACGCGCAATACGTTTTATTTGAGCAATATCGCGCAGTTGGTGCGTATTTTCCGCATGGCTGGCCTGAATGTACGGGTTGGCTCGATTAACCCCGAAATCAAAGAGCCAACCGAAATACAGTTGCCTGATTATGGTATGGGTGGCGGCAGTGTGCTGCTTGAGCCAGTTGTGCGTAGCGAGCGCCGCATTGGTTTGAAAGATTTCGACCCCTGCACGGTGCTGCTCAATAATGACTTGAGCGCGGGCGTGCCAGGTATTTTGGAAGACTTGCACGAGCAGCATTTGCTGCCGCCTTTGCATGCAGGCTGGCATGTGCGCAGCAAAAGCACGCATTTTGCCTGCTATGAAGAGGTAAGCAAGCGCTTTGGCAAAATGCTGGGTATCGACCCTTGGCTGATTAACCCGATGTTTAGCCAATGCGGAGAGGTTAATTTCGCCGATGGCGCGGGCATTGAGTGCCTGCGCAGCAATGCAGATGCTTTGCTGGGCAAAATTCGCCGCAAGTACAAGGAATACGGCATTCAGGAAAAACCGTTTGTCATTATCAAGGCCGATAACGGCACCTACGGCATGGGCATCATGACGGTGCGCGATGTGGCAGATTTGGATGTGCTTAACCGCAAAACGCGCAACAAGATGAGCGTTATCAAAGACGGGCAAAGCGTGAGCAACGTCATCATCCAGGAAGGCGTGCTAACCAACGAGCGCATCAACGAAGCCGTAGCCGAGCCTGTTGTTTATATGATGGACCGCTATGTAGTGGGTGGTTTTTACCGCGTGCATGCCGAGCGTGGCGTGGATGAAAACCTAAACGCGCCTGGCGCACAATTTGTACCGCTGGCATTTGATGAAAGCACCCGCCTGCCCGAGCCTGGCGTAAAAACTGGAGCCAGTGCGCCCAACCGCTTTTATATGTATGGCGTGATTGCGCGGCTGGCCATGCTTGCAGCCAGCTACGAGCTGGAAGCCACCGACCCGCAGGCGGACGAGCTGGGGGCGTAGTATTTGGCGCAAGCAGTATCCATGCGGCTTGCAGAACGAAAATGCCCTGTAAGCCGCATAAACACTGCTTGCCGTGGATAAGGCAAGACAAAGCAAGGCAAAGCAAGATACGGCAACAAAGCCCAAGCTAAGCCCAAGCACAGCGCTTTTACGAAACAAGGCAAAACCACTACAACCAGCTCCCATGCGCCCTACAGCCCGATAATGCCCTGCAAGCCGCATAAACACTGCTTGTCGCCTTTATCATCACCGCCTTTGTTCAACAACCATGCTTCCAACGCTTATCGCCTACTCAACCACCGATGGGCAAACCTTGCAGATTTGCCAGCATTTGCAGCAAACGCTGCAAAGCCGTGGGCAGCGTGCCGTGGTCATGCCTGTAGCACAAGCGCAAGAGCTTGATTTGGCAGATTTTGGCGTGCTGGTGCTAGGGGCAAGCATCCGCTACGGGCGCCACCAGCGCGAAGTGCAGCGTTTTATCAGCCAGCACCATGCAGCACTCAACAGGCAGCCCAGCGTGTTTTTTTCGGTAAACGCCGTAGCGCGCAAACCCGAAAAACGCAGCTTGCACACCAACCCCTACGTCAAGCGGTTTTTGCATGGCTTGGCTTGGCAGCCACAGCACGTAGCCATACTCGCAGGCAAAATCGACTACCCCCGCTACGGCTTTTTCGACAAGCACATGATTCGATTCATCATGCACCTAACGGGCGGGCCCACAGATATGCGTAGCACCACAGAATTTACCGACTGGGCGCAGGTGCAAGCCTTGGGCCAGCACATTGCCGAGCAAGCCGAGAAAAGGGCTGCGGGAAGTGATGCCTTTAGCGCTGCTCCCAATGGGCGAAATCTGGCAAAGCCGTAAGCCGTCTACCTAAGGAGGTACTGATTGATTCTTCATGCCAGAGAAAACCCAAAAAGCCGCCATTTCCGCGCAGGCGGAAATCCATTGCAATAAGGAGCGCAGCCGTAGATTCCCCCCTGTGCGGCAATGACAGGCGAAAACGTTTTTTATACGCAACTGGAACAAATCAGCGCCACCTTTGGCCAGCAGCCCCAGCCCCAGCCCATTTCCACCTTCACCTTCGTTGTATGACTACCACCGCCCCTTTCCAACTCATACTCGCCTCCACCTCGCGCTATCGGCGCGAACTATTGCAGCGCCTGCAAGTGCCATTTACCTGCATCGCGCCACATATTGATGAGCAAGCCCTGCCCCATGAAGCACCAGCCGCCACCGCGCAACGGCTGGCACTGGCCAAAGCGCAAGCCGTAGCCGCGCAGCACCCGCACGCTGTAGTCATAGGCTCAGACCAAGTAGCCGACGTGCACGGGCAGCCCTTGGGCAAACCTTTAACGCATGCCCGCGCAGTAGCGCAATTGCAGCAGCAACGCGGGCAAACCGTGCTCTTTCATACCGCAGTGGCAGTGGTTTGCCAAAGCCGCGGCTTTGCCCAAAGCGCTATGGCAACCATACGCACCCGCTTTCGCACCGCTGCAGACGGCATGGACGATGCCGCCATTGAAGCCTATCTGCGCCTTGAGCAACCCTACGACTGCGCAGGCAGCATCAAAAGCGAAGGCTTGGGCATAGCGCTCATGGCAGCCATAGAAAATGACGACCCCACCGCCTTGATAGGCTTGCCGCTGATGCGCACCTGCGCGCTACTGCGTGCCGCTGGCATCAATCTGCTATCACCCACAGCAGCAACGCTCGCGCCCGCCCACGCACATGAGGAATAAAGACATGACAGGCAAACTCTACCTGGTTCCCGCTCCGCTTGATTTTGGCTGCGAGCCGCCATTGCCCGCCATTGCCGACGCACTGCCTCTAGGCACACTGCAACACATGGCGCGGCTGCAACACTGGGTCTGCGAAAACGCCAAAACCACCCGCGCTTTGCTCAAAAGGGTAGATGCCGTAGTGCCCTTGGCGCAGCCCATACAGCAACTGCACATCAGCGAAATACCGCGCGAATGGCATAAAAAAGGCGACCACCACCTGCCACCCGACATAGCTACAGCCAAAAGCCTGCTGGCAGCGGCGCTGCAAGGGCAAGACATGGCCTTGAGCAGCGAAGCAGGCATGCCCGCAGTGGCCGACCCAGGCTCGTCGCTGGTGCGTGCCGCGCATATTCTGGGCGTGCCCGTAGTGCCACTGGTGGGCCCAAGCTCCATCGTGCTGGCATTGGCTGCAAGCGGCTTAAATGGGCAAGGCTTTGTTTTTCATGGCTATTTGCCGCAAGACGTGCAGGCGCGCGCGCAACGTTTGCAAGAGCTGGAAAAGGCTGCGCATAAAACGGGGCAGTCGCAATGGTGGATTGAAACCCCCTATCGCAATGCGGCAACGCTGCAAACCATGCTCAAGGTATTGCAGCCCAATACGCTAGTTAGCATTGCAAGTGGATTAACCCTTGAGCAGATGCAAATCAATACCAATACCGTAGCCATGCTGCGCCAGCAAAACTGCCAATATGGCGAGAAACTCCCCGCTGTATTCGGATTGGGAAAAGGAGCGTAAATACTGTTAGCGTATGTACGCAAATGCTGGGCGATATATATATATTGAGCAAAATTGTAAGAAAAACAATGCACAGCAATGAAAAACAATGCAGAAAAAGCCCGCAAGCGCTTATTGGTGAACGGTGGCTGTATAAATAAAAAGCAGTATTTATGCAGCTTTGCGGCAGGTTTTGAACTGGCTTTTATATAAAAAAAACGCCCATAAAGGGCGTTTTTTAATGCGCGAAGCCTGATTATTGGCTAATCAGAAAACGGCTACGGTCTTGGTCTTGAATCCATTTTGGTGGTTTGCCACGGCCAGTCCAGGTTTGGCCTGTAGCTGGGTCGCGGTATTTGGGGGCAACTTTACTGCCTGTGCCCGCTTTTTTACCACGGCCACGGCCGCTGCCAAACAAATCAGTAACGGAGAGCTCGTGCTCATCAATGAGCTTGCGGCAAGTAGCAACGGCTTGCGCAATTTGCTCTTGGCGGGCTTGGCGGATTCGGTTTTCAAGTGCTTCGCGTTCCTGAAGCAAAGTTTGCAACTCGTTCATGGGTAACTCCTGTATGGCGGATAAATAAAAATGAAAGCAATCCGATTATAGTGTTTTTTTAAATTGGGTGTGTAGAGTTAATTTTCTTGACTGTCATTTTTAAATCGTTTGGCAAATACCTGGCCCGCGCGTTTGCCATCAAGTGCGGTAATTTCAAATTGCCATTGCGCACATTCCACTATTTGGCCTAAAGAGGGCAGCTCGCCAGAAATAAACATCAGCAAACCTGCCAGCGTGTTGTATTGCCCTTTTTCTTCGCCTGGCAGTTCTTCGATATCGAGTTTGTTTTTAAGCTCATTGACTGGAATCATGCCGTCAAGCGTCCATGCATCGGGTGATTGCTGCCAGCCCCAGGCATCTTGTTGAATATGGGGTTGTAATTCGCCAGTAATAGCTTCAAGCACATCATGCGGGGTGAGTATGCCTTGCAATTCACCATATTCATCAACAACCAATACCAAGCGATAAGCATTGCTGCGAAACTGCTCCAGTAACTCCATGCCGCTTAAAGTTTCGGGCAGGAAAATAGCGGGCTCGGCAATATCGGAAAGTAATTTGTCTGACTGCGCTCCCAGCAGCAGCATATGCCCGCTGCTTACCAGCCCCGTAACATGGTCGAGCGAGCCTTTGCAAACGGGGTACCACGAATGCACCCGCCCGTTGCCATGCGTTTGGCAGCCTTGCTCAAGCAATGCCAGTGCTTGGCCCACGGTTAAGCTGGCATCAAACCAAACCACGTCACTGCGCGGCACCATGATAGAGGCCAGCTCGCGCTCATCGAGCTGAAACACGTTGCGCACCATGCGGTGCTCGTGCTCTTCAATCAGCCCCGCATCAACGCCTTCTTCCAAGCTGGCTGCAATTTCTTCTTCAGTCACAACGCGCGCGCTGCTGGTATCAAAAGGCAGCAAGCGCAATATGCCTTGCGTGGTATTGGCCAGCAATTGCACAAAAGGGCGGGCGATGCGTGCCAGCCAGCTCATGGGGCGGGCTACGGCCGAGGCAATCAGTTCGGGGTAAATTTGGCCAATGCGCTTAGGCACCAGCTCGCCAAAAATCAAGGTTGTAAAGGTGATGGCAGTAACCACCAGCGCCGTAGCCGAAATATGCGCAACCTTCTCTGGCATGCCCGCTTGCAGCAGCCAGCGCAACACAATGGGGCTGAAAGCCGCATCACCCACAATGCCATTGAGCAAACCAATAGAGGTAATGCCTACTTGCACGGTAGATAAGAAATGGGTGGGGTGCTCCATCAGCAGCAAAGCCGCCTTTGCGCCGTGGTTGTCAGAGGCGGCCATGGCATCAAGACGGGCTTTGCGGCTTGATGCCAGAGCCATTTCCGACATGGCAAAAACACCATTTAAAACGGTTAAAAACAAAATAAGAAAAAGATTCATAACATCTACTGGTGATAATGCCATCCATTGCAAAGAACAACACACTGTAAAGCACAAGGAGAGAGCTGGCACATGGCAATGTACTGCATTGGCGATATACAAGGCTGCAACGAAGCATTTGATGACTTGTTGCAGCAGCTAGATTATTCACCCAGCCGCGATGTGCTCTATATATTGGGCGATATGGTAAACCGCGGGCCAGGCTCGGCAGCGGTGCTGCGCCGCTTAATGGCGCTTGAGGGCAGCGCCCACTGCTTGCTGGGTAACCACGACATACACCTGCTGGCCGTTGCGCAAGGCGTGCGCCCCATGCACCGCAAAGACACCTTGGTCGATTTGCTTTTGGCCAGCGATGCCCAAGCTCTGCTTGACTGGCTACGCTGCCAGCCACTGGCCATGTATGCCAACAACTGCCTGATGGTACACGCAGGCGTGCAGCCCGAATGGGATGTGGCACAAACACTGGCCTGCGCCCAAGAAGTGCAGCAGCTACTGAGCGCCAGCGACTGGGCAGACGTGCTGCCCATGCTGTTTGGCAACGCGCCCGAGCGTTGGCGCAACAACCTTTTTGGCATAGACCGCTACCGCTGCACCATCAACACCCTCACACGCATCCGCCTGCTTGACGCACAAGGCAATATGGACTTTCAGCACAAGCACGGCATAGAAAACGCACCCGATAACCTGATGCCCTGGTTTGAACATCCAGCACGCAAAACTGCCAATACCCTGGTCGCCTTTGGGCACTGGTCTACACTGGGGCTGGTGCAGCAGCACAACCTGCTTGGGCTAGATACAGGCTGCGTTTGGGGCGGTAAGCTCACAGCGGCAGAAATCACCCCCGAAGGCCAAGCAGGGCGCATTGTGCAGGTGCAAAGCAAAACACAAGTCCCTTTGCTGTAGCAAGCCTAAGCCAGCCAGCGCCAAGCAGCCCAAACCAGACACACCCAAGAGCCGTAGCAAGGCACATCCACCCCCCTCCAGATTGGTAAGTCCCCGTGAACCTAACCCACACTTGCAAAGCCGATTTGCATTGCCACTCCACCGTATCTGACGGCACACTTGCGCCCGCAGCCTTGGCGCAACGCGCCCATGCCAACGGCGTAGAACTATGGGCGCTTACCGACCACGATGAGGTAGCAGGCATTGCACCAGCCGCAGCCCAAGCCGCGCGGCTGGGCTTGCCTTTTTTGGCAGGCGTGGAAATATCCGTCACCTTTTTGGATACCTGCGTGCATATCGTTGGGCTGGGAATAGACGAAACCCATACCAGCTTGCTCAATGGCTTGAGCCAAACGCGCAGCGGGCGAATCAGCCGCGCCCAAGCCATGGCAGAGCAGCTCAAGCAAGCAGGCATAGCAGGCGCATTTGAGGGCGCTTTGCAATATGCAGGCAACCCCGAGCTCATCGCCCGCCCGCACTTTGCGCGCTATCTGGTTGAGCAAGGCATATGCAGCAGCGTGGGCGAAGCATTTGCCCTCTATTTAAAAGAAGGCAAGCCTGGCTATGTGCCCCAACGCTGGGCAGCATTGCCACAAGCCGTAAGCTGGATTACGCAGTCTGGCGGCATTGCCATCATGGCGCACCCCGCCCGCTACGACTTTAGTCCGCAGGAAGAAGCCTGCCTGTTTGATGCATTCACGCAAGCAGGCGGGCAGGGCGTAGAAGTCATCACCGCCAGCCACAGCGCCGCCGAAAGCCAGCATTACGCAGACTTGGCGCTGCAATACGGCTTGTATGCATCATGCGGCAGCGACTTTCACTCGCCTGGCGAAAGCCGCATAGACATTGGCTCTATACCACCCCTGCCAGCCAAACTCACCCCCGTTTGGACTGCGCTACACAGCCGCATCCGTTAGGGTGCAGCAGAGCATCTTAAGAAGCACAGCAAAAGCGCTGCCAACCAGCGCCTTAACACAAGCAAGGCGTTGGCAAAGGCGTTAGCCAAGGCGGTAGGCATTTTTAATGCGGCTTGTGCTAGCACAGCGCCCAAATCAGTTTGAGGCTTTGCAAATAGACACAAGCAAATCGACCGTGCTTTGCTCCACTTCGTTGGCATCAAGCGGGTGGGGGCGGCAGTTGTGGGCAGCACGTTCGCGCATGGTTGCTTCCCACTTATCTCTCTTGTACTGGTAGAAGAATGAGTCCCTGACTTCAGGGATTTTGCCTACATTGAGTATTTCTTCTACCGCCTCTAGCGGGGGCAATTGCATACTGCTCATCAGCAAATCGCCAGCATAGGCGTGGATGCAAAGAATGAAATCAAGCAGGTCGCTTGCGTTGTATTTTTCCTCTTTGTTGATGGTGTTGTACCTATTGTTTTCGTGCGGGTAACTGAGCCAACACAGGTTCCATTTGGCATACACCTCCTCGCCTTTCATTTTGCGGGGGTTGTAAAACATATCGTAAGACACTTCGTACTCACGCACAGGCAGGGGTGAATAGCGAAATACGGGGTCTATCGTGGGTTTTCTTGTTGCCATGCGTGTACCTTTATTTGTGTTGAGTAACTCAGACAACTGTGCTGAGGCTGTAATTGGCGTGTTTCAGGGAATTGTCTGCGCCCTTGATTGGTATGAGTTTATCGGAAGTAAATGCGCAAAAGCCGCGCAATAGCCCGTGCAGTGCGTGGCGTAAAAGCCAAGAAAAAGCCAGACCAACATCCGCAAAGCGCCACACCAACGCACAGCCCTGCCACAAAACTGACACTTTGCCAAGTTTTTCTAAAACCTCCCTGCATAGCACTTGCATAATTTTTCGGCGCATTGATTTTTTAGATGCAATCAGGCACACTTGCCGCTTTAAAGACATGCACACACATGCAAACGGCCAGCCTTCAAGCAAGGCCGTTTGCTAATTTATGGCTGGCACTTCATGCTGGCCATTGGTTTATATTCCTGCCCGATTTGTAACGTAACTCAGCCATGCCATCTGTAGCCTTGTTAAGTCCTGTACGCCGCACATTGGCAGCGGCCTTGCGGCAGCGCCCGATAGCCAGCAGAGCTGCGCGCGCGCCGCTGGCGGCATTGGCATTGTTGCTGCTGCTACTGGCGCTGCTTCTACCAGCTTCAGGCATGGCGCAGGGCTATAGCCACAACGCAAAAAAAATGCCGCGTGCGGCAAACCCAAGCAGCATCCAGTTTGATGCATTGCCGCCCATTGGCCAGCAGGTTTACCGCACGATTGTGGGCGGCGGTGTGTTTCCTTACGAAAAAGACGGCTCTGTTTTTGGCAACCGCGAGCGCATCTTGCCCTTGCGCAAGCGTGGCTACTACCGCGAATACACCGTTGCACCAGCGCATGCCAGCAGCCGTGGAGCCAAACGCATTGTTTGTGGCGGGGCAATAACCCGCCCTGATGTGTGCTACTACAGCGCAGACCACTACCAAAGCTTCCAAAAGATTATCATCCCTTAATCCAACTTGAAAGAACGCAGCCTGAAAACTGCCCATACTGCCGTGACCATAGAACCACCACTTCCTGATAACCCGCTACGCAACGTGCGTAGCAACATCGTGCAATCTATTCGCGCGTTTCGCGTGCCTGACTTGCAAGCCACAGCCAACCAGCTTGGGCAGCATTTTTTGTATGCCAACCTGGCAGGCGCACAAACCAAGCAAGACGTGCTCGACATGATTGCCGAGCAATTCACCTTGCCAGCGCACTTTGGTAAAAACTTTGATGCGCTGTACGACTGCATTACCGACCCCCTGCACAAATCAGGCCCGCAGCCTGGTTTTATCGTCGTGCTGGAGCAAATCCCCACCAATGCCCGTTTCGACAAAGAAACCCGCGAGCAACTGCTCGACATTTTCCGTGAGGCGGCTGACTATTGGGGCGACCGCAAGGTGGCCTTCAGGTGCTTCTATTCTTTTCTGTAGCCCGTTCTGCACAAGCCGGCCAAGCAGAACGGGCGAAACAGGCTCAAGCGCAAGAATCTTGCCCCGAAGAGATAGATATCGAACCCGAAGAGAAAATGCCAACCGACAAACTGGTGGACGTGACCCCACTGGCTTTGCGCATGAGCAGCCCCTTTAACCCGCAGTATTGGCTCAGCGCTGTTAATGACAGCGATACGCTGGCAACCATGTAAGCGCACAAGTTCGCGCAATGCGCAATACCTGCAAACAGCAAAAGGCCGCCCAGTGCGGCTTTTTGTATATGCGGGCCATAAAAATACAAAGCCACGCACTGCATTCATAATGCAGGCGCAACCCGCAACCCGCAACCCGCAACCCGCAACCCGCAACCCGTTGCTCTTTGAATGTCTTTTGGGAGAAAAACTCATGAAAAAACCTCTGCGCCCCACAGCACTGCTTGCCAGCGTGCTTGCTGCTTTGCTCGCCAGTAGTGTTGCTTATGCTCAAGATGCCACTGCGCCAAGCGTGAGCGCGGCAGAGTTTGAGCGTTGTTTGGCGGGCTTGCGCGGCAGTGCTGCTTTTGCCAGCATCAGCGAAAGCACCTGGCAAGCCCACGTCAAGCCCTTGCAGCCTGATGCTACCGTGCTGCCGCTGCTTAACCGCCAGCCTGAATTTACCCTGCCCGTGTGGGACTACATGGCCATGCTGGTAGATAAAGAGCGCGTGCAAGATGGCCGCGCGGCTTACCGCCAGTGGCTGCCCACACTGCGCCAAATCGAGCAGCGTTATGGCGTATCACCCGCAGTCGTCACAGGCGTGTGGGGCGTAGAGAGCAACTTTGGCAAAATTGCGGGCGGCCGCCCACTGTTGCAGTCTTTAAGCACGCTTTCATGCTTTGGGCGGCGGCAGAGCTACTTTAGAGGCGAATTTGCCAGCGCACTGCGTATCGTGCAAGAAGGCAGCATAGCCGCGCACAAGCTCAACGGCTCATGGGCAGGCGCTTTTGGGCACACCCAGTTTATGCCCAGCACCTTTTTGCGCATAGCCGTAGATTTTGATGGCGACGGCAAACGCGATTTGGTCGATAACGTGCCCGATGCACTGGCATCAACTGCCAATTTCTTACGCAAAGCGGGCTACGTTACAGGCCAGCCTTGGGGCTATGAAGTCAAACTGCCAGCGGGCTTTGTGCCAGCCGTATCGGGGCGCAAAAACCGCCGTGGCATAGATTACTGGGCAGCACAGGGTTTGACTTTGCCTAACGGGCGTGCCTTGCCGCGCACCTTATCCAGCGCGGGCTTGCTGCTACCAGCGGGCGCAAAGGGGCCAGCTTTTCTGGTTGGCAAAAACTTCGATACGCTCTACAGCTACAACGCCAGCGAAAACTACGCACTGGCCATAGCGCACCTGTCTGATTTGCTTACGAGCAACAGCGACGATGTGGCTTTTGCCACCGCATGGCCAACCGATGATGCTGGCTTGTCTCGCGCCGAAAACCGCGAGCTGCAAACCCTGCTGCTGGCGCGTGGCCATGATATTGGCCAGCCCGATGGCTTGATTGGTGCCAAAACCCGCCAAGCCATACGCGCAGAGCAAGGCAGGCTGGGTATGCCAGTCAATGGCAGAGGCGGGCAAAAGCTGCTGGGCGCGTTGCGTAGCAAATAAGCGCCGCGCGCACAAAGCAAGCCAAGGCGCATAGAATTTGCCACTTGCGCCATGCCGCGTGCTGTGCGCTTTTATAATCACCAGTTTGCATGGCGTTGCTGCCATGCTGCTGCGCTGCTTATAGCAGCCAGCCCGCGCCATTTTCATTACCACCCCCAAACACCCAAGGATTTCGGCTTGTCCGCACCCCATTGCCCCGACCTGTCTGTCATCGCTGCTGACATGCAGGCGGTAGACCGCTTGATACATGCGCAGTTGCACACAGGTGTGCCGCTGGTAGCCGAAGTGTCGCAATACACCATCTCTGCTGGTGGCAAGCGCCTGCGGCCTGCTTTGCTATTGCTTATGGCAGGCGCTTTAGGCTATAGCGGCGAGCAACACCATCAACTCGCAGTCGTGCTGGAATTTATCCATACCGCTACCTTGCTGCATGACGATGTGGTTGATGACTCTACCCTGCGCCGCAGCCGCCCCACGGCCAACACCTGCTTTGGCAACCCCGCCAGCGTACTGGTGGGCGATTTTCTGTACTCGCGCGCATTCCAGCTTATGGTGGAGTGCAAAAACATGCGGGTAATGCAAGTGCTGGCAGAGGCTACCAACATCATCTCCGAAGGCGAAGTATTGCAGCTCATGCACATGGGCGATGCCAGCCTGACACAAGACGACTACTTGCGCGTAATCCAATCCAAAACCGCCAAACTGTTTGAAGCCAGCAGCCGCTTGGCAGCAGTGCTCACCAACAGCCCCCTGGCACTAGAAGAACAATGCGCCACCTACGGGCAAGCACTTGGCACGGCCTTTCAGATTATTGATGATGTGCTCGATTACGAAGGCACAGTTGCGCTGCTAGGTAAAAATCTGGGCAACGATTTAAGAGAAGGCAAAGCCACTTTGCCGCTGATATTGGCCATGCGCCAAGGCAGCCCCGAGCAAGCTGCAACGGTGCGCCAAGCGTTGGAGCAAGGCGCGGATGATGCGTTTGAGGCTGTGGCGCAAATTGTGCGCGATACGGGCGCGCTGGCAGCAGCACGACAAGCAGCGGCAGAGCAGGCCAACCGTGCCGTAGCCGCCATTGCTGCACTACCCAATAACGTCTACGTACGCACCTTGCGCGCGTTGGCCATGCAGTTGCAACACCGTACCGTGTAGTTTTGCAGCGCAACGCGCTGGGCAGGCTTTGCTGCCTAGCCGCTGGCAAACGCTTTGGGCGTTGCCTTTTGGCGCGGGCTAACATAATGCGTGTTGTGGCAGCAAATCGTTGCGTTGATGTGTGTAACCGCCGTTGCAGTTGGCAACGGTACTTGTTTTTTTGGATTTGGTACGATGCAAGTTGCTGCAAAATGCACTGTTGTATCGCTTGAATTGCTTGTACTAGTCGCATTACGTGCA
>JAGONG010000064.1:0-1573 GCA_017993135.1 Allobrachymonas sp.
TGCTTGTGTTTCTGCTTTTATCTCTGCTGGCGCTGATGCTTCTGGCGCTGTGGCTGGTGCGGTATCGCGCAAAAATCGCTGCATTTGTGGCGACTGGCGCAGCATTTCGCGGCCTTTTTTGCGCAAGTCGTCTACATCATCGGCGGGCAGATACAGCGTGGTGGGGATGCGCATATAGCGCTCGCGCTCGGCGGGGTCGGCAATGTCGCGCAGGGAAACTTCTACCAGATAAAAATCGACGGGCTTGCCTGCGCTGGCTGATATTTCCTTTTGCATGCTTGAGACTTTTTCGCGAAACGCAATCAACGATTCGCGCGACATATGGTTGATGGGTATGTCGGCAAAAGCCTGCGCTACGCGCCTGATGGAGGGCACGTTGGGGCTTAGGTCTGCATCCAGCGTGGGGTCGGTTTCGGCGGCTACTACGATGATGAGCACTTTTGCTACTTCGTCTGCGCCCATATCGCGCACCATTTTCAAGACGTTGCCAGAGAAAATGCTGCTATCAAAGCTGCCCCAAACGCCCATGTTATCAACCAGCCCGCCGTCTACCAGGTGCAAATAGGGGCGGCGTTTGTCATCGCGGTAGCTGCGCAGCTCTTGCAGGCGCTGCTGTTGTCGGGGGCTAAGCGCGGCGGCTGGGCGCTCCAGCGTTTGGTGAATGGGGCGGGTGCAAGTGCTGGCGTAGTTTTTCAACGTTAGCGGGCTAAACACCACGGGCACTGCCGCCGATGCTGCTACCGCACGCGCTAGCGGTATGGCGTTGAGGTCGCCGCAGATGATGTCAAATTGGTCTTGCGTAAAGGGGAAATGTGCGCCCGAAGACATATCGGTAGCGTTAAGCACTATGTAAGGGCGCTTGCGCTGCTTGACCAAGTCGCCGTAGCTTGCGCCTTTGTACAGGTTGCGGTCGAGCTTGTCGGCCATGATTTCGATGCGCCCAAAGGTGGCAGAGGCCAAGTCCGAGAGCATGCTCAATGAAAACAAGCTGTCGATAATGCTTTGCTGAAAGTTGTGGTAGAGAAACTGCTTGGGAAATTCCTCAAAGTGGCGCTCTTGCTTTAAGGCGTAGTGCGCAGCGGTGATGCCGCCCCCAGAAACGCCACTGATAGCGTCTATTTCCTTGAGCAACACGCGCTTTTTGCCATCCCATTGAATCTGCATTTCTGCCATTTCTTCAAGCACGCCGTGCGCCAAGGCAGCCGCACGCGTGCCACCGCCAGAAAAAGTCATGACCAGCGCCAAGCTGTTGCTGGTATCGCCCTGCTCCAGATTGCCAAGGCGGTATTCTTTGGATGGGTCGTGCGCAACCGAGGCGGGGTTGATGGGGTAGTGCGCGGTGCTGGCGCACGCTGCCAGTAAGAGCGCAAGCAAGGCTACAAGGGCGCTGCCCGCCAGACGGCGCAAGTTGTAAAAAGCACGGCTCTGGTACGGCTGCTGCATGGCGGGGGTGCTGTGCTGATATGGCATGGGTGGCTTGGGCTGGTGAGTTGGGCTGGTGGGGCTGCAAATGGATAGAGCCGAATTTACACCAGATGCCTTGCGTTTATGCGGCAACGCCAGCCAGGTTGCA
>JAGONG010000064.1:1673-3600 GCA_017993135.1 Allobrachymonas sp.
GGGCATTTATGGGCTGCAAGGCGCATGGAGGCTGGTTGCTTGGCTGTTTGGCTTTGGTGGATTGCAAGAGCGCAGGGCAGGACGCAGTGGGCGTAAACGAAATTAAACAAACCCAATCAATCAATCGGTTTTTGGTATTTTTTTGCGTCCTCTGCGTATCCTTTGCGCCCTCTGCGTCCTGCTCTCCCGTATTGCAGCCGTATTGCGCCCGCATTGCCCGCGCTGGTCTGTATTACCGTGCCAGCACTGGCGCTAATGCCACTCCTGTATAGCTGGCGCTGCGTACGATGTCTTCGGGCGTGCCTGCTGCTACCAGCCGCCCGCCGCCGCTGCCGCCTTCGGGGCCCAAGTCGAGTACCCAGTCGGCTTCGGCGATGACGTCCAAGTCGTGCTCAATCACCAGCACGCTGTGGCCTGCATTTACCAAGCGGTGTAGCACGCCGATGAGCTTTTCTACGTCGCTCATGTGCAGGCCAACGGTGGGCTCATCGAGCACGTACAGGGTGTGCGGGGCTTTTTGCCCGCGTCGGCCAATGTCGTCGCGTACTTTGCTTAGCTCTGTGACGAGTTTGATGCGTTGCGCTTCGCCGCCGCTAAGGGTGGGGCTGGGCTGGCCAAGGGTGAGGTAGCCTAGTCCCACGTCTTGCAGCAGTTGCAGTGGGTGGGCGATTTGCGGCATGGTGGCGAAAAACTCTACTGCCTCATCCACTTCCATTTGCAGCACATCGCCTATGGTTTTGCCGCGCCAGGTTACGCCGAGCGTTTGCGGGTTGAAACGCGCACCACGGCAGACTTCGCAGGGCACTTTCACATCGGGCAGAAAGCTCATTTCAATGGTTTGCATGCCTTGCCCCTCGCAAGCTGGGCAGCGGCCTGCGCCTGTATTGAAGCTGAAGCGGCCTGCGGCAAAGCCGTGTGCTTTGGCTTGCAGGGTTTGGGCAAAGAGTTTGCGGATGTCGTCCCAAAAGCCGATGTAGGTGGCGGGGCAGCTGCGCGGGGTTTTGCCGATGGGGGTTTGGTCTACTTCGAGCACCCGCGCTATGACTTCGTAGCCTGTGATGGCGCTGCACCCGAGCCATGCGGGGCGCTGGCCTGCTGCGTCGGCTTCGCGGCCTGCTTTGGTGGCGCGTTGCTGCACTACTGCTTGCACATTGGCCAGCAGCACATCACGCGCCAAGGTAGATTTTCCCGAGCCGCTTACGCCCGTTACCGCGACCAGCCTGTGCAGGGGCACTTGCACGGTGAGGTGTTGCAGGTTGTGCAGGTTGGCTTGTTGCACGATAAGGCAGGCTTGCTCGGCTTGCTCAACTTGGTTGATTTGCTCGGCTTGGTTGGCTTGGGGTTTGCTGCCAACTGGCGGCAAGGCTACTGCGCGGCGCGGCTGCATGGGGTGGCGCATGGGCGCGCGCAGGTAGCGGCCTGTAATGGATTGCTCGCAGGCGGCTATATCGCCCGCCGTGCCTTGCGCTACCAGCGTGCCGCCGCGCACGCCAGCGCCTGGACCAATGTCAATGATGTGGCTTGCCGCGCGGATGGTGTCTTCGTCATGCTCAACCACCAGCAGCGTGTTGCCTTTGCTGCTCAAGGCTTGCAGGGCGTTAATCAAAATGCGGTTATCACGCGGGTGCAGGCCAATGGTGGGCTCATCGAGCACGTAGCACACGCCTTGCAGGTTGCTGCCCAGTTGCGCTGCCAGACGGATGCGCTGCGCTTCGCCACCGCTTAAGGTGGGTGCGCCACGGTCTAGCGTGAGGTAGCCCAAGCCTACTTGCTCTAAAAAGTCCAGACGTGCAGCAATTTCGGGCAGCAAGTCGCGGGCAATATCGGCATCGCGCCCAGCCAGTTGCAGCCCTTGGAGCCAGCAGCGCAAGTCGCTTACGCTTAAATGCGCCAATTCGGTGATGGAGATGCCTTGGGATTGGGGGCG
>JAGONG010000064.1:3700-8348 GCA_017993135.1 Allobrachymonas sp.
TCTTTAAAGCGGTCAAGGCGGGCAAAGCCCTGTGTGGGCAAAAATTCGCCGTCTACGCGCAAATGGCTGTAGCCGCGTTGCAGCGCCCAGTCCGCCAGCTCGGTGTAAATGCCTTTGCGGGCAGTGACCAGCGGCGCGAGCAAGCCTATGTGCTCGCCTCGGTGGCGCTGCATGATTTGCGCCACGATGCGCTCGGGCGTTTGGGGTTGTACGGGGTGGCCGTCGTGAATGCAATGCTGCACACCCAGTTTGACGTAGAGCAACCGCAGAAAGTGCCAGACTTCGGTTGTAGTGCCAACGGTGGATTTGCGCCCGCCGCGCGAGAGGCGCTGCTCAATGGCTACGGCTGGCGGTATGCCATAGACGGCATCTACATCGGGGCGGCCTGCTGGCTGCACCAAGCTGCGGGCGTAAGCGTTCAAACTCTCAAGGTAGCGGCGCTGGCCTTCGTTGAAAATAATGTCAAACGCCAGTGTGGATTTACCCGAGCCGCTTACCCCCGTAATCACATTAAGCTGCCCGCGCGGTATGCGTACCGAGAGGTTTTTAAGGTTGTGCTCGTGGGCGTTGCGGATGTCGATAAAGGCGGATTCGGGCACGCGACGCAGAGGGCGCAGAAGTTGCGCAGAGGGCGCAGAAAAATCGCCATAAACAGGCTGTGCTTCGGCTGCTTTTAAGGCGTGGTTTTCGCGTTCGGTGTTGTGTTGATATGGCTCAAATTCAGAACGCAAAAGTCGCAAAGGTTGCTCAGAAGTCGCAAAAGAATTGCCTAAATTTTTTTGTATTTCTTCTGCGTCTTTTGCGTAGTTTTCGCGACTTTTGCGTTCGGTATTGCATTCGGCATAGCTATCCACCCCCATCGCCACATCGTAATCGCGCAATGCCGCCCCCGTATGGCTGCTTGCGTGCTGGCGCACCGTATCGGGCGTGCCTTGCGCTACTATTTGCCCGCCTGCGCTGCCACCTTCTGGGCCCATGTCTATGAGCCAATCGCTGGCGCGGATAACGTCTAAATTGTGCTCGATAACTATCAGCGAGTGACCGATATCAAGCAATTGGGCAAAGGCACGCATCAGTTTGGCGATGTCGTCAAAGTGCAGCCCTGTGGTGGGTTCGTCAAACAGGAACAATGTGCCTTTGCTGGCCAGTGGCTGTTTGCTTTTGGCTGTGGTTTGTGCGGCTTGCGCCAAAAAGCCTGCCAGTTTCAGGCGCTGCGCCTCGCCGCCGCTGAGCGTTGGCACGGGCTGGCCGAGTTTGACGTAGTCCAGCCCCACATCCACAATGGGTTGCAGGGCGCGTAGCACCTGGCGGTCGGCGGCAAACAGTTGCGTGGCTTCGTGCACGGTGAGCTCCAGCACGTCTGCCACATTCAAGGCGCGGCCTGCGCGCTGAATGCGCACTTCGAGCAGCTCGGGGCGGTAACGCTGGCCATTGCAATCTGGGCAGCGCAAGTACACATCGCTTAAAAACTGCATTTCTACATGCTCAAAGCCGCTGCCGCCACAAGTGGGGCAGCGCCCGTCGCCACTGTTAAAGCTGAATTTGCTGGCTGTGTAGCCGCGCTCTTGTGCCAGTGGCGCGGTGGCAAAGAGTTGGCGTATGGCATCCCACGCGCCTACGTAGCTGGCGGGGTTGGAGCGTGCTGTTTTACCTATGGGGCTTTGGTCTACAAATACCACGTCAGATAAATGGTCTGCGCCCAGCAGCCTATCGTGTGCGCCAGGCGCTTCGGTGGCTTTACCAAAGTGGCGCAGCAGTGCGGGGGCAAGCACGTCTTGCATCAAGGTAGATTTGCCCGAGCCGCTTACGCCCGTAATGCAAACCAGCCGCTGCAAGGGTATTTCAAGCGAAATGTTTTGCAGGTTGTGCTGGCGTGCGCCTTCAAGCAGCAGGCGCGGGGTGTTGGGCTGCACAGCGCGTTGCCGCCAAGCGCCTGCTTGCGTGCTGTGCAGGTCAATTACCTGCTTGCGCCCGCTTAAATAGTCGCCCGTAAGCGTATGCGCTTGCTTGAGTGCGGCGGTGCTGCCGTCAAACACAATCTGGCCGCCACGCGCACCAGGGCCTGGGCCCATGTCGAGCATGCGGTCGGCCGCCCACATGATGGCGGGGTCGTGCTCCACCACCACCAGCGTATTGCCCGCATCGCGCAGGCGCTGCATGGCGGTGATGATGCGCTGCATATCGCGCGGGTGCAGGCCAATGCTGGGCTCATCAAGCACAAACAGGGTATTGACCAACGATGTGCCTAGCGCTGTAGTCAAGTTAATGCGCTGCACTTCGCCACCACTCAAGGTGCGGCTTTGGCGGTCGAGCGTGAGGTAGCCCAAGCCCACATCGCACAGGTAATGCAGGCGGTGGGTGATTTCTTCAAACAGCAGCTTTTGGGCTTGGGTGGCGGCAGATGCGGAATCGGGAACGGAGGCGGGGTCAGGGCGCAGAGGTGGCGCAGAGGGCGTAGAGGGCGCAGAAAAACCAGCAGCAACTTCTTGTGTTTCTTTTGCGTCTTCTGCGTAGTTTTCGCGTTTTCTGCGTTCGGTATTGCTTTCGGCATTCAACGCGGCATTGCCCTGTGCCAGCCGTTCAAAAAATGCATGCAGGCGCTCCAGCGGCAACTGCATCATGTCGTGCAGGCACAGCCCTGGCAAGCTTTCAAGCTGGGCGCGGCTCCATTGCGTGCCGTGCGGCATGTGGCGCTGCGCGGAGGGCAAAACAGCGTCGGCATCGGCCTTGCTACCTACACGCCACAGCAGGCTTTCGGCTTGCAGGCGCGCGCCTTGGCAGGTAGGGCATTCGGTGTAGCTGCGGTATTTGGAGAGCATGACCCGAATGTGCATTTTGTAGGCTTTGCTTTCCAGATAGCCAAAAAACCGCGCTACGCCATACCACTGTTTGCTCCAGTTGCCTTCTTTGAAATTGGGTGCGCCATCTATCACCCAGCGCTGCTGCGCTTCGGTGAGTTTGCTCCACGGCGTATCGCGCGGTATGCCTGCAATTTCGGCGTGGTGCAGCAAGTCGTGCTGGCTTTCTACCCACGCGGGGGTTTGTATGGGCTTGATTGCGCCTTGGCGCAAGGTGAGCTTTTCATCGGGTATGACCAGCCCCCAGTCCACCCCTATGACGCGCCCAAAACCCTTGCAGGCCGCACAAGCACCTGCGGCCGAGTTAAACGAGAACATGCCTGGCAGCGCAGCGCGGTAGCTGATGCCGCTTTGCGGGCAATGCAGCCCGCTGGAGTATGCCCACTGCTGCTCGGGCGCGGTGTCTGGCTGGTTTGCGGCGCTGTCTGCGCACCTGTCTGTAGCGCTGCTATTGGCGTTGCTCGCTGGCTGGTTAGCCGCTTGCACAAATACCGTAATCTGCCCTTGCCCGTGGCGCAAAGCCAGCTCTAGCGCCTCGCGCACGCGGGCAGGTTCGACGGCTGACAGACGCAAGCGGTCGGCAATAATTTGCAGGCGCAGTTTTTCTTCTTTTTCTTGGCTTTGCCCGTTGCCAATGTCTGCGGCATCGGCTGCGTTAGCGTCATCTTTAGGCAAAAGCACGCGCTGCTGGCTATGGATGCGGGTAAAGCCGCTGGCACTTAGCCACTGGGCGATTTCGTCGTCGCCAATGTGTGCGGGCAGCACCACGGCAAAGGTGATGATGAGCCTGGGCTCGCCCTGCCCTGCTGCAAGCATGGCGGCGCACCGCGCTTGCAAATCGGCGTAGATGCTGTCGGTATTGTCATGCTGCACGGGCAAAGCTGTGGCGCGGTCGTGCAGGTGGGCAAAGCGGGCGAAAAAGAGCTTGAGGTGGTCGTTCAGCTCTGTCATCGTGCCCACGGTGGAGCGGCTGGTGCGTACGGGGTTGGTTTGGTCGATGGCGATTGCGGGCGGTACGCCTTCAACCTTGTCTACCGCGGGTTTGTCCATGCGGTCGAGAAACTGGCGCGCGTAGGCGCTGAAGGTTTCTACATAGCGGCGCTGGCCTTCGGCGTAAAGCGTGTCAAAAACCAGACTGGATTTGCCCGAGCCACTCGGCCCCGTTACAACGGTAAGCTCGCCCGTGCGAATGTCTACATCTACACCGCGCAGATTATTCTGGCGCGCGCCACGGATGCGGATAACGCCATCTGTTTGCTGCACGGCATCAGACATGCTTGGCACAGCAGGCGCTAGACTAGATGCAACGTCTAGCGCTGCTTTGGCGGGCACGGCAGCGCCTTGCTGCCTGTTTTTTGGGTGCTGGGCAAATCCGCTCAAAACAGCTTGTTCCGTATATCGCTGTGCAAAAGGTTTACGGCAAGGGCGTTAATCTTCGGCTTTCATGATGCCGTATGCCAGCAAGCCCATTACGCCACCCGTAGCCGCAGAAATATAGTAAATAACCCCGCCTACCTCATAGACACCAATTGCTGTAAGCGGATAGGCAACGATAAAAGCGCCCAGTCCACCCGCAATCAACGTGCCGTTTTTTTGCATGCCCGCTACGCCTATGCCTGACTTGTGCGCATACCAAGCAGCGGCTGCGCCCAGCGCAAGTGTTAAAACAATATGAACTATAAACATGTTGTGCTTTCTTCTTTGCTAACCAAAATACAAACCTGACTGCGAACTGTAGCGCAGTTGGGCAATTTTCACATTTCTCAGCAGCGGTACGCTACGCAGCGGGC
>JAGONG010000028.1 GCA_017993135.1 Allobrachymonas sp.
GCCAGCCACACCAGCACCAGCACGGGCACGCCCAGCATGGCTGTGCCTGTGAAGAATGCGCCATAGCCGTAGCTGTTTACCACCGTGCCTGCAAAGCCGCCCAGATATTTGGGCAGCAGCAGCATGATGGAGGTAAACAGTGCGTATTGCGTAGCCGAGTAGCTCACGCTGGTGAGGCTTGATAAATAGGCGATAAATGCTGCCGAAGCAATGCCGCCCGAGATGTTGTCGGCAGCAATGACCAAGGTTAAGGCGCGTGGCAGGCTCCAGTTTTGCCCAAACAAATCAAACTGCCACACATCGAGCGCGGCGTTGCTGTAGCCACTGAGCCAGACAAACAACAAATTGCTGGCTGATGCCAGTACCGCGCCGAGCATGAGCACCCGCATTACGCCCCAGCGCATGCTCATCAGCCCGCCAATAAATGTGCCTAGCAGCGTAAAGGCAATGCCCAGTATGCCGCTTACCAGCGCCACTTGGTCTTTGCTAAAGCGCATGTCTACATAAAACTGGTTGGCCATATTGCCCATGACCACATCGCTGATGCGGTAGATGCTGATGAGCCCCAAAATCAGTGCTGCGTGCCAGCGGTAGCGTTGAAAAAAGTCGGCAAAAGGCGCAACAAAAGAGGCTTGCAGCCGCGCTAGCACGCGCAATTGCACGCTGCCAGCCGCTGGGCGCAGGCGTGGGCTTTTGCCCGTGAGTGTGAGTGCTGTAAGGCTTGCTGCCAGTGCCACCAGCAGCCAGATAAACCAGCCGCCTGTTGCCTGCTGCAAAGGTGCTAGCCAGGCTGCTTTTGCTGCTTGCGCTACGGTGCAAACCACCGCGCTTGCCCACAACGCAAACGCCCACATACCCGCTACAGCTACGCCGCGCGTGCTTACATCGTGCAGGGCTTGCAGATACACGGGGTCGGCATTGTGGCCAGCAGCGTCAGGCGCGTTGCGCTGTGCGGGTTCGCGCGAAAAGAGCACCGTTACCACGCCCACCAGCATGGCAGCAGCCATCGTCAAATACGCCGTGCGCCAGCCTGCGTTGGAGTAGCTGCCTGCTGCAACGGCATGGCTGCGCTCAACAAACGCTGCCACCTTCAGCACCCCCGCGCCCGCGCAAATCATGGCTACACGGTAGCCCATCTGGTAATTTGCAGCTAGCACCGCCTGGCGATTAGCTGTAGCCGACTCGATACGAAAAGCATCCAGCGCAATATCTTGCGTAGCTGATGCAAACGCTGCCAGCAAAGCCATACGAACAACGGTTTCAAGCTCTTGCTGCGGGTCAGACAGCGCCATGCCTGCCAAGCCTGCCATCACCAGCAACTGCGAAGCCAGCAGCCAACTGCGCCGCTGCCCCAGCATGCGCGTGAGCAGAGGAATAGGCAGCCTATCAACCAGCGGCGCCCAAATCCACTTAAAGCCATACGCCAAGCCCACCCAGCCTAAAAAACTGATGGTGGCGCGGTCAATGCCCGCTTCGCGCAAGCGAAAACTCAGCGTGCCTACCACCAGCAAAAGCGGCAAACCCGCAGAAAACCCCAAAAAAAGCATACGCAAACTGGCAGGCTCAAGATACACACGCAAAGTCTGCGCCCAAGAGCGAGCAGCGGGGCGGGCAGAAGGGCTGGGGTTAGAAGATGGTTTCACGGCGCTTTAAAAAGAGTTAATGGCAATACGCCGCCGATTATGCGCCATGAAAAGCCAGCGCAGAGCGCAGCGCCTTTGCCTCGTACGCTTTCATGCGGGCTGAATGAATACGGGCTGCAATCCATGCCTTTTTTAGTAGGCGCTGCAATGGATTGCCGCCGCGCGGGAATGGCGGTGCTGGGTGCGTTAAAAGCACTGGGCAGAGGCTGGCAGTGGCTGTGCAGAGGCGGCTCACATGAGGGGCGCAGCGGCTAAGCGTGGGGCAGTGTTGCTTATGTTGGCAAGGTGGTAGCTATGCGCTAAACAGGTGCTGGTTTGTTGTTTGTAAAAGGGTGGATTTAGAAAGCCGCCATTCCCGTGCAGGCGGGAGCCCACTGCGGCGCATCGTGCGGTAATAGGCTTGTGCCTGCGCTGGAGTGGCGAGGGGCTGCGGTTTTGATATGGAACTGGAGCAAGGCGGATTTTTCCCAGTTGGCGCGGCAAACCACACGGCACACGGCACACGGCACACGCCGTAACAAGAAGCAAAAAGCAGGAAGCAGGAAGCACCAAACCAGAGGCAGCAGAGCACTGCACTACAAGTCGCAAATTAGCGGTTTTGTGGAGTTTTTATGGTTGGGGTGCAGCCTTTTGCGGCAAGAGGCTGCAAGCAGTGTTTATGCGCCTTGCGGGGCTTTTTTGCTCTGCAAGGCGCATGAATGCTGGTTGTGCTTGTTTTGCCGCTTTAGCCCAGCAGCCGCTTGAGCATTTCGTTGGCTTGGGCGGGGTTGGCTTTGCCTTTGCTGGCTTTCATGATTTGGCCTACCAGTGCGTTAAAGGCTTTGTCTTTGCCTGCCTTGTATTGCGCTACGTTATCGGGGTTGGCAGCGATGACTTCGTTGATGATGGCTTCCAGAGCGCCTGCGTCGTTCATCTGCTTTAAGCCTTTGGCCTCGATGGTGGCATCTACGTCGGTGGCCTCGCCTGTCCACAGGGCATCAAATACCTGTTTGGCGGCGTTGTTGCTGATGGTGCCGTCGTGTATGCGTTTGATGAGGGCGGCTAGCTGGGTGGTGCTTACGGGGCTTTGGGTGACGTCTTTTTCGTCCATGTTTAAGCGGCGCGATAGCTCGCCCATGACCCAGTTGGCTGCCAGCTTGGGCTGCTCGCAGGCTTGTGCGGTGGCTTCGAAGTAGGCTGCCATGTCGCGGCTCAAGGTGAGCTGGCTTGCGTCGTATTCGGGCAGTTGGTATTGGGCTACGAAGCGCGCGGCCATGTGGCGCGGCAGCTCGGGCATGTTGGCTTTGACTTGCTCTATCCACTCGGGCGCGATGACCAGCGGGGGCAGGTCGGGGTCGGGGAAGTAACGGTAGTCGGCCGAGTCTTCTTTGCTGCGCATGGCACGGGTTTCGCCCGTATCGGGATCAAACAGCACGGTAGCTTGCTGGATGGTGTGACCGTCTTCAAGTTGTTCGATTTGCCAGCGGATTTCAAAGTCTATGGCTTGCTGCATGGACTTGAAGCTGTTTAAGTTTTTGATTTCGCGCCGTGTGCCCAGCGCCGCGCCAGGTTTGCGCACGGATACGTTGGCATCGCAACGGAACGAGCCTTCTTGCATGTTGCCATCGCAAATACCTATCCAGGTGACGATTTTGTGCAGCTCTTTGGCGTAGGCAACGGCTTGCGCGGTGCTGCGCAGGTCGGGCTCGGTAACGATTTCGAGCAGCGGCGTGCCAGCGCGATTCAAGTCAATGCCGCTCATGCCTTGCAGCCCTTCGTGGACGGATTTGCCCGCGTCTTCTTCCAGATGGGCGCGCACCAGCCGCACGGTTTTTTGTACGGTTTGTTTGCCTTCTTCTACAAAGAAAGAAACTTCGCCGCCTTGCACCACGGGGATTTCAAACTGGCTGATTTGGTAGCCTTTGGGCAGGTCGGGGTAGAAGTAGTTTTTGCGGGCAAAAATGCTGCGTGGCGCAACGTGCGAGCCAAGCGCCAGACCGAGCTTGATGGCGCAGGCTACTGCCTCGCGGTTCATCACGGGCAGGGTGCCAGGCAGTGCCAAATCTACGGCGCTGGCTTGTGTGTTTGGCTCAGCACCAAAGGCAGTGCTGGCGCGGCTGAAGATTTTGCTTTTGGTAGCGAGCTGGGTGTGGGTTTCAAAGCCAATGACGACTTCGTAGCCGCCAACAAGCAGCGCGGGGTTGAAGGCAGGTGCGGCGGTGGCAGTGGGTGCGGTGGTGGTGCTCATGGTGTTCAAAATCCTTGCGGGCGGCGGGTGTGCCAGTCGGTGGCTTGCTGAAACTGGTGGGCGGCGGCAAGCAGGCGGGCCTCTTGCAGGTAGTTGCCAATCAGTTGCAGGCCTACGGGCATGTTGTGTGCGCCAAAGCCAACGGGCAGGCTCATGGCGGGCAAGCCAGCCAAAGAGGCGCTTAGTGTGAAGATGTCGGCCAGATAATCGGCCATGGGGTCGCGGTCGGCGGCGATTTGCCAAGCTACGCCAGGCGAAACTGCGCCAGCTATCAGGTCGCACTGCGTAAATGCCTGCTTGAAGTCATTGGCAATGAGGCGGCGGATTTGCTGGGCTTTGAGGTAGTAGGCATCGTAGTAGCCGTGCGAGAGCACATAAGTGCCTGTGAGTATGCGGCGCTTGACTTCTGCGCCAAAACCTTCGCTGCGGCTGGCTTCGTACATGCCAATCAGGTCGCTGTGCTGGGCGGCGCGGTGGCCGTACCTTACGCCATCAAAGCGCGAGAGGTTGCTGCTGGCTTCGGCCGCAGAGATGATGTAGTAGGCAGGTATTGATAGCGCCGTGCGGGGCAGCGAGATATTGACCAGCGTTGCGCCCAATTGCTCGTACTGCTTGAGTGCGGCATCAATGGCGGCGCGCACGTCGGCAGACAAGCCTTCGCCAAAAAACTCTTGCGGCGAGCCAATGCGCAGACCAGCCAGCGGTTGATTAAGGCTGCGGGTGAAGTCTTCGGCAGGCACATCGAGCGAGGTGGAGTCGCGGTCGGCATCAGGCCCGCACATGGCCGAGAGCAGCAAGGCGCAATCTTCGGCTGTGCGTGCCATGGGGCCAGCTTGGTCAAGGCTGCTGGCAAAAGCAATCATGCCGTAGCGGCTGGCGCGGCCATAAGTGGGCTTGATGCCTGTGATGCCGCAAAAGCTGCTGGGCTGACGGATAGAGCCGCCCGTGTCTGTGCCTGTCACGGCAGGCGCTAGCCCCGCTGCTACAGCGGCTGCACTGCCGCCCGATGAGCCGCCTGGAATGCGGGTGGTATCCCACGGGTTATGCACTTTGGCGTAGGCAGAGTTTTCGTTGCCGCTGCCCATGGCAAATTCGTCGCAATTGAGCTTGCCCAAAGTGACCATGCCTGCGCCAGCATCTTGCCCGCCTTGGTCGAGGTTGCCACTGCCGAGCTTGGCTACCACGGTGGCATCAAACGGGCTGCGGTAGTCGCGCAGCATTTTGCTGGCAGCGGTGGTGGGCCAGTCGCGGGTAACAAATACATCTTTGTGCGCAATAGGCACGCCTGTGAGCGCTGTGGCCTGCCCTGCGGCAATGCGGGCATCAGCCGCGCGGGCTTGCGCGAGCGTGGCAGCTTCGTCAATTGCCAGATATGCGCCCAAATCGGCATGGGCTTGGCTACGCGCCAGAAAGTGTTGCGCCAGCTCTACAGCGCTGGTTTGGCGGGCTTGCAGCATTTGGCTCAACTCGGCTGCGGTTTTGTGGTGTAAATCACTCATGATGGTGTGCTTTGTATTGGATAAACGGCAGTATGCAAAATCTGGACTGGCTTGGGGTTCAATGAAAGCGCGTACCCAGGCAGCAAGGCGCGGTGCGGGCTTTAAACGCGTTGCATTCAACGCGCAGCCCTAACTGGGCAAGGGCTTATTCAATCACCTGTGGCACCAGAAACAGCCCCGCCTCAACCGCAGGCGCACTGCGCTGGTTGGCTTGGCGGTTATCAGGCTCGCTGGCTACATCTTCGCGCAGGCGCAGGGCAACTTCGTGCAAGGCTTCGGTGGGGTGCGCAAGCGGTGCTACGCCCGCAGTATCTACCGCTTGCATGGGCGCAACAATGGTGGTGAAAAACTGGTTGAGGTGCAGCAGGGCGTTTTCGGTCTCCTGCGGCGTAAGTGCCAGACGCGAGAGCTTGGCAATGGTGGTGATGTTTTCGGTGTTCAGCGACATAGTCTGCAATGGTAAAAGAGAAAATAATCCAACAACGCGGCAGAGGGCTTCAACAAAGGCTGCAAGCGCATGGCAAAGCATGGTTGAAGCATGCGCCAAAGCGTTTCTCAAGCGTTTTACAGTAGCTGGCAAGCGCTTTGCAAAAGCACTTAAAGCGCTGCAAGCTGCACGTCAATATGCAATAAATGGTGTCTGCACCCACGCAGGGCGCTTCAATGCGGCGGGGGATACGGTATTATTACAAGTTTATAGCCCAAGCTGTTTTACAGTCACGGATTTGTACGGCTTTAATGATTGATTAACACCTGCTTTTGCATTGTATTGTCAGGCTTTACGGCGTTTTTATGGTGTTTTTACAGCGCTTTATGCGGCATTTTTCTTGCCAGCATTTTGCCACTAACAGGATTTGCGAAATTTAACAGTACGCAAAAATGCGCGAAAGTTCGCGGAAGTGCCGCGTGCTGTTTGCGAATAGATACATTGCGCCAACTATTTTTTACTGCTTGCTAAAAAAAGGATTTAAACATGTTTGCTGGTTTTCGCCGGTATTTTTCTACTGACCTGGCCATTGACTTAGGTACAGCCAACACCCTGATTTGCGCCCGTGGCGGCGGTGTGGTGCTTGATGAGCCTTCAGTTGTGGCGATTCGCCACGAGGGTGGCCCCAATGGCCGCAAAGTCATCCAAGCCGTAGGGCGCGATGCCAAAGCCATGCTGGGCAAAGTGCCTGGCAATATCGAAGCCATTCGCCCCATGAAAGACGGCGTGATTGCCGACTTTGTCGTCACCGAGGAGATGATTAAACACTTCATCCGCATGGTGCACCCGCGCTCCATCCTCAAGCCTAGCCCCAACATCATTGTGTGCGTGCCGTGCGGCTCCACGCAGGTTGAAAAACGCGCCATTCGCGATGCCGCCAAAAACGCGGGCGCTAACGATGTGTTTTTGATTGAAGAGCCTATGGCTGCTGCGCTAGGCGCTGGCTTGCCCGTGAGCGAAGCCAGTGGCTCGATGGTGGTTGATATTGGTGGCGGCACTACCGAAGTAGGCGTTATCAGCTTGGGCGGCATGGTCTACAAAGGCAGCGTGCGCGTGGGTGGCGACCGTTTTGACGATGCCATCATCAACTACATTCGCCGCAATTACGGCATGCTGATTGGTGAGCAAACGGCTGAAGCAATCAAAAAAGACATTGGCAGCGCCTTTCCAGGCAGCGAAGTGCGCGAGATGGAAGTCACTGGCCGCAACCTGTCTGAAGGCGTGCCACGCAGTTTTACCATCAGCAGCAACGAAATTCTCGAAGCCTTGAACGACCCGCTCAACCAGATTGTTTCTGCCGTGAAAAACGCGCTGGAGCAAACCCCGCCCGAGCTGGGCGCAGACATTGCCGAGCGCGGCATGGTGCTAACAGGCGGCGGGGCGCTACTGCGTGACTTGGACCGCTTGCTGGCCGAAGAAACTGGCTTGCCTGTGCTGATTGCCGAAGACCCCTTGAGCTGCGTTGTGCGCGGCTGCGGTCTGGCGCTGGAGCACATGCAAAGCCGCAATATTTTTGCCAACGATTAATCGCTGTAGCTTGGCTGTGGATGCGCTCAAGCAAACCTGGCGGGCAGCCTTGCTTGCTGGCTTGGGTTGCAGGCTGTGCCTTTGGTAGAGATTCATAATCTGCCAAAGGCAAGGCGCTTGTTTTGTGTGGCTTTGCGTGGAATGTGCATGCATGGCCATGTGCTTTTTCTTTTCATTATTGGCACGCGCTGCTGGTTTGGCTGATAGGTCATGTCGTTGCACTCTTTTGAACGCAAGTCCCCGCCGCTGTTTCGTCGCAGCTTGTCGCCCTTGGCGCGGCTAGGTGTGGCAAGTGCTTTGTCGGTGTTTTTTATGCTGGCTGACAGCCGCCTGCATTGGGGCGACTATTTCCGCTCGGCTGCCGCTACGGTGCTTGCTCCGCTGCAATGGCTGGGCGAGCAGCCCGTGAAGGCGGTTGATTTGATGGGGGCGTATGTCACCACGGTAGAGTCGGCGCAGCAAACCAAAGAACAAGCCACAATTCGGGTGGCGCAGCAAGCGCTCAAGGCGCAACGTGCCGATTTGCTTTTGCGTGAAAACGCCAGTTTGCGCGATTTGCTGGGCTTGCAGCAGCAGTTGCCCCTGCAAGCAAGGGCAGCGCAAGTCGAGCACGTTGCCGCAGACCCGTTTGTGCGCAAGCTGGTGATTGACAAGGGCAGCAGCCAAGGCGTGGTGCAAGGCTCGCCTGTGATTGATGAAAACGGTTTGGTAGGGCAAGTGGTGCGGGTGTTTGCACGCTCAAGCGAGGTGTCTTTGGTTGATAACCTGCAGCATGCCACGCCCGTGCTCAACAACCGCACTGGCGAGCGCAGCTTGGTGTATGGCGATAGCCAAACGCCGCGCGGCAATGCGCTTGAAATTCGTTTTTTGCCCAACAACACCGATGTGCAAGTGGGCGATATTATTTCTACCAGCGGCACGGGCGGCATTTACCCGGCGGGCTTACCTGTGGGTCGGGTGGCAGCGGTTGAAAAGCATAACAACAGCGCTTTTATGCGCGTGCAGTTGGCACCGTTTGCGAAGTTGCTCTCGGTAAACCATGTGCTGGTGCTTGAGCCCATAGAGGCGCTGCAAACCGAGGCCGCTGCCAGCTTGAATGCTGAAAATAAACGTGCTGCACCAGCCAAGGGCGGTGCGCGCGCAGCTTCTGCTGCTGCCAAAACAGGAGTGCGCCCATGATGCCGAGTAAAGGAGCGCAGCGGCTGCTGCTGCCAGTAAATCCGTGGTTTATGTATGGCAGTTTGTGCGTGGCTATGGTGCTTGCCATGCTGCCACTTGGGCGCATCACATGGCTGCCTGATTTTTTGTTGCTAACGCTGGTTTTCTGGAGTGTGCAGCAGCCGCAGTATGTGGGCGTGCTGCTCGCTTTTGCCTGCGGCTTGCTGATGGATGCACACCGAACCACGCTGCTAGGCACGCATGCTTTGGCTTATAGCTGCGCGGCTTATTTGGCGTTTTTGCTGCATTTGCGCGTGCGCTTGTTTCGCTTGCACTGGCAGGCTTTGCAGATGGCAGGGGTGTTTGTTGCGGCCCATGCCTTGCTTTGGGTATTGCAGCTTGCCAGCGGCGGTAATTGGCCGGGCGCAGGGCTGCTGCTGGCACCTTTGTTTGAGGCGCTGCTGTGGCCGCTGTGGGCGCTGGTGCTGTTGGCACCGCAACGCCGCGCACCCGATTCTGACGCGACCCGTCCGCTGTAACACGCTGGCACCATGCGCTCTTCGTCTTCTTTTTTCAGCGCCTCTGGCAAGGGTGGTAGCCATACCAGCCAGCAGCAGTTTGTGATTCGCATACTGGCGCTTGCAGGGTTGGTGCTGTTTTGTTTTGCGCTGCTAGGCTGGCGCTGGACGGTGTTGCAGGTGCTGCGCCGCGATATATATGTGGCACAGGCTGAAAATAACCGCACCGCCATCGTGCCCGTATCGCCAAGCCGCGGCAGCATTGTGGACCGCAATGGCGTGGTGCTGGCCAGCAACTACTCGGCCTATACGCTGGAGCTTACGCCTGACAAAACCGAAGATGTGCAAGCCACCATTGATGCGCTGGCCAAAATCATTCCTATCAGCGCATCCGACCGCAAGCGCTTTCACCGCCTGCGCCAAGACAGCCGTGGCTACGAGCCGATACCGCTACGCAACTACCTCACAGATGAAGAAATCGCACGCTTTGCCGCGCGGCGCTATGCGTTTCCCGGGGTTGAAATCAACGCGCGGCTGTTTCGCTCTTACCCGTATGGCGAAACATCAAGCCACTTGGTTGGCTACATCGCCCGCATCAACCAGAAAGAAAAAGAAGCACTCGAAGAAAGCGAAGACGCGCTCAACTACAAAGGCACTAGCCACATTGGCAAACTCGGCGTAGAGCAAAGCTACGAGGCGCAATTGCACGGCACATCGGGGCGCGAGCAAATGGAAGTGACCTCTACGGGCCAAATTGTGCGCCAACTCGCCAGCATGCCCGCCACACCTGGGCAAAACGTGGTGCTCTCGGTAGATATCAAGCTGCAAAAGCTGGTGGAAGATATGTACGGCAAGCGCCGTGGCGCACTGGTTGCTATCGACCCGCGCGATGGGCAAGTGCTGGCACTGGTGAGCATGCCCACCTTCAACCCCAATCTGTTTATCGACGGCATCGACCAGGAAAACTGGGCGGCACTCAATGAATCTATCGACAAGCCCCTGCTCAACCGCGCCCTGCGCGGCACCTATCCGCCAGGCTCTACCTACAAGCCCTTTATGGCCTTGGCTGCACTCGAAACAGGAAAACGCAGTGCCAATACTGTGATTCATGACAGCGGCGTGTACCTCTTTGGCAACCACCGCTTTCGCGGTCATGCCACAGGCGCAGTCAATATGCGAAGCAGCATCGTGCGCTCCAGCAATGCTTACTACTACTCGCTAGCGCACGAAATGGGGGTAGACACCATCCACGACTTTATGCAGCCGCTGGGCTTTGGGCAAATCACAGGCATAGACCTGCGCGGCGAACTGCGCGGCGTGCTGCCCAGCCAAGAGTGGAAGCGCAAAACATTCAAACGCCCAGAGCAGCAAAGATGGCTTGCGGGCGAAACCATTTCACTGGGTATTGGGCAGGGCTACAACACATTTACCATGCTGCAACTTTCGCACGCCTTGGCAACCGTGGTGAATGGCGGCAAGCAAATACCGCCGCGCGTAGTCAGCGCCTTGCAAGACCCCACCACCCGCGCCCTCACGCCCGTGCCCCACGGCGAGGTGCAAGACTTGGGCTACAAGCCCGAGCACATCGCCCTCATTAAAGATGCCATGGTAGGCGTAACCAAAGAAGGCACATCGCGCGGCGTATTTGCTGGCGCTGCCTACCAAAGCGGCGGCAAAACAGGCACAGCGCAAGCCGTAGGCGTAGGCCAAAACCAGAAATACAACGCAGCCGCACTGGCCGAACGCAAACGCGACCACTCGCTCTACATCGCCTTTGCCCCCGCCGATAACCCCACCATTGCCGTTGCCGCAATCGTTGAAAACGCAGGCTTTGGCGCAACTACCGCCGCCCCCATAGTGCGCGGCGTGCTTGACTACTGGCTGCAAGGACGCACTGCCAACGGCGCCAGTGCCACGCAAACAAGCGCAGAGCAGCCAGCAGCAGCCAGCGCGGGCGCTGCATCGGGTGCGGCGGCAGCACCAAACGCTGCAACATCAAGCGCCGCATCAGCAAGCGCAGCATCAGCCACTGCAGCCAAAGCGACAACACCTGCACTGCTTGCAGCCAGTGGCGCACCAGCCGCCATCTACCAACCCTCGCCACAGGCACAGCGTTTGGGTGCGCTTTTTATGCGCAGTGGCAAGGCAGCACCTTCAGCACCTGCAAAATCAGCCACGCCGCCAACAAGCCCTGCAACCATCCCGCCAACCATATCGCCAACCACCCCCGCAGCGCCTTTACCCAAGCCCGCTGCACAGGCAAAAGCTGTCACACCACCCGCCCCCGCTTTGCCGCTGCCAGCCCAGCCCGTCCGCAGCAGCGCATCAAAACCCGTAGCGCCGCCGCCTGATTCGGCACAAAAAACGCCGCAAGCAGCAGCACAAAAGCCTGTGCATTCTCGAGCCAGTGCTGCATCTGGCGCTAGCGCCGTTCCAAAAGCGAGACTACAAGCCGCACCTAAAAGAGCGCCCTAATCTGCCCCCAAAGATGCAGCCAGCGGCGCTTGATACTCACACGCAAAACTGGTGTTTAAGCAAGCGCGTTTACAGGCATGATTGCTAGCGCATTCACTGGCGCATTTAGCGCCTCACTGCTGTTTACTCCACGCACTCTATGCGTTGTGGCTTAAAGCCCCACTGCGCTTGCTTGCCTTTGCGGGCGCGGGCGGCAGCGGCGTTGTTGAGGCTGCGAATTTCCAGCACTTCTTCGCGTGGCTTGTTGCCGCGGCCTATGCCGCTGATGCGGATGCTGCGGCTGTAGGCGGCGGCACCAATCAAGCTGTCTTTGTCTTCAAGCGACATCAGCATTAAGCCGCGCCCGCCATTGGGCATGGTTTTGAGTTCGCTTAAAGCAAAGGTAAGCAGCCGCCCGCCCGCGCTGGCGCAGGCAATGTGGGTGGCTGTTGGCGCGATTGGCGCTGGCGGGCAAACGGCCTCGTCCTCGTTGCAGGTGATAAAGGCTTTGCCTGCCCGCTGGCGCGATGTCATGTCGGCCACGCTGGCTATAAAGCCGTAGCCCGCGCTGATGGATAGCAGCAACGTAGCTTGCGCAGTGCCTGCAAAGTAATGCAGCAGTTGCGTGCCTGCTTGCAAATCAAGCAAGGTGGTAAGCGGCTGGCCGTCGCCGCGCCCGCCAGGCAGGCTGGCTACGGGTACGCTGTAAATGCGGCCGTTGCTGCCAAAGCACAGCAGGGTATCAATGCTGCGGCATTCAAAGGTGCTGTGCAGCGCATCACCCGCCTTGAAGCTGTATTGCGGCGCGGCGCTGTCTGCGCTGGTGGCACTGGCGTTGGCGCTGTGCCAGCCTTTTTGGGTGCGCGCCCAGCCTTTTTCGCTGATGATGACGGTAACTGGCTCATCAAGCAGTTTGACTTCGGCAACGGCTTTTTTCTCTGCCTGTATCAAGGTGCGGCGGGCATCAGCAAATTGCTTGGCATCGGCCTCGATTTCTTTCACCATCAGCCGCTTGAGTGTGCTGGGGTTGGCCAGCACGTCTTCGAGTTTTTGCTGCTCGGCGCGCAAGTCGGCAAGCTCTTGCGCGATTTTGATGGCTTCAAGGCGGGCGAGTTGGCGCAGGCGTATTTCAAGGATGTCTTCGGCCTGCGCGGTGCTCAGGGCAAAACGCGCCATGAGTGCGGCTTTGGGTTCGTCGCTTTCGCGAATGGTAGCAATGACCTCATCGATATTGAGCAGCACGATTTGCCGCCCTTCAAGGATGTGGATGCGCTCAAGCACTTTGCCCAAGCGGTGCTGGCTGCGGCGGGTGATGGTGCTTTGGCGAAAGGTTATCCACTCTTGCAACATCTGGCGGATGGATTTTTGCACGGGCTTGCCGTCTATGCCTACGCAAGTCAGATTGATGGGGCAGGATGATTCCAGACTGGTGTGCGCCAGCAGCGCAGTGATGAAATCTTGCTGCTGCACGGTGCGGCTTTTGGGCTCAAACACCAGCCGCACGGCGGCATCTTTACTGGATTCGTCGCGCACGGCATCGAGCATGGCGAGCAGACTGGCTTTGAGTTGCGTTTGCTCTTGCGAGAGCGTTTTTTTGCCCGCCTTGACTTTCGGGTTGGTAAGCTCTTCCACCTCTTCAAGCACTTTTTGGCTGCTTACGTTGTGCGGCAATTCAGTTACCACCAGTTGCCACTGCCCGCGTGCCAGCTCTTCTATCACCCAGCGGGCGCGCACTTTCAGGCTGCCGCGCCCTGTGCGGTAAGCGTCGGCAATGTCGGCAGGGCTGCTGATAATTTGCCCGCCACCAGCAAAGTCGGGCCCGGGCAGAATGTGCAGCAGCTCATCTTCGGGCAATGCAGGGTTTTTAAGCAGCGCAATGCAAGCGTCTGCCACTTCGCGCAGGTTGTGGCTGGGGATTTCGGTTGCCAAGCCTACGGCAATGCCGCTGGCGCCATTGAGCAGGGTAAAGGGCAGGCGGGCGGGCAACTGGGCGGGCTCTTGCGTGCTGCCGTCGTAGTTGGGCACAAAATCGACCGTGCCCATGTCCAGCTCATCGGTCAGCAAAGTGGCTATTTTTGACAAACGCGCTTCGGTATAACGCATGGCAGCAGCGCCATCACCATCGCGGCTGCCAAAGTTACCTTGGCCATCAATCAACGGGTAGCGTTGTGAAAAGTCTTGCGCCATGCGCACCAGCGCCTCGTAAGCGGCTTGGTCGCCGTGCGGGTGAAAGCGCCCCAGCACATCGCCCACCACACGGGCGCTTTTAACGGGCTTGGCACCATTAGTGCCATTGCTACCGCCAAATGACAGCCCCATGCGGTCCATGGCATACAGAATGCGGCGCTGCACGGGCTTTTGCCCATCGCACACATCGGGCAGGGCGCGGCCTTTAACCACGCTCAAGGCATATTCCAGATAGGCACGCTGGGCGTAGCCTGCAAGGTTGAGTGCGTCTTCGTTGCTGCTAAAGGCGCTTAGGCGTAGGGTGGGTGTGGGTTGGTCGCTCATGGCTGGGTATTTCTGTGGGGGCTTGCAAAAAAGCTGGGGTTACTGCTTTTGTGATGATACGGGCGCTGGTGGCGGTGCGGTTGCGGGCATGGGCGCGGCAGGCACGGGCACTTGCGCAGGCGCTGGCAAAATGCGCACATCTTGGTCTAACTCGGGGGCTACGATATGGTCGGCCAAGGTGATTTTGCTGGCAATCGTATCGAGCGCGGTGGGGCTATCGCTTGCGGTGGCGCTGCTGCTGGGCACGGGCGGCGGCAAAGTGCTGCGGCTGCCAGCCAGCGTAACGCGCATGCGCTTGCCACCACTGCGGGCTGCGCCGTGCGTAGCGTTGTTGCTGGTATGGGTGGCGCTGGGCTGCAAGGTCTGGTAAATGGCCAGCACGGTGCGCACATAATTTTGCGTTTCAGTATAAGGTGGCACAGCCATACGGCGGCGCACCGCACCTGGCCCCGCGTTGTAGGCCGCTACAGCCAAATCGGCACGCCCGCGAAACTGCGCGAGCAACTGGCGCAGATAGCGCGTGCCCAAGCGCACATTGGTTTCGGGGTCGGTAAGTTTTTGCTCAACGATTTGCTTGGCATCGCCCTGCAAACCCAGCATACGCGCCGTATCTGGCATCACCTGCATCAAACCCAGCGCACCAGCGGGCGACACCGCACGGGCATTAAAGCCCGACTCTGCCGCCACCACCGCCTTGACCAGCTCCACATCAAGCGCATGGCGCGTAGCTTCGCGCTGCAACAAAGCGCTCACCTGCCGATAAGCGGCAGACTGGTTAATCAGCGCCACCAGCCGCTGCGCCTTGGCACCCGCAGCAGCATCGGCCTGCGGGTTAAAAGCCAGCGCACTGCGCCCCACAATGGGCACTGCGGCAGTGGCTGAAACAGGGCTGCTGCTGCCTCCCACATCATGCCCGCCTTGCTGCCACGCTGGGCTGGTATCGGTTTTGAAATATAGCTGGTAGCGCGCATCGACTTGGCGCTGGGCAAAGTGGGTATTGCCTGCTTCATCGACATAGCCCCAGACATCGGCGTGGGCAGAGGTGGCAAAGAAACATAGCAAGGCACAGAGAAGCGTGTGCAGTGCAGTGCAACTTCTCAACGACAGCATCATTGCGGCAACCCAAGCCAAGCTAAGGGGATGGTGTTGAACTTGTAGTGACAGCACATTTGCTCAACATAATCCAGTACGTCGCGATATTCTGGCTTTTTAAACCAATCATTGAGCACATAGACATACTCTACTTTCCAGCCCAAAGAGCGTACCAGTTTTGCATATTGCTTTCTTTTAAAGTCGCAGGTCTGGAGTTTTTCATCAACAGAGCCTGCAACTTTTTGAAATTTAACTTCAATAATAAAAAGCGTTTCTCTGACAATAACCAAAAGTGCGTCGTCAGGTAGTAATTTTCTTGATATTAACTCTTTCCATTTAACACCTTCTGCTTCAAGGAATTTATAAAAATCATGTTTTCGAAAGCATCTTGCTACCAGTTGGTCGTTAAAAAACACTTCATCACCAACATGCGACGTAGATTTTCTGACTTCGTAACCATGCGTTCTTTGCAGCAGTGTCAATAAATCAACTTTATTCTCAAACTGCAAGCCAGTTATGGTATTGCCGCCACCTGTTCCACCAGTTATCATATTTAACTCCAGTTAGCCTTTGCAGTTGCATCAACTAAACGTTTTATAGCCAAACCAATAAATTCCTGTTGCATTTCTATGCCGCAAAATTTTCTTCCTAAATTAGCTGCTGCAACACCAGTTGTAGCGCTTCCAGCAAAAGGGTCAAAAATAAAATCTCCAGGTTTGCTGGCAGCTTCTATGCATCTTTTAATCAGAGAGATAGGTTTTTGTGTTGGGTGCTTTCCGTATTTCTTTTCTTCAAGTAATGGTGGGCTTATTATCCATACGGATTGCATTTGTTTATCATTGTTTATTTTTCTCATCTTCTGGTAATCAAAGAAATATTTTGATTTTTTTGACTTGGCAGCCCAAATCAAAGTTTCGGTGGCGTGTGTAAAACAGCGCCGCGCCAGATTAGGCGGCGGATTGGGTTTTTGCCAAACAATATCATTAATCAGCTTGTAGCCTAATTGCTGCATGGCAAAGCCAATGCTATAAATGCTATGCAAAGTACCCGAAACCCACAGCGTGCCATCAGGCTTTAGAAGCCGTTGGCACAAATCGAGCCAGAGAAGATGAAAATTGTAATCAGCTTGCAGTCCAGCACTTTTATCCCATGCTCCTTTATTGACGGACACCTCTTGTCCGTTTTGGCAGCTTAATCCCCCATTTGAAAGAAAGTATGGCGGGTCGGCAAAAACCATATCGAAACATCCATCTGGATACTTTTTCAAAATTGAAAGCATCAAACTAAAAGCATCGCCTTGGTATAAATAAATTCCTTTTTTATCAGAAAATGCCAAGCGCGATGACTTTCCAGCAGAATCATTGGCATAATGACAGCCAAAATCAAATCCTGATACGCAATTTGCCTCGCAGCGTAATAATATGTTTTTATCCATATGTTGCAACAAGCTCTGCTGCTTTTATTCTGTTGGCTGCTTTGCTGGCAATGAATCTTTGTACGTCAAAGTTGTTTATTTTTGCCAGTGAGTATATATTCCTAGTGTAAACAGTATCATGATTACTAATAACAACTGGTATATTTTTCTTTGACAAATCGTGGGCGAGAAGAGCTAAATCTTCTTGATCCTTTTGGTTGAATCCATTTTTTGTGTAGCTGGAAAAGTTTGCAGTTAAGGTAAGAGGGGCGTATGGCGGATCACAATAGACTACACAATCGCCTTTTGCGTCTTTCATTGAAACCCTGAAATCCTGATTTTTGAACTCGGCATTTTTGCTTTTTTCATGAAAAGAAAGCATTTCCTGAAACGGAAAGTATGGTTTGCTATAGCGCCCAAAAGGAACGTTAAACTCGCCCTTGGAGTTATATCGGCACAAGCCATTAAAGCAGTGTCTGTTTAGGTAAACAAAAATTGCAGCTTTTCTTTCTACGTCTTTTGTTATATTGAATTCATTTCTTAGTTCGTAAAAAACCTTCTCATGATTGTTTGTATCGGAAAATAATGATTCTGTAAACCGTATAAATTCTATCCCGTGTTCTTGTAGTATTAAGTAAAGAGAAATTAAATCTGTATTGGTATCTGCAAGTATATAGTTTTCATACTCTGTATTCAAAAATACGGCGCCAGATCCGACAAACGGCTCAATTAGTGTTTTCTTTTTAGGTAGTGCGGATATTATTTTGTCAATTATTCTATATTTTCCGCCTGCCCATTTAAGAAAAGGTTTCATGGTTTACTCCTTTGGTGCATGTAGTATCACACATCCACTTCCACATCATCGCCAAACAGCTCCATCAACTCGCGCCGTGCGGCGGCTTCGCCTTTGCCCATGAGTTTGCCAACATGGGCTTGGGTTTCGAGCCAGTTTAGGTCGCCAAGTTGCACGGGCATGAGGCGGCGGGTGTCGGGGCTGAGGGTGGTTTCCCATAGTTGGGCTGCGCTCATTTCGCCCAAGCCTTTAAAGCGGCTGATGCTCCATTTGCCTTCAGGTACGCCTTCTTTGCGCAGTTTCTCAAGGATGGATTGCAGCTCGCCTTCATCAAGCGCGTATTGTTTGCCAGCGGGTTTTTTGCCGCGTGCGGGGGTGTCTACGCGGTAGAGCGGGGGGCGGGCTACGTAGATGTGGCCTGCTTCTATGAGTTTGGGGAAGTGGCGGAAAAATAGGGTGAGCAGCAGCACTTGGATGTGTGAGCCGTCTACGTCGGCATCGCTCAGGATGCAGATTTTGCCGTAGCGCAGGCCGCTCATGTCGGGGCTGTCGTCGGGGCCGTGCGGGTCTATGCCTGTGGCTACTGAAATATCGTGGATTTCGGCGTTTTTGAAGAGCAAATCGCGCTCTACTTCGAAGGTGTTGAGTACCTTGCCGCGCAGGGGCAGCACGGCTTGGGTTTCTTTGTTGCGCCCCATTTTGGCGCTGCCGCCTGCGCTGTCGCCTTCGACTAAAAACATTTCATTGATGCTGATGTCGCGGCTTTCGCAGTCGGTGAGTTTGCCTGGCAGTACGGCTACGCCGCTGCCTTTGCGCTTTTCTATTTTTTGCCCTGCGCGTTGGCGGCTTTGTGCGGCTTTGATGGCGAGTTCAGCCAGTTTTTTGCCGTGTTCAACATTGTCGTTAAGCCATAGCTCAAGCGCGGGGCGCACGCATTGGCTTACCAGCTTTAAGGCATCGCGCGAGTTGAGTTTTTCTTTGATTTGGCCTTGAAATTGCGGGTCGAGCACTTTGGCCGAGAGCACGAAATTGGCACGGGCGAATACGTCTTCAGGCATGAGTTTTACGCCTTTGGGCAGTAGCGCGTGCAGGTCGATAAAGTTTTTAACGGCGGTAAACAGCCCTTCACGCAGGCCGCTGTCGTGCGTGCCGCCAGCGGTGGTGGGGATGAGGTTTACATAGCTTTCGCGCATGGGTGCGCCTTCTTCGGTAAACGCCACGCACCATGCAGCGCCTTCGCCATCGGCGAATTGGTCGTTGTTCTTGCTGTAATGCTCGCCTTCAAAAGGGGGAATGACGGGGTCGGCGTTTAGGGTTTGCAGCAGGTAGTCGCGCAGGCCGCCTTTGTATTGCCACTGGAGCTGCTCTTTGGTTTTTTCATTGAGTAGCGTCACGCTCACCCCTGCCATAAGCACGGCTTTGCTGCGTAGCAGGTGCACCAGTTCAGCCCAAGGCAGTTGGCTGCTCTCAAAATATTTGGCCTCGGGCCAGGCGCGTACGGTTGTGCCTTGTTTGCGCTCGCCTGCGGCCAAGGGGCGCAGGGCAAGGGGCTCAATTACGTCGCCGTGGGCAAATACGATGCGGGCGCTTTGGCCTTCGCGGTGGCTGGTGACTTCCATGCGGCTAGACAAGGCGTTGGTGACGCTTACGCCTACGCCGTGCAGACCACCTGAGAAGTTGTATGCGCCGCCTTGCCCTTTGTCAAACTTGCCGCCCGCATGCAGGCGGCTGAAAACCAGTTCCAGCACGGGCGCGTTTTCTTGCGGGTGCATGCCAAAGGGTATGCCGCGCCCGTCGTCTTCTACGCTGATTGAGCCGTCGGTGTGCAGCGTGACTTTGATTTTTTTGCCGTAGCCAGCGAGTGCTTCATCGGCGGCGTTGTCTATCACTTCCTGGATGATGTGCAGCGGCGTGTCGGTGCGCGTGTACATGCCAGGGCGCTGCTTGACGGGCTCAAGCCCTTTCAAGATGCGGATGGATTCTTCGCCGTAGGCGCTGCTGGCGTTATTGCTGGTGCTGCTGGGTGGTTTGCTGGCCATAAACGAGATACCGAGTTAAAGTAGTGCCGCACTAGCGGCTGCCAGAATAAAAAAGCGGGGCGTGGCAGGTACTGCACACGCGCCCGCCAAGCAGGGTAGCTGTGCAGGGCGAAAAGTGCGCTCTGCACAGCTTGAAGGCATTAACAAGCCGTTATTAAGCCGTTATTTTTTGGCAACGACGCGAACCATCTCCAGGCATTTGTTGGAGTAGCCCCATTCGTTGTCGTACCAGCTTACCAGTTTAACGAAGGTGGAATCGAGCGCAATGCCTGCTTCGGCATCAAAAACGCTGGTGCAGGTTTCGCCACGGAAATCTGTAGCTACCACTTTGTCTTCGGTGTAGCCGAGCACGCCTTTGAGTGCGCCTTGGCTTTGTGCTTTGACTTCGGCGCAAATGTCGGCGTAAGAGGCGGGTTTTTCCAGCTCTACGGTTAAATCGACCACCGACACGTCAGACGTTGGCACGCGGAAAGACATGCCTGTGAGCTTGCCTTTGAGTGCTGGCAACACCACGCCAGCGGCTTTGGCTGCGCCTGTGCTGCTGGGGATGATGTTCTCCAGAATGCCACGGCCGCCGCGCCAGTCTTTGTTGCTGGGGCCATCAACGGTTTTTTGGGTGGCAGTGGCGGCATGCACGGTAGTCATCAGGCCGCGTTTGATGCCCCATTTGTCGTTAATGACTTTGGCCAGCGGTGCCAGGCAGTTGGTGGTGCAGCTTGCGTTGCTGATGATGGCTTGACCCGCGTAGCTGGCGCAGTTCACGCCAAAAACGAACATGGGTGTGTCGTCTTTGCTGGGGGCTGACATGATGACTTTTTTCGCGCCTGCATCGATGTGCTTTTGCGCCAATTCTTTGGTGAGAAACAGGCCTGTGGATTCAATCACCACGTCGGCATCGACTTCGTTCCATTTCAGGTTGGCGGGGTCGCGCTCGGCGGTGAGGCGGATTTTCTTGCCGTTAATGACCAGATTGTTGCCATCTACGGCGATATCGCCTTTGAAGCGGCCGTGTACGCTGTCGTAGCGCAGCATATAGGCCAGATAGTCGGGTTCGAGCAAATCGTTGATGCCGACGATTTCAATGTCATCGGCAAAGTTTTGCACTGCCGCACGAAATACGCAGCGGCCAATGCGACCAAAACCGTTAATACCTACCTTGATTGCCATGTGGATTCTCCTGAAGTAAATAAAAAGCCAAAAAAATGTTTCCAACCCAATCGATACCTGTCTGCCCTGCTGCCAGACGTGCGTTTACACATGGTATCAGCGGTTTTGAAAGTCGTTTTTAAACAGGGTGTAGATGTCCATATCGTGGTATTTGTTGTCCCAAAATGCAACCGAGCGCATGCGCCCTTCGCGCTGAAAGCCCAGCTTGCCAGCCAAGCGGATGGAGGGCGCGTTGTCTTGGTGAATCAGGGCTTCTACGCGATTAAGCGGCGCTTGCTGCTGAAAGCTCCAATCCAAAATGCCTTCGAGTGCTTCTTGCATATAGCCTTGCCCCCAGGCGTGGCGCGTGAGCTCATAGCCGAGCGAGCATCTGTGCCAAACAGCAGAGTAGTTGATAAAGCCGCAGCTTCCCAAATACTGCCCGTCAGCACGGCGCTGCAACGCCCAGCGCAAGCCGCTGCCATGCCCCGCAGCCGTATTGGCAAACATCCTGCGCAGCGCTTTGTACGCCGTGCTGCCTGCGGGGTGCAGGGCGCGGTAGTTGCGAATGAGCGCGCGCGCATCTGCCAGCGAGGCAACGGGGTTGCTGCCATACCAGCGCATGGCATCTATGTCTTGGTGCATGTCCCAAATGGCTGCTGCGTCAGAGCGGCGCAGCGGGCGCAGTAGCAGCCTGTTGGTTGTTATTTTGGGAAAAGATGCGTGTGTCGGGTGCATGCAATAGAAATAGGCACACACCCTTGTTGGGGTGTGGCGCAGGGGTAAAACAAAAGGTGGCTGCCGCTGCCAAATGTGGAGGGCGGCAGGCTTGATTTTAGGATATTGCCAGCGCTTGCACTTGCAACGGCTTGCAAACTCCGCAAGGGCTATGCCGATATTGCCTGCCCGTGTTTGGCACGCCGCGCTTGCTTTTTTTAGCGCAAGGGGCGTGCCAGGCAGGTTTGCGGGCAGATTAGTCTGCCAGCACGGCTTGCACGGTGTCGGCAATGTTTTCGGGTGTAAAGCCGAAGTGCTTGAACAGTACGGGCGCTGGGGCTGACTCGCCAAAGGTGTCAATGCCCACAACTGCCGCGCAGCCGTATTTCCACCAGTAGTCGCTTACGCCCATTTCCACGGCGATGCGGGGCAGTTCGGCGGGCAGCACGCTGAGTTTGTAGCTGGCGCTTTGGCGGTCGAACACGGTGGTTGATGGCATGGAAACCACACGCACGCCAATGCCGCGCTGTGCCAGCAGTTCTTGCGCCTTCATGGCCAAATGCACCTCGCTGCCTGTAGCGATGATGACGGCTTGCGCCTCAAACATTTCTACGCGCTCGGGCTCGGCCAGCACATAGCCGCCTTTGGCTACCAGACTGGTGTCATCTTTTTTCAGGTAGGGCAGATTTTGGCGGCTTAGCAGCAAAGCGCTGGGGCGCTTGTCGCCTTGCAGAGCTACGGACCAAGCGGCTGCTGCCTCTACTGTGTCGCAGGGGCGCCATACGTCCAGCCCTGGAATCAAGCGCAGGCTGGCAGCGTGCTCAACGCTTTGGTGCGTGGGGCCGTCTTCGCCCAAGCCAATGCTGTCGTGCGTAAAGACGTGTACGACGCGCAGTTTCATGAGCGCAGCCATGCGGATGGCGTTGCGGCTGTAGTCGCTAAAGGTAAGGAAAGTGCCCCCGTAAGGAGTAAAACCTCCATGCAGCGCGATGCCGTTCATGATGGCGGCCATGCCAAACTCGCGCACGCCGTAGTTGATGTGGCGGCCAATTTTGCCAAGGCGCGGGGCTTGTCTTTCGTTGGCAATGAAAACCGAGCCGTCGTCATAGCGCACAACCGAGCCGTCGTCATTAAAGCGCAGTGACGGGGTGTTTTCTGTCTGGGTCAGGTTCGAGCCAGTCAGGTCGGCGCTGCCGCCCAGCAGCTCGGGCATGTTGGCGGTGAGGGTTTCAAGTGCAATTTGGCTGGCTTTGCGGGTGGCTACGGTTTGCGCCTGCGACTGGTATACGCGCGGCATGCTGACATCAAGCTGCCTGAACATTTTGCTGGGTTCGCCTGCCATGCGGCGTTTGACTTCGGTGGCCAGCAGCGGGTATTCGGCAATGTATTCGGTGAATTTTTCTTGCCATTGCGCTTGCAGTTTGGCGCCCTTGCCGAGTGCGTTCCAGGCTGCGTAGACTTCTTCGGGGATTTCAAACGGAGCGTGCGGCCATTTCATGGCTTTGCGTGCCAGCGCGATTTCTTCTTCGCCCAGTGGCTCGCCATGCGCTTTTGCCGTATCTACACGGTTGGGGCTGCCTTTGCCGATGTGGGTCTTGCAGATGATGAGTGTGGGCTTGGTGGCAGACTTTTTGGCCTTGGTAATGGCGGCATCTACTGCATCAATATCGTGCCCGTCGATGGGGCCAATCACGTTCCACTGGTAGGCTTCAAAGCGTTTGGCAGTGTCATCGCCAAACCAGGGCGGAACTTGCCCGTCAATGCTGATGCCGTTATCGTCATACAGGGCAATAAGCTTGTTGAGCTTCCATGCGCCTGCCAGGGCGCAGGCTTCATGGCTGATACCTTCCATCAGGCAGCCGTCGCCCATAAATACATAAGTGTGGTGGTTGAACATTTCCATCTTGGGGCGGTTGAACTCAGCAGCCAGCAGTTTTTCTGCCAGCGCCATGCCAACCGCATTACTAATACCTTGCCCCAGCGGGCCAGTGGTAGTTTCTACGCCCGGGGTAATGCCCACTTCGGGGTGGCCAGCGGTTTTGCTGTGCAATTGGCGGAAGTTTTGCAGCTCGCTCATTGGCAAGTCATAGCCAGTCAAATGCAGCAGCGCGTACAGCAACATGGAGCCGTGGCCGTTGCTCAGCACAAAACGATCGCGGTCATACCATTGTGGGTCTGCAGGATTGTGGCGCAAATGGCGGCTCCACAGGGCTACGGCCATTTCAGCCATGCCCATAGGAGCTCCAGGATGGCCCGAGTTGGCTTTCTGAACAGCATCCATAGCCAGTGCGCGAATTGCATTGGCCATGGTTGAGGGGGTAGCAGTTGTCATAGTCGCTCCAAGCGGTATAGGGGGAAGAAATTAAGAAAAAATAACCTTGGCATTTTAGATGGGTTTAGCCGCGCTACACGCAAAGGCGTTAAATGCCTGCCAACCCAGCCCTGCCAAACTAGATAACACAAGCCTTCAAACAAGTGGCAGCAGGCACGAAACAGCTTGCCTACAGCCAACATAGCCAACACAGCCAGCGCACGCACAAACAAAACCAAGCCGCCTACAATTGCCCACTGCGCCAAATACAGCTTGGCTTACGCCATAGCCAGCAAAACCCAATAAGCCGCCAGCAAACCGCCGCCAGACAGCCACTTGCCAGCCCATCATACTTGCCACCCTTGCTTCCATGCCAATAAGCCAACCACCCCACCCACCCGCGCAAGCCATGCTGCTAGCCGCAGGCCGTGGCAGCCGCATGCGCCCGCTAACCGACCACACCCCCAAGCCACTGCTTGCCGTGCATGGCAAGCCTTTGCTTGAATGGCACATACGCGCCTTGGCAGCGCAAGGCGTGCGCCACCTGCTCATCAACACAGGCTGGCTCGGCGAGCAATTGCCAGCGCACTTTGGAGCGCAGTATCCGCACAACACTGCCAGCACAGCAAGCGCCACACAAAGCAGCACCGCGCCAACCAGCACCACACACATCAGCTACTCACGCGAAGAACTCGACTTTGGCGGCGCACTCGAAACCGCTGGCGGCATAGCCCGCGCCTTGCCCCAACTGGCAGACATCTTTTGGCTCGCCGCGGGCGACGTATACGCCCCCGACTTTGCCTTTACCCGCGCCGACCTTGAGCGCTTCGCTGCCAGCAGCGCACTCGCGCACCTCTGGCTCGTACCCAACCCCGCGCACAACCCCCAAGGCGACTTCGCCCTCGCCCTGCCCGAGCCACCCGCCCAAACCCAAGCCACCGCCAGCCCAAGCGTAGCCAGCCCAAATGCGGCCCAGAGTAGCAACTGGGGCACTTTACACAACCACACAGCAGCCAACACCAGCTTGCCGCGCTACACCTACAGCACCATCGCCCTCATGCGCCGCGAGCTATTCACCGCGCCCTGGTGCCCCATACCAGCAGGCAACCCGCAAGGCACAGCCGCCCCCCTCGCCCCCGTACTACGCGCCGCCATACAAGCAGGCCGCGTAACAGGCAGCCTTTACCAAGGCCGCTGGACCGACGTAGGCACACCGCAGCGGCTGCAAGCGTTGAAT
>JAGONG010000029.1:0-6149 GCA_017993135.1 Allobrachymonas sp.
TTCGTGATTTGACTGGTGTGGAAGCCATTTTGCCCAACGACATGCTGGTAAATCAGCGTGTGGAAAACAGTTCTTTGTCTGATTCGCAGGTCTGGCAGACGGTGTCTATTACGGTAGGCTATGGCAGCGATGTGGACTTGGTGCAAAGTTTGCTGGTTGAGGCAGCATTGAGCCAGGAGCGTGTTTTGCGCGCGCCAGGCCCTGTGGCTGGTTTGCGAAATTTTGGCGCTGACGGGCTGGACTTTAGCCTTGGTTTTTGGATTGCCGACCCTGAAATAGGCACGATTTCTTTGCGCTCGGAAATATGCAAGCATGTATTGCGCTCAATGGCGCAACACAATATCGACATTCCTTACCCGCAACGTGTGCTGCATATCGCACAGGGAGAAAATGTGCCCGTGCTGTTGCAGGGCAACAGATTGGCTCCTTGAGTGGGGTTTTGCCAAGCGCAGTGCAGTTGCGCTTGCGGCATATGCGTTGGCTAAAGCCCAAAGCCCAAAGCCAGTTTTGGGCTTGCTTGTTTGCTGCACAAAAGTTTGCGCACAAAAAAGCCCCAGTCTTCTTTATTGGCAAGACTGGGGCAGTAGCTAGGCAGCAGCTAAGGCAGTAGCTGGGGCGGCGCAGATTTATTCTAAATTTGCATAAAAAAGCGCAGTTGCCCTTGGCGCATGTGTGCGCTGATTTTATGCAGGCAAGGCTGCCAGAGCTTGTTGCAAGTCGGCTATCAAATCGTCTGCATTTTCAAGGCCAGTACACAGGCGCACCAGCTTGCCGCGCTGCAGGTGCTCGGGCCAGCCGTTGCGCGATTGGTTCAAGTCGTAAGCCATTACCAAGCTGACCGGGCCAGCCCAGCTATAGCCTAGCTTGAATAGGCGCAGGCTTTCGCAGAAGGTGTCGATTTGTGCTTGTGTGTAGCGGTCATCGAAGATGACGCTGACGATGCCTGCAGCAGCGCCTTGGGGCTGCTCGGCGGTGCAGCACAGGGCTTGCCAGTGGGCGTGCCCAGGCGATGTGGGCAGGGCAGGGTGCAGCACTTGGATGAATTGTTTTTGCTGCGCGCACCATTGTGCAACGGCGCGGGCGTTGCGGTCGGAGGCGGCGTAGCGCAAGGCTATGCTGGGCAGATTTTGCAGGATGGTTTCTACGTCGTTAATGCCTACGCAAAAGCCCATGCGCATGTGGCACAGAGCCAGTTGCTCGTAGAGTGCCTCATCGCGGGTGATGATGCTGCCCATGAGCACGTTGGCTGCGCCGTTGGGGTATTTGGTTAGGGCGTGGGCGGTGATGTCTACGCCTAGTGCGGTGGCAGGGTTGCCTGTGCGTAGCAGGTCAAAGGGGCGGTAGGCCAAGCCCGCGCCCCAGGTGTTGTCGAGCGCGGTGAGGATGCCGCGCTGGCGGCAGAGTTGCACCATGGCGGGCAGGTCGGGAAACTCCAGCGTGAGCGAGCCTGCCGCTTCAAGCCATACCAGCTTGGTTGCGGGGCTGATTTTGGCTGCAAGGTCGGCTGTGCTGGTGGGGTTGTAGTACTGGTGGCTGATGCCCCAGCGTTTGAGTTCAGCTTCGGCCAGTGTTTTGTTGGGGCCGTAAACGTTATCGGGTAGCAGCACTTCGTCGCCTGGCTCAAGCAAAGCCATGTTGATGCAGGCAATGGATGCCAGGCCGCTTGGAAGCAGCAGGCAGTGTGTGCCGCCTTCGAGTGTGCACAGGCGCTGCTCTAGCGTGAATGTGGTGGGCGTGCCGTGCGTGCCGTAGGTGTAGCTTGTTTTGTCGATAGAGCTGCGCTGGCGTGCGGCTGCCATGCTGGGCAGGAAAATGCTAGATGCTTTGTGTACTGCGGGCTGTGGCGCGCTAAAGCCAGCAGGGGGCTGGTAGGGGTGGTGGATGAGCTCTGTGCTTGGGTGCAGGGTTTGGGGCATGATTGGGGTTGCTGGGAGGTTACTTGGGGGAAAGATGGTTTCAGTTCGGGGGCGTGCTATTGCTATTGCCATAGCTGTGCAGGCTGGCTTTATGTGGCGTGCCGCGCTTCAATGTCGTGCGGACGCATGCTGTCGTAAAGCTCGAACGGCTGGTGTATCCACGGGCTGGTTGGCAGGTTTTGTACGGTGTAGTCAGGGGCAAAGGTGGATACGCCTTTGGTCCAGAGTACGGCGCTGCGCATGTCTGTAATGCTGGGGTATTTGGCGCGCAGTGTTTCCATGACGGAGTGCAGGGTTTTGCCCGAGTCTGCCAAGTCATCAACCAGTAGCAGACGACCAGCGATTTGCCCTTTTGGGGTGGTGATGTAGTGGGCTAAATCAAGGTGGCCTTGCTTGGTGCCGTTGTCATCGCGGTAGGAGCTGGTGGACATGATGGCAAGCGGCACATCAAAGATGCGGCTTAAAACATCGCCAGGGCGCATGCCGCCCCGCGCCAGACACAGGATGGTGTCAAACTCCCAGCCCGATTTGTGAATCATCAGGGCGAGTTGTTCAATGAGACGATGGTAGTCGTCGTGGCTGATGTATAAGTGCTTGCCGTCTTCTGTCAGCATGGTGTGTGCTCCGTTGGGTGATGAAAAGTTCAGGCTGCAAATGGGTGTTGCAGCATGATGGTGTGGTCGCGGTCAGGGCTGGTTGAAATAACGTGAATTGGCACGCCTGTGACTTGTTCAATGCGTTGCAGGTAGTTTTTGGCTGCTTGCGGCAGTTTGGCGTAGTCGGTGGTGCCAACGGTGGCCTCGCTCCAGCCGGGCATGGTTTCGTAAACGGGGGTGCAGCGGGCGATTTCATCAGCGCCCATGGGCAAGATGTCGATAGCTTGCCCATCAAGCACGTAGCCCGTGCACAGCTTGAGTTCTTTTAAGCCGTCAAGCACGTCGAGCTTGGTGATGCACAGGCCTGTAAGCCCATTGACTTGTGCGCTGCGTTTGAGCAGGGCTGCGTCAAACCAGCCACAACGGCGGCTGCGGCCTGTGGTAACGCCTTTTTCTGCGCCAACGGTGGCCATGTGCCAGCCCGGGGTGCCTTCGGTTTGCCAGTCTAGCTCGGTGGGGAAGGGGCCGCTGCCTACGCGGGTGCAGTAGGCTTTGGTAATGCCCAGCACATAGTGCAACATGCCTGGGCCCACGCCAGCGCCTGCTGCGGCGTTGCCCGCTACGCAATTGCTGGAGGTGACAAAGGGGTAAGTGCCGTGGTCAATATCAAGCAGTGTGCCTTGTGCGCCTTCAAACAGCAGATTTTCGCCTGCGCGGTGTGCGTCGTTAAGTTCGCGCGAAACATCGGCCAGCATGGGGCGGATGATTTCGGCTTGTTGCATGGCTTCGGCGTAGATGGCATCAAATTGCAACTGGCCGCCTTGCACGTAGGGGGCAAGTGCCGCGCCAAAATCGGTTTGCTCGGCTTGCAACCATTGGCCAAGCAGGTGGTTGTAGTAATTGACCAGTTCGCGCAGTTTGGCTGCAAATCGCTCGGGAAAGCGCAAATCTTGCGCACGCAAGGCGCGGCGTGCTACTTTGTCTTCGTAAGCGGGGCCAATGCCGCGGCCTGTGGTGCCGATTTTTTCTTGCCCGTTGCGTGCGCGGGCGGCTTCGCTGGCCATGTCAAGGGCAGCGTGCAGTGGCAAGATGAGTGGGCAGGCTTCGCTGATGCGCAGGCGCGAGCGCACGTCAACGCCGATTTTCTCAAGCCCTGCAATTTCTTCGAGCAGTTTGCTGATGGAGAGCACTACGCCGTTGCCAATGTAGCAGGTGGCTTCAGGGCGCATGATGCCGCTGGGGATGAGGTGCAGCGCGGTTTTTACGCCGTTGATGACCAGTGTGTGGCCGGCATTGTGGCCGCCGTGAAAGCGCACTACGCCGCTGGCGCTTTCGGTAAGCCAATCAACGAGCTTGCCTTTGCCTTCATCGCCCCACTGGGTGCCTACCACTACGACGTTACGACCAGGCTTGCTGCAAGGTGTGGTGGGCGTGACCAGATTGTTGTTCATAGCAATACTTCCTTGTAAAAATAAAAAGGGGAATGTTGGTAGATGTTGGTGAATGTTGCCAGATGGTGCGTGATGGTGACTTATGCGGTTTTTTGCAGCAGCCATTGGCCGTTGTTTTCAACCAGTGTACGGTCGCATAAAAACGCATCAGGAACGTGTTCTTGCCCGGGCAGCGTTACCAGCACGGTTTGCCCCGACTGGCGCAGGGCATGCACGGCTTGTTGCCATGCGGCTGACGGGTGCCAGGGCGCACGAATGGCAGCACGCAAGGGGCGCGGTGCGGTGTGTGCGGCCAGTGCTTTTACGTCTAGCCCAAAGCCTACGGCAGGGCGGGTGCGGCCAAAAGCTGCGCCTACTTCATCATAGCGGCCACCGCGCACCAATGCGCTGCAACTGCTTTGCACATAGATGGCAAAGCGCATGCCGCTGTAGTACGAGTAGCCAAGCGAGTCTGCCAAGTCAAACTGGATGCGTACATCGGGGCAAACTTCGTGGACTTGTGCCGATAGTGCGCCCAGCTCATCGAGTGCCTGTGTGATGGCAGGCAGGGCGGGCAGGGTGTGCCGCGCTTGCTCTAGCACATTGCTGCTGCCATACAGACTGGGCAAGGCTTGCAGGGCGGCTTGCACGGCAGCGGGCAGGGTACGGCTGGCGGCGCTTAAGGCTTCGGCATTTTTGGTGATGAGGGCTTGCTGCAAATGGTGTACGTTTACGGCGCAGTCTGGGGCTTGCTCAAGCAGGGCAGGCACGATGCGGGCATCAGCCAAGTCCAGTACCAGCGGCTGCTGGTGTGTGATGCCTGTGGCTTGCAAGATGTCTAGCGCCAAGAGCACGATTTCGGTATCGGCTGCCAAGTGGTTGCAGCCATAGAGCTCGGCACCAAATTGCAGCGGTTCGCGGCTGCTGCCCGCTTGTTGGGGGCGGGTGTGCAGCACTGGGCCGCAGTAGCACAGGCGCGATACGCCTTGGCGGTTGAGCAAGTGGGCATCTATGCGGGCGGTTTGCTGGGTGGTGTCGGCGCGTATGCCGAGCATGCGGCCCGAGAGCTGGTCGATGAGCTTGAAGGTTTGCAGGTCAAGGTCTTCGCCTGAGCCTGTGAGCAGGGATTCGATGTGTTCAACCAGCGGCGGAATAACCAGCTCGTAGCCGTAGCTGCGTGCAGTGTCGAGAAGCTCGCGGCGCAAATCTTCAATCAGCCGCGCCTCAAGAGGCAAAACATCGGCAATGTGGTCGGGCAATACCCAGGCGGACATAGGACAAGAGGAGGGCTGTTAAAAAAGGCATTTTACCCGTTCCAATCTGCTGGTTGGCTTGGGGCTGCAGGAAAGCGGTGCTCAAGGGCGTTTTTGCTGTGTTTTGTGTGCGTTTTGTGTTGCTTTAGCTGGCTTGGCATTGCGGCCAACTCGAAAATACGCGTTGGCAAGGGCAGAGAAGATGAAAAATACTGCTGCAAAAGGTTGCTGCTTAGATTGCTACTGAGGCTTCTGGTTGGGTTTGTTGCTGGTTTGGCTTGTTGATGTTTCAGGCAGTGTAAAAATGCCACAACCAGTATTTATGCGCCCTACAGGGCGTTTTCGTGCCGCAAGGCGCATGAATGCTGCTTGCTCGGGTTTTATCTTTTGGGTAAAGCAGCCGCTTGCTGTGGGTTGCTCGCTATTTTTCTAGCGGTTGGCTTGGATGTTGCTGAGGTTGAACGATTGCCGTCTGCGCAAAAGTAGCGCTGGGGGGTTGGCACTGTGCTTGGGCTTGGCGCAGTGCAGTGCAGCGGTGTGGTGTGGTGTGTGCATTTTTGGGGCTTATGCTTTTAAAAATTCGGCTTTGCTGCCCAGCCAGCGTTCGAGGTGGCGCTGTGCCAGTTGCGGGTGCTGTTGCAGCATGGTGGGTGCCCATGTGCGCGCCCAGTCGAGCAGGTGGCTGTCTGCTTCCAAATCGGTAAAGCGCAGCAGGGGGCTGCCGCTTTGGCGTGCGCCGAGCAGCTCGCCTGGGCCGCGTATTTGCAGGTCTTGGCGGGCTATTTCGAAGCCGTCGTTGGTTTGTGCCATGGCTTGCAGGCGGGCGCGGGCGGTGTCGCTGACGCGGCCTGAGTCGCCAGTGGCGTAGAGCAGCACGCACACGCTGGCTGCCGTGCCACGCCCGACGCGGCCGCGCAATTGGTGCAATTGGCTTAGGCCAAAGCGTTCGGCGTG
>JAGONG010000029.1:6249-20136 GCA_017993135.1 Allobrachymonas sp.
CCGTTTGCACTGCTTTGGGCTTGCATTTTTTGCCGCAAAGCCAGCCGCTGCTGCACGCCAAAGCGGTGTTGCTCATCAATGATGGCGAGCGCCAAATTGTGAAACTGCACTTTGTCTTGAATAACGGCATGCGTGCCTACCACCAGTTGCGCTTCGCCGCTGGCAATGCGCGCGAGCATTTCGCGGCGCTCTTTGGTTTTTTGGCTGCCTGTGAGCCATGCCACGCCTATGCCAAGCGGGGTGAGCCAGTCGAGCAGCTTTTGAAAGTGCTGCGTGGCCAGTATTTCGGTTGGCGCCATAAGCGCACATTGCCAGCCAGCACTTATGCAAATGGCTGCTGCCAGCGCAGCCACTACGGTTTTGCCCGAGCCCACATCGCCTTGCAGCAGGCGGTGCATGGGCACTGGGCGCGCCAAATCGGCTGCAATTTCGTGGGATACGCGGCGCTGGGCGGTAGTCAGGTGAAAAGGCAACGTTGCCAGTAACTGCTCGTGCAAGCCGCCCGTGCGGGTGGGCAGGGCAGGGGCGTGCATATGCTCGCGCTCTTGCCGCGCCTGCGCTTGCGAGAGCTGCTGCGCTAAAAGTTCCTCGGCTTTCAGGCGCAACCAAGCGGGGTGGCTTCGGTCTTCTAGCGCAGCAATAGATACATCGGGCGTAGGGTGGTGCAGGTAGTGCAAGGCTTGTGCCAGCGGCCAAGGTGGTTGGCGCAGGGTGTTGTGCAAGTCTTGCAAGGCAGCGGCAGGCAGTGTTTCAGTAAGCAAGCCAGCGGCGCGGGCGCGCTCCAGCCCGCTTTGCACGGCGCGGCGCAGATACGCTTGCGGCAAGTTGCCCGATGTGGGGTAAACGGGCGTAAGCACGTCGGGCAGGCTTTGTCCTGCAGCTTTGAATGCGGGGTGCAGCATGGTGCTGCCCATATAGCCCGATTTCAATTCGCCGCGCAGCAGCACCTTGTTACCCACTGCCAGCGCTTTAATTTGGCTGGGGTAGAAGTTGAAAAATCGCGCAGTGCAAACACCACTGCCATCATCCACGCTGACGAGCAACTGGCGGCGCGGGCGATACGACACCTCGCAAGCTGTGACCGTGCCTTCAATCTGCACGCTGCCCCCCGCACCTATGCTTGATGCGGCATCGCTTAGCTTGATAATGCGGGTTTCGTCTTCGTAGCGCAAAGGCACATGCAGCGCAAAATCCATCGCCCGCACCAAGCCAAACTTGCGTAGGGCTTTTTGCATGGGCGAAAGTGGCTTGGTAGCAGGAGGCTGGCTGGGAGCAGGGTTGTTCACAAAAGTTAGGCAGATAAGACGCGTAAAGCGCCAATTGTGCCAGCAGCAGCTTGACCAGAGCGTTGGTGCGCAAGATTGTTGCGCTAGTTTGGCGTGCAACTGCAAAAAAGCATGTAAAACTGCACAAAGCAATACTGCTTGAAATGTGGTTTTTTAAATTTTCAACCGTAATATTTTGGTGAATATATTGTTATAAAATTGCTCAGTTCTAATGGGCAAAACAATAGAGTACCAAACAAATTGCTCAAAACAATCAGATATTAATAAAGCATGAAAAACTTATTTTTACATTTTTGGGTGAGGCTGCTATGTGGCTTGCTGCTTGCTTGCGTTCTGCCTGCTTTGCTGCTGCCACATGCTCAATGGTTTCCGTTGGTGGCGTTTACTCCGCATTGGAATAGCTTTTTCTTTTCTTCCTTGGTGTTTTTTGCCAGCATGCTAAGCATGCAGCGCATGGAGCAGTTTCCTGGTAACAGCTCTTTGCTTTATGGTCTGTCTATTTCTGGTATATGGTATCTGCTGCTGGGTGCTGTGTTGCTATTTTTCAGGCTGGAATATTCTATTGTGTATTTGACTATTTCATTTACGCTAGTTCAAATTATTCTTTTGCTCAATCTTGTTTTTATAAGAAAAGCATCTTGCTTGAAAATGGCATTTATCGCACTAGGCAGAACAGCAGGTGTTGATAAAATAACAGGCGTTGAATGGGTGCAGCTTGAGCGGCCAGAATTGCCTGAAGCCGAAGATAACATTACAGCAATTGTGGCAGATTTACACTCGCCTCAATTAGGAGAAGAATGGCAAAGGTTTTTGGCATATTGTTCGCTACAGCACATTCCTGTTTACAACATCAGGCAAGTTGAAGAATCTTTAACAGGACGCGTGAAAATTCACCATATGTATGAAAACAATCTGGGCTCATTGCTGCCTTCATCCAGATATATGCTTTTCAAATACCTGATGGATGTGTCTCTTATTTTAATATCCTTGCCATTCGTTATACCAATAATGATTATTGCTGCCATTTGTATAAAAATGGATGATGGAGGCTCTGTTTTCTTTAATCAGGAGCGCGTGGGCTATAAGGGAAAATCTTTTTTGATGTATAAATTCAGGAGTATGACGCAAAATACGGATAAGAACAAACATCAACTAACAGAATGCGGAGATACACGCGTTACGCGGATAGGTAAATTTATAAGAAAAACGAGAATTGATGAATTGCCGCAGTTTTTAAATGTAATTAAAGGCGAGATGAGCCTGATTGGGCCGCGGGCAGATTACATAAAATTCGTAGAAAATTACGAAGGTATCATTCCGTTTTATAGATATAGAAATATCGTGAAGCCAGGAATTTCTGGCTGGGCGCAAGTTAATCATGGTTATGTTACCAGTGTTGATGATACAAGAGTAAAAATCGAGCATGACTTTTACTATATCAAGCATTTCTCGCTCTGGCTGGATATTTTGATTGTGTTTAAAACCATTAAAACCATGCTTACTGGTTTTGGCGCACGTTAAGCATTAGCCAAAGTGCTTAACGTTGCAGAGGTTTTTATTGTGCAGGGGCGCTGTTATTACACAGCAGAGTATCTTCTGGCAGATGAAAGCCGCGCAGGAAGTCTGCCGCTGGCATGGGTTTGCCGCCAGCGCGTTGCAGGGTATGCAGGCACAGTACGCCGCCGTCTGAATCTGTGCCGCAGGCAATGTGAATGCCTTGCAGCACACTGATGACTTGCCCCGCACGGGCGGTCTTTGGGCGTGCAAGCGGTGACAAGGATGCGCCCCAGATTTTTATGGCTTCTGCTTTACCTGTAGGGCCAGGGGCGTAGGTAAGCGCAATAGGAAACGGGTTAAAGGCTCGTATGCGGCGCTCCAAGGTGGCGGCAGTTTGCGTCCAATCTAGCTGGGCTTCTGATTTTTCTATTTTGTGTGCGTAGCAAACGCCTTGCTCTGGCTGGGGCTGGCGTGGCAGGGTGCTGTTTTGTAGCTGCGCCAAGGCTTGTACGAGCATTTGAGCGCCGAGTGTGGCCAGTTTGTCGTGCAAGGTGGCGGTGGTGTCATCAGCAGCGATGGGGATGGATTGCATTTGCAGTATGTCGCCCGTGTCGAGTCCGATGTCCATTTGCATCAGCGTAATGCCTGTGTGCGCATCGCCCGCTTCAATGGCGCGGTGAATGGGCGCTGCGCCGCGCCAGCGTGGGAGCAGTGAGGCATGGATGTTGAGGCAGCCCAAACGGGGCAAATCAAGCACCCACTGCGGCAGCAGCAGCCCATAGGCGGCTACGACCAAAATATCAGGCTGTGCGGCGTGCAAAGCTGCTTGGGCTTGGGCAGCTTCTTGTGGGTATTTGCCCTCCAGGCGCAAGCTGCGCGGCTGCTCAACGGGTATGTTGTGCGCCAGTGCAGTTTGCTTGACGGGCGATGCCTGCAAGCGCATACCGCGCCCTGCAGGGCGGTCGGGCTGGGTTAGCACCAAGGGAACATTAAAGCCAGACTGCAATAGCTGCAACAAGGCTGCTTGCGCAAATTCAGGCGTGCCAGCAAAAGCGACTTTCATGGGGCAAGTATCTTTCAAGTTTGGCGTTTAAGTTGGGCAAAAGTGATTAACAAGGTGCTTTTGGCACAGGCTTGGCGCATTGACCTGCGGCAAGCCAGGCACGGCAAACTATGTATGGCGAACACGTCAGCAGCTTTTGCAAGCGCGATTTAAACTTTGCCAGCCTGCTTTTCTTTGTTGGCGCGTGCCGCTTCACGTTGCTCTTTAAGCAGTTTGCTTTTAATGCGCTCGCGCTTGAGCTGAGAGAGGTGGTGCACGAAGAGCTTGCCGTTGAGGTGATCAACTTCATGCTGGATGCACACTGCCAGCAAGCCTTCTGCTTCGATGGTGCGGCTATTGCCATGCTCATCAAGCGCCGTTGCCCGCACGCGTGCAGCACGTTCTACGCCATCATAAATTCCAGGCACAGACAGGCAGCCTTCATCGCCTTTAACGAATTCTTCGCTCAACCATTGAATTTCTGGATTGATAAGCACCATGGGCTGGTTGCGCTCTTCAGAAACGTCAATAACCACAATACGGCGATGCACATCAATTTGGGTGGCGGCAAGCCCCACGCCATTGGCTGCATACATGGTTTCAAACATATCGGCCAGCAGCGGGGCAAGGCTGTCATCTACCTTATCAACAGGGCTGGCAACGGTGCTGAGTTTGGGGTCGGGATATGCAAGAATAGGAAGTAAAGCCATGCTTGGAAGAAATTAGGAAGAATAAAAAAGCCGCATGAGCGGGTGGATGCAAGAAGCAGATAAAGCGCCTGCCTTTGATTTGTATTTTGCCTCTTTTTCTAAAACGTGGCACAGAAAGCACAAAATTACCTGAAAAAAGTCATCTAACCGCGTATAAAAACAGGAAAATGGTGCCCAAGACAGATTTTGTGCGCTATGCTGCTTCTGTTGTCTTTTAGCCTATATATAACTGCCATGATGCATTTCAATAACCAACACAAACTCTCTCGCTCTACACTGGCTCAGGTTTTGGCTTTTGCTGGTTTAGTCACGTTTACTGCTACTGCAAACGTAGCCCATGCACAAAAGTATCCAGTAACTCCGCAGCAAAAACAGGTTGCTCGCGCAACGGCTGCCAGCGGCGTGCCAATAAGCGCGTTAGCACCCAATGCGCCGAATGAATACGTTGTTAAACGGGGCGATACGCTGTGGGGAGTTTCGGGCAAGTTTTTGAAAAGCCCATGGCGCTGGCCCGAACTTTGGGGCATGAATCTGGAGCAGATTCGCAACCCGCATTTGATTTATCCAGGGCAAATGCTTTGGCTTGAAGTTTCTGGCGGTCGCGCCCGTTTGCGTTTGGGCAAACGCATCAGCGGCGGCGAAACTGTGCAACTGCAGCCACAAGTGCGCATTGAGTCGCTTGGCGACAAGCCAATTCCAACCATTGCGCCGCATTTGATTGAGCCTTTCCTTTCAGAGCCTTTGATTGTTGATGAGGCTACTTTGAAAAATGCCCACTGGATTGTTTCCTCCAAAGATGGGCGCAACCTGTTGGGCATAGGCGACCGTATTTACGCACGCAGCCAAGATGGGCAAGCACTGCAATACCAAGATACGGAAGAGGCTAACTACTACCGTATTTTCCAAAACGCCAAGCCTATTAAAGACCCTGCAACGCAAGAAGTGCTGGGCTATGAGGGGCGTTTTGTTGCACGCGCCAAGCTGGTGCGCTCTGAAATTGCCAAAGAAGTTGATGCTGCGGGCAAAGCAGGGGTGCATGAAGCTGCTGCGCTTGACGTTGTCTATGTCAAGGAAGAAGTGCGCGTTGGCGACCGTCTCCTGCCAGAGCCACCAATTGAGCTCAATAGCCACACGCCGCACGCGCCGCTGGTTGAGGTTAATGGTTTGGTTGCATCGGTTTATGGCGATGCCGTTTCTGCCGTTGGCCAAAACCAGATTGTGACCATCAATAAAGGTACCAACGATGGTCTTGTGCATGGCGATGTGTTGGCACTCATCAGCACAGGCAAGCAAATCGTTGATAAAACCAACGGCAATAACAGCGCAGTGAAATTGCCCGATGAGCGCAATGGCTTGCTGTATATATTCCGCCCGTTTGAGCGTGTTTCTTATGGACTGGTGCTGGAAATCAAGTCGCCAGTAAAAGTTGGCGACAGGGTAGAAAACCCCGATTCGCTCGATAACACAGCCGCATCTGTGCAATAAACCGTTGCCAGCAAACGGCGGTGTTAGGCATGCAGCGCGAAGAAGTTGCCGCGTGGTTGCAGTTGCTACAGGCTTCTGGCGTAGGTGGCGATACTGCACGCCGCCTGCTTGCGGCATTTGGCTTGCCGCAGCAGGTATTGGCGCAATCGACTGCTAGCTTGCGGCAGGTGGTTTCAGCGCGGCAAGCGGCTGCTTTGCAGGCATGTAGCCCTGAAACAGAGGCATTGATAGAAGCCACTTGGCAATGGCTGCAACAATCTACTGCTGGCATGCAGCGCCGCTTGCTGGTGCTGGGCAGCCCTGATTACCCGCAATCCCTGCTCAATATGGCCGACCCGCCCGTGCTGTTGTATGCCATGGGGCAGGTTGAGCGTTGGCTGGCACAGGAGCAGCCTTGCATTGCAGTGGTGGGCAGCCGCAACCCTACGCCACAAGGGCAAAGCAATGCGCACCAATTTTGCAAAGGGCTGGCGGCTGCGGGCTGGGTAGTGGTTTCTGGCATGGCTTTGGGGGTGGATAGTGCCGCCCACGAAGGCGCAGTGCAAGCGGTGGCTGGTGATGCAAGCACAGCAAAGAGCAAAGCTGCGAATGCTGCCAAAGCCGCCATGGCTGCAAATACCCCCGCAGCGATGGCTACGGGAATTGCTACCATTGCTGTAGTTGGCACGGGGCTTGACCGTGTTTATCCCAAGCAAAACCGTGATTTGGCGCACCGCATTGCGCAGCACGGTGTGTTGCTCAGTGAGCAGCCTTTAGGCACGCCGCCATTACCGCACCATTTTCCACAGCGCAATCGCATTATTGCTGGCTTGAGCCATGGGGTGCTGGTGGTAGAAGCTGCCTTGCAGTCTGGCTCGCTTATTACTGCGCGGCTGGCTATTGAGCAGGGGCGGGAGGTGTTTGCCATTCCTGGCTCTATCCACGCGCCGCAGGTGCGCGGTTGCCATGCGCTGATTAAGCAAGGAGCCAAGCTGGTTGAGTCTATGCACGATATTGAGCAGGAGCTTGAGCATGTATTGCCAGCTAGCAGGAGCAGAGCAGGGCAGGTGGCTGCTGCTTTATCGGCTGAGCACTTTCAGGCTGCAACTGCAACTGCGACTTCAACTTTCGCTGCGCTGGGCGCAAAGGATGCACAGGCAAGCCGTGCTGATGTAGATGCTACTGTTAATGCAGACGAGAATATTGCAAGCGGCAGTGTTGCGCAAGATGACAACCAAGTGCTGCTACAAGCATTGGGGCATGACCCTGTCAGTTTGGATTTGCTGCTCGAACGCACTGCGCTGGATACGGCAGCGTTGCATGCCGCATTGCTGATGCTGGAGCTCGAAGGCGTAGTTGGGCGCTTGCCTGGTGGCTTGTTTCAGCGCATTGGGCGGGCTTGAGTGTTTTGCGCTTGGCTGTTGCTAGCTGCTAGTTGCTGGCACTGCCGCTGGTATTGGTGCAGCTTATGCTGCTGTCGCGCTGGATGGCTGCGAGTTGGCGCGCTTCAAATTCGGCGTACGTGTTGATGCCGCGTAGCTCCAAAATGCAGTTGCGCACAGCAGCTTCTACCAGCACAGCCAAGTTACGCCCAGCTACTACCTGAATAATGACTTTGCGGATGGGCAGCCCAAGCACATCTTGGTAAAGCGGCTGGGTAGGCATGCGTTCGTATTCGTTATCGAGCGTATCTTTGCGTACCAGATGCACAATCATGCGCAGGCGCATATGGCGGCGCACGGCAGTTTCGCCAAAGATGGCACGGATGTCGAGCAGGCCAATGCCGCGCACTTCGAGCAGGTTTTGCAGCAATTCTGGGCAGCGGCCTTCAATGCTTTCTTGGTTGATGCGCAGTAAATCAACCACATCATCAGCCACAAGACCGTTGCCGCGCGATACTAGCTCTAGCCCCAGTTCGCTTTTGCCAATGCCAGATTCGCCAGTAATCAGTACGCCTAGCCCCAAAATGTCCATAAAAACGCCGTGCACGAAGTCATTTTGGGCAAAGTGCCGAGAGAGGTAGGCGCGTAGCATGTCAATAACCAATGCGGCGCGTTGGGTGGTTGTAAACAGGGGGATTTGCAGAGTTTCTGCAATATGCAAAAGTTCTGCCGAGGGGCTTTGGGCATCAGCTACAACGATAACGGGCGGCATGAGCGCGGCAATGCGTCGCTCCATGACTGAGGGGCTGATGCTTTTGAGATAGGCAATTTCGTTTGCGCCTAGCACTTGCACCTGATAGGGCTGAATGGTGTTGAGGTAGCCCACCAAATCGGAGCCAGAGCCCGCTTGCTGCACAGCCGCTTCGTTAAACTGCCGATTGGTGGCGCTGCGAGCCGCTGCCCATTGCCAGCTTAGCGTGTCGCGAAAGGCCTGAAACAAAATATCGACGCTGATTGCAGAGTGCTTCATGGTGGTTTTTTTCAAAAATACCCAACAACAGCTCGCACATGCTGCGCTAGTGGCTAGTGGCTTGTTGCCTGTGGCTAGGTGCCAGGTTGGCTTAGGCCAGCGCAGGTTGGGGCAAACGGCGTTTATTCAGGCTGTTGGGTTGAATGCCATTCTTGCACCATTTGGTGCAGGGCAGCAGCGTCGCTGGTTTGCATCATGCTTTGGCGCAGGTCTTGGTCGCTGAGCATTTCTGCAATTTCTGACAAAATTTCAAGGTGTTTTTGTGTGGCTGCTTCGGGTACGAGCAAGAAGATAAGCAGGCTAACGGGTTGGTCGTCGGGCGAGTCAAACACAATTGGGCGCGCTAGCCGAAAGAGTGCTGCCATGGGTGTTTTCAGCCCTTTGACGCGCCCGTGTGGAATGGCTACGCCGTGCCCCAAGCTGGTGGAGCCCAAGCGTTCGCGGGCAAACAGGCTATCTGTGACGGTTGCGCGGTTAAGACTGTGTAACTCTTCAAATAAAAAACCAGCTTCTTCAAAAGCCCGTTTTTTACTGGTGATGTCAACATCAACGAGAACCTGCGTGGCAGGCAAAATGGCAGCAAGACGATTCATAAACACTCAAAGCAATTTTGTTATAGAGCATTATGCACAAAACTGAGCGTTACATTGGGGCAAACCCTATAAACCAAGTAAATGAGTTTGGAATGCAGGGTGCAAAAAAGCCCGAAGCGGTGAGGCATCGGGCTTTTTTGGGCTCTTTTCAGCAAGTAAGCAACTTCATTGGCGCTTGCCGCTGCAGCAGTGCAGGCTGCAAGTTTAGGCAAAATCTTTGCAGGAAAAGCTTTGTAGAAAAAGCTGTGCAAGTAGATGTTGCCTGCTGCCTTGCTGCCTGAAATTTGCCTAAGAAGGCTAGCCGCCACAAACGTAGGGAATGCGGGTTGGCCAGCCGCGTTGCATCGCTTTATTGCCCTTCCAGTGCTTGCATGGCCAGCTTTTGGGTGTCTACATGGTGGGTCTGTAGCTTTTCTTTGTAGCGGGCTATTTGGCGATTGAGCTTGTCCATCAAATCGTCAATGGCGGCGTACATATCTGGCTGGTTGCTGTCGGCATAAATGTCGCTGCCTTTGACGCGAAGCGTGCATTCGGCGCGTTGGCGTTTGTCTTTGTTTTTTTGATTGTCTATGCTCAAAAGCATACGCACATCAACCACTTGGTCAAAATGCCGTTTGATGCGCTCAAGTTTGGTGAGAACGTATTCGCGCATGGCAGGGGTGACTTCAAGGTGGTGTCCGCTGATGGTCAGATTCATAGTGCCTCCTGGGCGTTATGCAGGTACATCTTTCCTTGGTGAGTGGTTTTGATGCCTCATCACCAAAGATGCCAGCAGTTGTAGCTGCAACCACTGGCGCGTGCGAACATGTCCGTGCCAATACTATGCGGCCAAGTGTGAAAAAAATCAAGTCTGAAAAGCCTTTTCTTACTTTTTCTAAGGGAAATAGCATTGGGCAATTCTCCTGGCTTGTTTGTAAAAAGGCAAAGGGGGCAAGGGCGTGATGAAAGAGAAGGGCGCAGATAGCAGTAGCGTTATCGGATAATGGCAGCTTAACAACCAACAAAATTCAGACAATGAGCGGCAACACCTTAGGCACTTTGTTTACTGTTACCAATTTTGGCGAATCGCACGGGCCGGCCATTGGCTGCGTGATTGATGGCTGCCCGCCAGGCGTGGCTTTGTCGGAGCAAGACATTCAGCCCGATTTGGACCGCCGCCGCCCAGGTACCAGCCGCCATGTAACCCAACGGCAAGAAGCTGACAAGGTAGAGATTCTCTCGGGTGTGTATCAGGGGCAAACTACGGGCACGCCCATTTGCTTGCTGATTCGCAATACGGACCAGCGCAGCCACGACTATGGCGATATTTTGCAGACGTTTCGCCCAGGGCACGCTGATTACAGCTACTGGCACAAATACGGCATACGCGACCCGCGCGGCGGCGGGCGCTCATCGGCGCGGCTAACCGCACCTACAGTAGCCGCAGGCGCAGTAGCCAAAAAATGGCTGGCTGAAAAATACGGCACGACCTTTGCCGCTTGCATGACGCAATTGGGCGAGCTGCCCATTGCCTTTGAGGGCTGGGAGCATGTGCCCAACAACCCGTTTTTTGCGCCTTGCGCCGATGTCAGCCCGCTTGAAGGCTATATGGATGCCTTGCGCCAAGCGGGCGATAGCTGCGGCGCGCGTTTGCGCGTGGTAGCGCGTGGCGTGCCAACGGGCTTGGGCGAGCCTTTGTTTGACAGGCTTGATGCCGATATTGCCCACGCCATGATGGGGCTGAATGCTGTAAAAGGCGTGGAAATTGGCGCGGGCTTTGCCAGCGTAGCGCAGCGCGGCAGCGTGCATGGTGACGCGATTACGCCGCAAGGCTTTGCCAGTAACCATGCGGGCGGCATACTGGGCGGCATCAGCACGGGGCAAGATATTGAAGTGGCGCTGGCCATTAAGCCCACCAGCTCCATCATGACGCAGCGCGAATCCATCAATTTGCAAGGCCAGCCCGTGAGCGTGCAAACCAAAGGTCGCCACGACCCCTGCGTGGGCATACGCGCCGCGCCCATTGCCGAGGCGCTGCTCGCGCTGGTCATTATCGACCACGCTTTGCGCCACCGCGCCCAGTGTGGCGATGTGCAAGTGGCTACGCCCGATGTGGCGCGTGCGGGTTAAATGTAGGCTAAGTGGGGGTGCGCGGTGTGGCTTTGTTGCACCGCTGCGTTGTTAGCTTTGTTATGCAGATTTATTAAGCAGATTCGTTAAGCCGCCTTTGGGGCAAACATGATGATAGACATGCCTGCCAGAGCCACCGCTGCGCCAGTCACATCCCAAACGCTGGGTTTGATGCCATCAGCCGCCCATAGCCAAAAAATCGCCGTGCAGATATAAACCCCGCCATAAGCCGCATACACGCGGCCTGCGGCAGTGGGGTGCAGCGTGAGCAGCCATGCAAACAATGCCAAGCTGCACGCCGCTGGCACAAGCAGCCAAATGCTTTTGCCTTGCACAAGCCACAAGTAGGGCAGGTAGCAGCCAACAATTTCGGCCAGAGCGGTGAGCAGAAAAATAAACAGGGTTTTGAGTGCGGGCATAAATAGTTACCAAAAAATGACGTGGAGTTTGCAGGTAATTATCAAAAAACGATTAAATCGCAAGCATAAGGCGATGGGTTTGTATAGGCAGATTGCAGCAAAGTTGCAGCAAGGTTGTAGACAAGCTATGGCAGCATGGTTGCCATAGCAGCGCTACAAGGCTTAAACCACGACAAGCAGCTTTCATGCGGCTTGCAGCACGAAAATGCTCTGTAAGCCGCATAAACACTGGTTGTTGTTGTTTTTTGCTGATGCGTCCTGTTTTTTCATTGCTAACTTCTGTGTTGCCTTGCGATTGGATTGGGGAATCCGTGCTTAAGCGGTTGAACTAAAGCGGTTGAAGTAAAGCAATTAAATTTAAACAGGCGAACGCAAGCGTTTGTACTTTGCCAAATATCCACGAAACCCAGCAAGCAGCTACCATGCGGCTTACAGCACGAAAATGCTCTGTAAGCCGCATAAACACTGGTTGTTGCGTTTTTTTAAACAAAAACCGCGCTAAAAGCACAGAGATGCCCATGTTTTTAACAAAGCGTTGGCGCGGCGCGGGGTGAGTGCAGCACAAGCCAGCAGGGCGTGTGTCTGGCTTGGGATTCTAGTCAGCTTGCCTATACCACCTGCCATTGCAGGGTTTCACCAGCGCGTAGGGGTTTGATGTTGGCATCGGCGAAGGGGTAGCTTTCGGGCAATGTCCAGGGCTGGCGGCTTAGGGTGATGGTTTCGGTGTTGCGTGGCAAGCCGTAAAAATCTGCGCCGTGGTGGCTGGCGAAGCCTTCTAATTTATCAAGTGCGCCAACAGATTCAAACGCCTCCGCATAGAGCGCCAAAGCAGCAGGGGCGCTGTAGCAGCCTGCGCAGCCGCAGGCGTTTTCTTTGAGGTGGGCGGCGTGGGGGGCGCTGTCTGTGCCTAAGAAGATGCGTGGGTTGCCGCTGGTGGCGGCTTGCAGCAGGGCTTGCCTGTGTGTTTCGCGTTTGAGAATGGGCAGGCAGTAAAAATGGGGGCGTATGCCGCCTACAAACAAGGCATTGCGGTTGTAGAGCAGGTGCTGCGGGGTGATGGTGGCAGCGGTGTATGCGTCGGCTTGCGCAACGTATTGGGCGGCTTCGCGGGTGGTGATGTGCTCGAAAACGATTTTCAGCTCGGGCATGGCTTGGCGTAGCGGCTGCATTACGCGCTCGATAAAGGCGGCTTCGCGGTCAAACATATCGGTGGCGGGGTCGGTGACTTCGCCATGCACCAGCAGCAGCAGCCCCAAGCGTTGCATGGCTTGCAGGGCGGGGTAGCAGTGGCGTATGTCAGTTACGCCAGCGGCGCTGTTGGTAGTGGCGCCTGCGGGGTAGAGCTTGAAAGCGACGATGCCCGCTTCTTTGGCGCGGGCAACTTCTTCAGGCGTGGTGTTGTCGGTCAGGTACAGCGTCATCAGCGGGGTAAAACGTGCGCCTGCTGGCGTGGCATCAACAATGCGCTGCTTGTAGGCCAGAGCTTGCTCGGTGGTGGTAACGGGCTGCTTGAGGTTGGGCATGACAATAGCGCGGGCAAACTGGCTGGCGGTGTGCGGCACTACGGTGTGCAGGGCAGCACCATCGCGCAAGTGGGCGTGCCAGTCGTCAGGGCGGGTGATGGTTAAGGTGGCGGGGGTAGTAGTCATGGCAATCAAGTGTTAAGCAAGTGTTGAACAAGAGGGTAACGAAGGGCAGCATATACGGCACGTTGCCGCTTGGCTTGCGCTGCTTGTGGGCAGTTAGCTGTGACTGTACTACGCAATTACTGCCGATTGGCATTGGTGCTGGTCTAGGCAAGCATTTGAATAAGCAGGCGTTGGTGCTGTATTCGTTGCCTGTTTGCAGGGTGCGGGATGTTGCCAGCGCGTGCTGTGAGGAGTAAAAGGGCAAAAAAAATCCCCGAAACAGAGCTGTTTACGGGGATTTTTATTTCGGCAATTGCCTGAAATTTTGGTGCCGGTTGTCGGACTTGAACTGACGACCTACCGCTTACAAGGCGGGTGCTCTACCAACTGAGCTAAACCGGCGAAACCAGAATTATATGCAAAAAAAGGGCGTTTTTTATTTTTTGGATGTTGCGGTGTGATTTTTTTTGGTTTTTTGTGGTTTGGGCTTGTTCAAGCTCTGCCAACGGCTTTGGTGAAAATAGCCAAACGCGTATTGTGCCAGTGCTGTGCCTAGTGTGCTTTCTCCCAGTTTTCGCCAAAGCCGATTTCAGCCAGCAGCGGCACGCGCAGTTGGGCTACGCTGGCCATGATTTGCGGGATGGTGGCGCGTAGCCAGTCGGTTTCGGATTCGGGTAGCTCGAAAACCAGTTCGTCATGCACCTGCATGATGATGCGGGTGGCGCGG
>JAGONG010000029.1:20236-24473 GCA_017993135.1 Allobrachymonas sp.
AGTTTGTCGGTGTAGGTGTTTTTGAGTTTTGCCAGACTGCGGTATTCGAGAATGGTTTTGGGCAGGGCAAAGTCTTCAGCGAGTTTTTCAAGCACTTCTTCATCGGTGCTGGGTGCGCCTGTGGCGGTTTTTTTGATGATGGGCAAACCCAGTTTGGTAAAGAAGATTTCACCGATTTGCTTGGGGCTGCCCAGATTGAAGGCTTGCCCTGCAAGCTCGTGCGCGGTTTTTTCAAGTGCCAGCAAGCGCAAGCCCAGCTCGTTGCTTTGGCGGGCGAGTTGCTGTGCGTCTATGCCTACGCCGTTGCGCTCGATTTGAAAGAGTACGGCGCTGCTGGCTATTTCCAGCTCGTAGATGTGTTGCAGGGCAGGGTTGGCAGCCAGTTGCGGCCAAAGCTGCTGATGCACTTGCAGGCAAAAGTCGGCATCTTCGCAGGCGTAGGTGCTGGCTTGCTCTATGGCTACATGGGCAAAGGGGATTTGCTGTGCGCCTTTGCCGCATATGCTTTCGTAGCTGGCGCCGCTGCGCCCCAGATGGCGCAAGGCAAGGCTTTCTAAGCTGTGCGGTTTGTGGGCTTCAAGCACGTAGCTTTGCAGCATGGTGTCGTGCTGGTAGCCGCGTATGGTTAGCCCGTGGTTGGCAAAGACGTGGCTGTCGTATTTAATGTGCTGGCCCAGTTTGGGTTTGCTGGCGTCTTCGAGCCAAGGGCGCAGTTTGTCGAGCACGGCTTGCAAGGGCAGTTGCTCGGGGGTGTCTGCACCTTCGTGCCCGAGCGGAATGTATGCCGCATGCCCAGCTTGCACGCACAGGCTAATGCCAATGAGCTGCGCTTGCATGGCGTGCAGCGAGGTGGTTTCGGTATCGATGGCGGTGAGCGCGGCGGCATTGATGGCGGCTAGCCATGTATCAAACTCTGCCCAGGTGGTAATGGTGCTGTAGTGCTGTGCAACGGGCGCGGGGGGCTGGGGTATGGCTGTTGGCGCAGGGGTGGCTGCGGCGGCGGTAGCTGTGGCGGGTGTGGTGGCAGCGGGTGCGGCAAACAGGTCGGGCGTGGTGTGCTGGGCTGCTGTGGGCGATGCCGCTGTAGAAGGCGTTGCGCTCGGGTGGGCAGCATTGGGCAGTTTTTTTAGCAGGCTGTTGAACTGGTAGCGTGTATAAAAGTCGCGCAAATCGGCGGTGTTTGGGGTGTTGAGTTGCAGCGCGCCAAGTTGGGGCAGGCTGGGGATGTGAGCTTGCAAGTCGCAGTCGGTTTTGATGGTGACGAGCTGTTTGCCCGTGGGCAGCCAGTCGAGAGCGCGGCGCAGGTTTTCGCCCACTACGCCTTTGATGCTGGCTGCGTTTTGCACTACGCCATCGAGCGTGCCGTACTCGGTAAGCCATTTCACGGCGGTTTTGGGGCCTACTTTTTCTACGCCTGGCACGTTATCTACGGTGTCGCCCACTAGTGTTTGGTAGTCCACCATCAGCGCGGGCGGCACGCCAAACTCGGCCAGCACGCCAGCTTCGTCGCGGCGCTTGCCTGTCATGGTGTCTATCACGGTGATGTGGCTATCTACCAGTTGGCTCAAATCCTTGTCGCCACTGGAGATGATGACGCGCACGCCTTGCGCAGCGGCCAGTTTTGCCAGCGTGCCGATAACGTCATCGGCCTCAACGCCTTCGATAGCCAGCACAGGAAAACCCAGCAGTTGCACCATTTGGTGAATGGGCTCAATCTGGCTGCGCAAATCATCGGGCATGGGTGGGCGCTGCGCCTTGTATTGCGGGTAAATGGCATTGCGAAAGGTCTCGCCTTTGGCATCAAACACGCAGGCAGCCCAAGTGGCGGGGTAATCTTTGGTGAGCGATTGCATCATGTTAATCATGATGCGCAGAGCGCCTGTGGGTTGCTTGCTGCCATCGGGCAAAGGCACGCTCCAGTCGCCGCCCGCATGGTAGGCGCGATACAGGTAGCTGGAGCCGTCAATCAGCAGCAAGGTGGGCTGGGCGGTGTCTGTGGGGGCTGTAATATCGTTTGGCATGGGCTGCATTGTGCCTTTAAGTGCGGGGGTGATGCTTTAGAATGAAACAATTACATTCGTGCAGACTGGTGTAAACAGGCGGTTTTGCCTGCTTTAGCCCTCTGCCATCTGGAGCATATTTTTGTGAAAACCTTTTTTTGCGTGACCGCTTTGTCATTAGCTTTTACCAGTCAGGCGGTTTGCGCCCAAAGCACGACGGCTGTCCCATCCGTTCTTGAAGAAACAGAGGCTGCAGGCAGCACTGGCCAGAAAGTTGAACATATTCGCCATAGCGATGCAGGCAACACCATTGAAGAAGTGCGCGTGGGCGGTGAAACCAAAAGCATTACCGTACAGCCCGCCAATAAAATGCCCAGCTACGAAATTATGCCCGAGCAGCGCAGCACGCCTGGCAATGCTGGCTCAGGTGGGCAACGTGTCTGGAAAGTTATCAGGTTCTGATGTAGTGCTTTTATTTATTTTGATTTAAAACTTTCTTGCTGTATGTCGAATTCCATCCTGCATAACTTGTCTATCATACTTGAACGTATTGAAAATGCCTGCATAAAATATGGCAGAAATCCATCTGAAGTGCGTTTGTTGTTGGCAACAAAAACCGTTAGTCCTGAAAATATAAAAATTGCCATTCAGGCAGGCCAGACCCTCATCGGTGAAAACAAGGTGCAGGAAGTAAAAGAAAAGTTTGAAGGCTTAAAAGATATTGCGCACGAAAAGCATTTTATTGGTAATTTGCAAACCAACAAAATCAAGGATGTTTTAAAATACGGCGTTACCTGCATTGAATCGGTTGACCGAATAGATTTGGCTGAAAAGTTGCACCAACGATTGTTGTCTGAAAACAAAACGATGGATGTGTTTATTCAAGTCAATACATCAGCCGAAGAAAGTAAATTTGGCGTAGCGCCAGAGCAAGCTATTGCACTTATAGAGCAGGTGGCACAGTTTGAAACCATCCGCATCAAAGGCTTGATGACTATTGGCCTGTTTAGCGCCGAAGCCGAAAAGGTGCGCCCTTGCTTTAAATTGCTAAAAAGCATTCAACAGCAGGCAACGGCACTGAATTTGCCCAATGTAGATATGCGTGAGCTTTCTATGGGCATGAGTGGTGATTTGGAAATAGCCATTGCCGAAGGCGCAACCATTGTGCGTGTAGGCACAGCCATATTTGGGCAGAGAATTTATCCAGACAGCCATTACTGGAACGAAAGCAAACAGCAATAATAAAACCAGTTTATGCGCTGGTATTGTTTATCATGCATCAATAAACACAAAACCATTTAATATATTTATGGCAGTATTTACCGAAGTTACTCTGGAAGCGGCACGTCCGTTATTTGCGCAGCTCGATATTGGCGAACTTACCGCGTTGCGCGGCATTGAAGGCGGTATTGAAAACACCAACTACTTCGCCAGCACCAGCAAAGGCGAATATGTGCTAACGCTTTTTGAGCGATTAACCCACGCGCAGTTGCCGTTTTATCTGTATCTGATGCGCCATTTGGCCTTGCGCGGCATTGCAGTGCCTTTGCCCGAGCAAAACCGCGCGGGCGACATACTGTTTACCCTGTGCGGCAAGCCAGCGGCTGTGGTCAATAGGTTGCCGGGCAGCAGCCAGTTGCAGCCTGAGCCCGTGCATTGCGCCGCACTTGGCACGCAACTGGCGCACATGCATCTGGCAGGGCAAGACTTTGAGCACGAGCAGCCCAACTTGCGCGGCCTGCCTTGGTGGAATGAAACTGCGCCGTTGGTCTATCCGCACTTGGATAGCGCCCAAAGCGCATTGCTGCAAAGCGAGCTGGCATACCAAAACCACATCGCCGCCAGCGCCGAATACCAAGCCTTGCCCCGTGGCCCAGTGCATGCCGATTTGTTTCGTGACAATGCGATATTTGAAGGCGAAAAACTATCGGGCTGCTTTGATTTTTATTTTGCGGGGGTTGATACGTGGTTGTTTGACTTGTGCGTTTGCCTAAACGACTGGGCCATAACCCACGCTGATGGCCTGCACGAGCCACAACGGGCGCAAGCCCTGCTGGATGCCTACCAAGCCGTGCGCCCGCTAACTGCGGCAGAGCGCCAGTTGCTGCCAGCCATGGCGCGTGCAGCGGCCTTGCGTTACTGGATTTCGCGCCTGTGGGATTTTTACTTGCCACGCCAAGCCAGCATGCTCACCCCGCACGACCCCACCCACATGGAGCGCGTGTTGCGCGGGCGCT
>JAGONG010000030.1:0-6041 GCA_017993135.1 Allobrachymonas sp.
GTCTTTGCCCAAATCCACATAGCTGCGCAGTTGCGAAACATCTAGCCAAGGCATATCGGCGCTTGCTTGGCCTGCCCACTCGCGCCAGTTGGCACGGCTTTGCAGCAAGCCGTGCTGCCACTGCGCCGCAACGGTAAGCGCATGCCCCCAGCCTTCGGGCGGGGTGAGGTGAACCTGCAAGGCGTGGTTGCGGCCGCGGTTGCTTAAGCTGGCTTGTATCTGCTTGAGCAGCAAAGGCGCGGCATTGCGTTGCGCATCGCTCCACTGCAAGCTGCCGTTGCGTATTTCCAGCTCGGGCTGCTCAAGCAGCCAGCTTATAGCGGCATCGGCAGCGCTGCTAGCAGCGGGTGCGGGCTGCGCTTTGCTAGTGCTGTCAAGCAGTATGCCTGCAATGTAAATGCGCCCGTCGGCATGGCGCTGCGCTTGCACGCTGGGCGCAATAACAGCCAAACGGGTAAAGCCCGCGCGCAACAAGCTGCGCACCGATACGCCCGCTTCAATCCGCGCAATGCGTAGCGCACTGTGGCCAGCGGCATCGGTAAACTGCACTTGGTGCAAGGCAAGCTCTGGCGACCAGCCGCCGCGCGTAAGCGTAATAGACTCGATATGCACGGGCAAGCCCAGCATTTGTGAAGCCTGCTGTTGTATAAACGGGCGAAACTCGCCAATTCGCGGCAAAATCCACACATGCAGCAGCACTGTGGCTGTGGCAAGCAAAACCAATGCAGCACCAGCGAGCATGCCAGCCCAGCGCAGCAGCCGCACCGCGCTCTTGCTTTGCACTACGCGGCGAAAAAGGTCGTGTAAAAAGAGTTTTATATCCTGCATGGAAAAAGGCAATGACAGCATCAGGCACCAACACCAACACCAGCGCCAACCAGCACCCTGACACCATCGAAGGGGCGGCTCCATTATCCCCGCTGAACGCTGCCGTTTATGGTGCTGTTTGCGCCAACAATGCCCTTTATTCCCGTTTTATACAGCGCCTGCACCGCCGCTACCCGCAAGAGCTGCTTCTTTTGCCCGCTGGCCTGCCCGATTTGGCCATGCTGCAAGCCACCCACGCCGCGCTTGTTACACAAGGCCACGAGCCCAGTGCCGCCCTGCGCATCTTGCGCCAACTGGTGCTGGAGCGCTTGGCTGTGCTCGATTGCGATGGCGCTGCTGCCATGCACCACATCACCAGCGCCATGACCCACTTGGCCGAGTTTGCACTTGACCTTGCCTGCACGCACGCCTTCGCCCAGCTTGATGAGCGCCACGGCGCACCCCTCAAGCCTGATGGCAGCCGCGCCAACTTTTGGGTGGTGGGCATGGGCAAACTGGGCGCACGCGAGCTGAATGTTTCAAGCGATATTGACCTGATTTATGTGTATGAAACCGATGGAGAAACCGCAGGCGCTGCACCGATTAGCTTTCAGGAGTACTTTGCCCGCGCCGTCAAGCGCATTTACGCCTTCATTGGCGAAACCACCGAGCACGGCTTTGTCTTTCGCGTAGATTTGGCCTTGCGCCCCAATGGCAACTCGGGCCCGTCGGTATCGTCGCTGCAAGCGCTGGCTGAATACCTGCAAGTACAAGGGCGCGAATGGGAGCGTTTTGCCTGGCTCAAAAGCCGTGTGGTTGCGCCCGTTGCATCTATTGCCAACCACTCCGCACGCCAGTTGCGCCATGTGGTGCTGCCCTTTGTCTTTCGCCGCTACCTCGACTTCAACGTGTACGAAGCACTGCGCCAGTTGCACGACCAAATCCGCGCCCACGCCGCCAGCCGCAGCGCAGGCCACCCCGAGCGCGCCAACGACGTAAAAATCTCGCGCGGCGGCATCCGCGAAATTGAATTTACCGTGCAACTGCTGCAAGTCGTGCGCGGCGGCCAATACCCCGAACTGCGCGTGCGCCCCACGGTAGATGCACTGGCTCAACTGGCTCGGTCGGGTTTGATGTCTAGCCAAACCGCCACCGCACTGGCGCAGGCCTATATCTTCTTGCGCCAAGTCGAGCACCGCATTCAATATCTGGACGACCAGCAAACCCACATCCTGCCCACCAACCCCGACGATTTGCAGTGGCTCGCGCACACCATGCGCCACCCCAGCACCGAGAGCTTCATGCAAGCGTTAGCACAGCACCGCGAGCTGGTAGCGCACGAGTTTGACCTGCTTTTAAGCCGCAACCAGCCCGCAACAAGCAGCCCAGACGCATCAACTGCATCAAGCACATCTGCCACTTCAGCCACTTCAGCCGCCCCACAAGCTACAGCCAGCGCCACACCAGCCAACACAAGCGCACCCGCCAGCAGCCCAAGCAGCCTTGCCCGCGCCCCTGCAGCCCCGCTACATACCCCAGCCACCAGCACGCCAGAAGAAGACGACGACATTGCCCACCTGCAAACACTGCTACCCGCCTCGCACACCGCACTGGCGCAACGCCTGCAAACATGGCGCAGCCACACCCGCATAGCCACACTGCGCCCCTCTGCGCGCCAAAAGCTCATGCGCCTGATGCAGCGCAGCTTGCACTGGCTACCTGCCAGCCCCAGCGGCAGCGCCAACACTACCAACAACAACCCCAACATCAACGACATCACCGAAGCTGGTCTGCTACGCTTTATAGACTGGCTCGAAACCCTCCTGCGCCGCGAAAGCTATCTGGCCATGCTGCTAGAGCACCCGCTGGTACACGAGCGCTTGCTGCAACTGCTGGGCGTGGCCCGCTGGCCCGCGCGCTACCTCACCAGCAACCCAGGCGTGATTGACGAACTCAGCAGCAACACCATGTTTGAAGGCCGCTTTGAGCGCGACACCTTCACCGCCAAACTCACCCAGCGCCTGCACGCCCTGCAAGCCACAGGCGAAGACGACGAAGAAACCCTGCTCAACCTGCTGCGCCGCGCCATGCACGCCTCTACCTTTCGCACTTTGGCGCGCGACCTCGATGGCCGCTTGAGCGTAGAGCAAGTGGGTGATGACTTAAGCGGTTTGGCCGACGCGATACTGCATCTGGCAACACACTGGTGCTGGCAGCGCCTCTTGCCCAAAGTCCACAGCATGGGCTTTACCAACGCGCCACAAGACAATCTGGACGAGCACTTTGCCATCGTCGCCTACGGCAAATTGGGCGGCTTGGAGCTTGGCTATGGCAGCGATTTGGATTTGGTCTTTATCTACGAAAACACCCACGAGCGCTCTGGCGAAATCTACGCCATGCTGGTGCGCAAACTCATCACTTGGCTCACCAGCAAAACCAGCGAAGGCGACCTCTACGAAATCGACACCGCCCTGCGCCCCAACGGCAACTCTGGCCTGCTTACCACCACCATAGAAGCGTACGAGAGCTACCAGCTCCAGCGCGGCAGCAACACCGCATGGCTTTGGGAGCACCAGGCCATGACCCGCGCCCGCTGCTGCTTTGGCAGCCCGCGCCTGCGCACACGGTTTGATGCCATACGCAGCGCCGTCATCACCGCGCAGCGCGATGCGGCCTCGCTCAAGCAAGAAATCATCGCCATGCGCCAGCGCGTAAGCAGCGCCCACAAGGTGGCTGACGGGCAATTCAACCTCAAGCACAGCGCGGGCGGCATGATAGATGCCGAATTCATCACCCAATATCTGGTTTTGCTGCACAGCCACCAGCACCCCACCATGCTTGAGAACCGTGGCAACATCGCCCTGCTTGAGCGTGCCGATACGCTGGGCATACTGCCAGAAGGCAAAAATCTGGGGCACGCCGCCGCCAGCGCCTACCGCACCCTGCGCCACCGCCAGCACCGCGCCCGCTTGAATGAAGAAAGCATGCTGTGCGAGCCAGCCAGCGTGCAAGCGCAGGCGCAAGCCATCAAAGCGCTTTGGCAGCATGTACTGGGCTAACAAACTGGCGGGAAGTGCAGTGCAGTGCCGTGCGCAAACGAAATGCATGGCTACGCAAAGCGGCAATTCAGGAAAGCAATCTAAAACGGTAGTTCAAGGCGGCAACTCAAGGCGGCAAACTTAAGCGGCAAACTCGGGCAGAAAACCCAGCCGCCCCTTGCCGCCAAGACCAGCGCCAGCGCCAGCAAAGCCTATAGCTCTTGCTCTTATTTCTGGCGGCGCGCCTACTCGGCAGCGTCTGGAATGGGGCGCTGTGCTGGCGTAATCTTTATCGTCAGCGGTTTGCCGCGGCGCAGCACCGTTAAATCAGCCACCGCACCAGGCTGCAAAGCAGAAACAAAAGCCAGCAAATCCTGCACATTGCGCACCGTGTTTTGATTCACGCGCGTAATCACATCACCGCGCTGCAAGCCCGCTTGCTCGGCAGGACTTTCGGACAACATGTCGGTTATCACCGCGCCTGTATTTTCAGCCACGCCCAATGCAGCCGCCAGCTCCACCGTAATATCGCTTGGCTCTACACCAATCCAGCCACGGGTAACGTGGCCTGTGCGCACAATATCATCGAGCACCTGCTTGGCCATGCTGGTAGGCGTAGCAAAGCCAATGCCCATGTAGCCGCCCGTGCGCGAGTAAATGGCTGTGTTAATGCCAACGAGCTTGCCCTGAATATCTACCAGCGCACCGCCCGAGTTTCCAGGATTAATCGCGGCATCGGTCTGAATAAAATTCTCAAACGTGCTAATGCCCAACTGGCTACGCCCCAAGGCGCTCACTATGCCGCTGGTAACAGTCTGCCCCACGCCAAAGGGGTTGCCTATAGCCAGCACCGCATCACCCACCTGCAAACTGGCCGAATCCCCCAGCGCAATGGCAGGCAAGTCAGTCAAATCAACCTTCAGCACTGCCAAATCCGTATCGGGGTCTGTGCCTATCACACGCGCCGAAGCACGCCTGCCGTCGTTGAGCAGCACCTCGATTTCGTCGGCATTCTCCAGCACATGGTTATTGGTCAAAATATAGCCATCGCTGCTCACAATCACCCCGCTGCCCATATCAGAAAACATATCTTCGTCTTCATCATCTTCACCCACAGGCCGCGCCTGGGCTTTGCTGTTACGGGTTTTGGTAAATGTTGTAGGCTGCTCGGGGTTGATAATAATGCTCACCACCGCTGGCGCAGCCGCCTTGGCCGCACTGCGCAGGGTATCAGGCGGCGGCGTAGGCATAGCCATTTCTTCTTTGCCCGAAGCAAACAAGACAAACAGTACAAACAGGCATGCCAGCAGCACCGTCACAACCTGCGAAAATAAGAGCCATAGCTTTTTCATAGCTGCCGATTGTCGCTGAAATTGCCACCCGTTTGCCCCACACCTCACCACCCTTGCATCTGGAAACACCAAAATGTTGCGTAACGATTTGCTGCAAACGCTCAACGCGCTCATGCAGCCCGAAAACTTCAAAGACTACGGCCCCAACGGCCTACAGGTAGAAGGCCGCGAAACCGTGCACACGCTCGTCTCGGGCGTAACTGCCAGCCGCGCTTTGATTGAAGCCGCCATTGCCGCCAACGCCTGCGCCATACTGGTGCACCACGGCCTATTTTGGCGCGGGCAAAGCGGCTGCATCACAGGCTGGATGAAGCAGCGCCTGGCCTTGCTGCTCAAGCACGACATCAACCTGCTGGCCTACCACCTGCCGCTTGATGCCCACCCCACGCTAGGCAACAACGCCCAGCTCGCCCGCCTGCTCGGGCTTGAAGTGCAGCAGCAACTGGGCGAACAAAACCTGCTCTTTATCGGTCAACCCGCGCACAACGCGCCCCCCGCTGCCTTTGCCAGCGCCAGCGCACTCGCCGCCCACGTGCAAACCACCCTGCAACGCCCCGTCACCCTCATTGACGGCTTGCCCGCAAACACCCCCATCACCCGTCTGGCATGGTGCAGCGGCGGCGCACAAGGCTACTTTGAAGCCGCCATTGAAGCAGGCGCACAAGCCTTCATCACAGGCGAAATCTCCGAGCCCCAAGCCCACTACGCCCGTGAATGCGGCGCAGCCTTTCTGGCCTGCGGCCACCACGCCACCGAGCGCTACGGCGTGCAAGCACTAGCCGCCACCGTAGCCGCCCAACACGGCCTGCACCACATCCACATCGACATCGACAACCCCGCCTAA
>JAGONG010000030.1:6141-24017 GCA_017993135.1 Allobrachymonas sp.
CGGCGCAGCCTTTCTGGCCTGCGGCCACCACGCCACCGAGCGCTACGGCGTGCAAGCACTAGCCGCCACCGTAGCCGCCCAACACGGCCTGCACCACATCCACATCGACATCGACAACCCCGCCTAACCCCCACGCCAGCAGGCACAACACACAACAGCACCCACACAAGCACCCATGCCCGCCCTGCAAACTGCCCTGCACACCGCCCTATTCCTGCTGGCAAGCCTCAGCCACAGCCCAGCCGCCGCGCAAATCTACCGCTGCGGCAATGCCTACAGCCACCAGCCCTGCCCCAACGCCACCGAAGTTGATACCCGCGCCACCATCAACACCCACACCACCCCCCAAAAAACCACCCCAAAGCAATCTGGCTCTGGCAAAACCCATAAAGCAGACACAGCAAGCAGCGCAAACCCGCGCCCCGCCCCAAGCACCCGCGCCCACCAAAGCAGCCGCAAAAACAAACACCACTCGCCCAACGCAAAACAAAAAACCTGCACCCAACTGGCGCAGCGCATCACCCAAATCGACAACCGCGCACGCCAGCCCAACACAGCCAGCAAACAAGCCACCCTCGCCCAGCAGCGCCGCAATGCCCACAGCCGCATGTTCGATTTAGGCTGCCACAAGCCCCACGGCTACTAAATCCAGCTACTAAATCCAACCACCCATGCTAGGCCCCACATCCAACAAGCAAACACCATGCCCGCCACAACCCAACCCCAAGCCACAATGACAGCCACCACAGCCCCACGCCCCATCGCCCTGAGCATGGGCGACCCCGCAGGCATAGGCCCCGAAATCATCATCAAAGCATGGCTGCAAGACCCCGCCACCATGCGCCACTGCTGCGTAGCTGGCGACGTAGCCACCATGCAACGCGCACACGCCATCGTGCGCCAACACCTGCCCGACCAAGCCCACGCCCTGCCCCACATCACCCCCGTGCAAGACTGGCACCAAGCGCCCGCCGTCGCCGCCAACAACGCCCTGCCCGTACTACAAGCCTGCCCAAGCCCTGCCACCTTGCCCGCCTTTGGCCAAATACAAGCCACAGCAGGCCGCATGGCTGCCGACAGCATCACCCACGCCGCACGCGCCACCCTGCGCGGCCACTGCGCCGCCCTCGTCACCGCGCCCATCCACAAAGAAGCACTTGCACTCGCTGGCGAACCATTTCCAGGTCACACCGAAATGCTGCAAGCCCTCGCCGCACAGCACACAGGCACACCCGTTGCCGACATGCCCGTACGCATGATGCTCGCCAACGCCGAACTCAAAACCGTACTCAACAGCATCCACATCAGCCTGCGCCAAGCTATAGAAGCCGTCACGCAAGAGCAACTGCTGCAAACCATCACCATCACCCACCGCTTCCTGGCGCAACAACTCCAAACACAAACCAGCACACCAGCAGCCAATCAACCCACCCGCGCCCCCATCATCGCCGTAGCAGGCCTCAACCCCCACGCAGGCGAAGGCGGCATGTTCGGGCGCGAAGAAATCGACACCATCACCCCCGCCATCGCCGCAGCCCGCGCCCAAGGCATAGACGCACGCGGCCCCTACGCGCCCGACACCGTCTTCATGACCGCCCGCGCCCAAGCCCACGCCACCCCGCCGTTTTGCGACGCAGTCATCGCCATGTACCACGACCAAGGCCTCATCCCCGTCAAATACCTGGGCGTGCAACACGGCGTAAACGTCACCCTCGGCTTGCCCCTGCTACGCACCAGCCCCGACCACGGCACCGCCTTCGACCTCGCAGGCAGCGCCCGCGCCGACAGCGCAAGCCTGCTGCAAGCCGTGCGCATAGCCATCAGCATGAGCGCATCATAAAAACACAGCCCATAGAAATTACCCCCCAAAGCGCCAACACCGCCCACAACACATTACAATGCTGGTTCTTGAAATTTGGGCCGTTAGCTCAGTTGGTTAGAGCAGAGGACTCATAATCCTTTGGTCGGGGGTTCAAGTCCCTCACGGCCTACCAAAAAAACTAAAGCCAATCAATGCCTTAGCGCATTGGTTGGCTTTTTTTTGAATTTACGGAATGATGACGCAGAGCGGTGCAACAAGCTACGTTAGCAATTTTGGCACAGAGCTCAAGCAATGCTTTATCAGAATTCCAAGTTCATTTGCACCAAAATATGATGGTGCTCAAAAAGGAAGGCTTGAAATGTCTAAAAAAATATCGCTGCTCTGTGCCGCCTGTTTCAGTTTTTTTGCTTCGCATGCAGTCGCCCAAGAAGCTCCGTTCAAAGTTATATGCATCGCAGAGTCACGCTTTAGCTGCGAATCTCAGTCAGGCTGTCAGTTAAACAGAGATGCATCACCGTCTGTTTATCAAATTTCATTTGATACTGCATCCTCTACAAAAATCATTAAAACCATCGCCGGCAAAATAACAAGCCACTGGACAGCCAGAAATAATCCTAACAACCTTGATAAATATAACTTTTCCACAACCGATGACTCAAGTGTTCTAAGTCTTACCAACGATAGAAAAAAGTTTGTTCACCTCTTTCCCTCAGGCTTAGCCCTCTACAACTCAGATTTGAACTTAGAAAAAAATCCATCAAATAGTCTGGGAGGTCAAGTCATTACAGGAAGTTGCATTACGCCCTAAAACACTTATGCGATGCTGCATCGCACATAAAAACGCCCCATTTGGGGCGTTTTTGTTTAATCTGCGTTACTCCACCGTTACCGATTTAGCCAAATTGCGCGGTTTGTCTACGTCTGTGCCTTTGGCGCAGGCGGTGTGGTAGGCGAGCAGTTGCAGCGGTATGGTGTGCAAGATGGGGCTGAGTGCGCCGTAGTGCTCGGGCATGCGGATGGCGTGTATGCCTTCTTCGCTGTGGATTTGGCTGTCGGCATCGGCTAGCACATACAGTTCGCCGCCTCGGGCGCGTACTTCTTGCATGTTGCTTTTGAGTTTGTCGATGAGCTCATCGTTGGGGGCTACTACGATGACGGGCATGGCTGCTGTGACGAGTGCCAAGGGGCCGTGTTTGAGTTCGCCTGCGGGGTAGGCTTCGGCGTGGATGTAGCTGATTTCTTTGAGTTTGAGTGCGCCTTCGAGTGCTACGGGGTAGTGCAGGCCGCGCCCTAGGAACAGGGCGTTGTCTTTTTTGGAGAAGGCTTCGGCCCATTGCATCAGGTGGGGCTCAAGGGCGAGTACCGATTGCACGGCTACGGGCAGGTGGCGCATTTGTTGCAGGTAGTCGGTTTGTTTGGCTTCGCTGACTGTGCCTTTTACGCCGCCAAAGGCGAGTGTGAGCAAGAATAGGCCTGCTAGTTGGGTGGTGAAGGCTTTGGTGGAGGCTACGCCTATTTCTACGCCCGCGCGGGTGATGTAGGCGAGTGTGCATTCGCGCACCATGGCGCTGGTGGCTACGTTGCAGATGGTTAGGCTGTGCGGTATGCCTAGTTTTTTGGCGTGGCGCAGGGCGGCCAAGGTGTCGGCGGTTTCGCCGCTTTGGCTGATGGTGACTATCAGCGTTTTGGGGTTGGGTACGCTGGTGCGGTAGCGGTATTCGCTGGCTACTTCTACTTCGCACGGTATGCCTGCTATGCCTTCGAGCCAGTATTTGGCTACGCAGCCGCTGTAGTAGCTGGTGCCGCAGGCGAGTATGAGGATGCGTTCGGTTTCGTTGAAGATGCGCCAGGCGCCGTCGCCAAATAGTTCGGGCACGATGCCTGCTACGCCTTCGAGGGTGTCGCCCAGGGCGCGGGGCTGCTCGAAGATTTCTTTTTGCATGTAGTGGCGGTAGGGGCCAAGTTCTGCCGCGCCGCTGTGGGCGTGTACGGTTTTTACGGGGCGCTGTGTGGCATCAAGCCGCTGGCCTGCGTTTTCTATCCAGTATTTGCCAAGTTGCATGTCTACTACGTCGCCTTCTTCAAGGTAGACGATTTGGCTGGTGACGCCTGCTAGCGCCATGGCATCGCTTGCCAGGTAGTGTGCGCCGTTTTCGCCTACGCCCAGTATCAGCGGTGAGCCTACGCGCCCGCCTACTACGCGGTGTGGCTCGTCGCGGCACATTACGGCTACGGCGTATGCGCCGTGTAGTTGCGCGAGTGCGGCTTTTACGGCTTCAAACAAGTCGCCGTTGTAGAGTGAGTCAATCAGGTGCGCTATGACTTCGGTGTCGGTTTGGCTGTCAAACTGGTAGCCACGCGCTTGCAGTGCCGCGCGCAGTTGCTCGTGGTTTTCAATGATGCCGTTGTGTACGAGTGCAATGCGCCCAGGCTTGTTGGCGGCATCTGCACCTGTGCCGTGGCTGAAGTGCGGGTGCGCGTTGTGTACGGCTGGCGCTCCGTGCGTAGCCCAGCGCGTGTGTGCTATGCCTGCGCAGCCTTGCAATTGGCTGTGTTGCACTTGCTCAAGCAGCTCTGCCACGCGGGCTGTGCTGCGTGCGCGTTGCAAGCCGTTATTCCACACGGCTACGCCGCATGAGTCGTAACCACGGTATTCCATGCGTTGCAAACCTTGCAACAGTACGGGTACTACATTGCTTTGCGCTACGGCGCTGACGATTCCACACATATCGGATTTCCTTTTCTAAAACGGCTGCCGCCTGCCTTGCTGCCAGCGCAAGCGCAACCAAAAATCAAACTTCCACCAAGCTTCCACTAAACTTGCACACTACCAGCAGTGTTTAAGTAGTAGCTTTTGCACACTTGCCGCAGCAGCAGTTTTGCCAGTGCCGCTAGCAATGCTCTGCGCAGCACGGGTAAACACAAACCGCTTTAGCTTTTTTGCGCCGCTGTAAGCATATCTGCCACACAAGCGCACTACCCCCGAGCCAGCACAGGCAGCCTGCAAACTGGTTTGCAGTGCGCTGCTGTTTAAACTGTGCCGCTCGTACCGTGCCATTTAAAGCACACGCGCTTGTAAGCCTTTTGCCCTGCCGCGCAAAACAGCACAGCCCGCATCATCAGCACAAGCAGCGCGCTAACTGCCTAATGCCACATCTTAGTAAGAGCAGCGCAAAATATGCAATTATTATTCTTTCATTTATGAAATATAATTTCAGAAAATAGATAAACTGCTTGTTTATTTCAGAATAGATACATTTATGCAATAAAAATGCAAACAGAAACCACGCCAACGCTAGACGCTATTGACTGGCGGCTGCTACAACATCTGCAAAAAGATGCCAGCCTGAGCAACCAGCAACTGGCTGCACACTGCCACCTCTCGGCTCCTACCTGCCTGCGCCGCGTCAAACGCTTGCACGATTTGGGGCTGATTGAACGCACCGTCAGCATTCTTCATCCCGACCGTTTGCGCCCCTTGCTTGGCGCTGGCTTAACGGCCATAGTTAAAGTCACGCTCGATGTGCAAGCCGAGCAGCAGCAAGCCGCATTTCAGGCGCGCGCCGTGCAAGATGAAGCCGTACAACAGTGCTACCGCACATCACCAGGGCCTGATTTTGTTTTGATTGTTACGGTTGCCGATATGCCTGCATTTATGGCGCTAAGTCAGCGCCTGCTTACGCAAGATGCCAATGTGCGCAACGTGCGGTCTTTTTTTAGCTTGGAACGTGCCAAGTTTTCAGTTGAGCTGCCCTTGCCCTGAGCTGGCCTTGTTTTAACTTTGCTGGCATTGGTGCTTTGCTGCAATTTGCATCGGTTGCTGCAACAGAGCTGGCACGCCGTTTTTTTGCCTTTCAGTTAGCGCCTACTTGCAGCCAATCTCCCTGTTTGTGGGAAATGCCCATTTTTTATCTGCAATACGGCAAATGGAACCAAGGCTTGCTCTATGCAAAATCTCTTTCGCACCAAGGCGCAGGGCTCAGCGGCACAAAAAAATAACACCGCGTGTTTACCCCGTAGAAAAGATTAAATCCACACAAGCAGCATTCATGCGCCTTGCAGCACGAAACTGGCTTGAAAGCCGCGTAAACACTGCTTGCCAGCCTTTTGCACTTTGAGCCAGCGCCCTTACTCCGCACTGTATTTTCTACTTTAACTATTACGCTTAATGGATTGTTTTATTTGATTTTTATGTAGCGCCTCAAGCCTGCATCTTGCGAAACACGGATTTACCCTTCAAACAATTGCCGTGTTCAAAAAAACCGATATTGCCGCGCAGGCGACAGCTCATTGCAACAAGAAGCGCAGCCGCAAATTCACGCCTGTGCAGCGATGGAGAGCTATGGCGCTTTTATCCTAAGCTGGAATAAATCAGCTTTTTCCCAAACCCAAACCCAAACCCAAACCCAAACCCAAACCCAAACCCAAACCCAAACCCAAACCCAAACCCAAACCCAAACCCAAACCCAAACCCAAACCCAAACCCAAACCCAAACCCAAGTCCAAGTCCAGAAACAAAGCCCTCAATCACTTCAAACTGGCTTTGTTGCAGGCAAACAAGCTAAATGCCGTTTACATCACGCCAGCCCATCGTGCGTTTTTCGCTTTAAAGCAACCTGGGCAAAGCGTTGCTAAAAAGTCAAAAAATCAAAAGATACCAACACCAGCCAAACAGCTTGCAGCACACTATCCACAACGTTTACAGCCAATCTGCACCAGCTTCATCTTCGCAAGCGCAGTCATCGCCCACATCCATGCCGCGCAGCACGGCGCGTACCGCATCTGCGCCAAAGCCTCTGCTGGCAAGGTAGCGCGTTTGCTTGGCGCGTTCAGCCAGCGTTGCGGGAAGCTGCCCAAATCTTTTTTTCCACACCGCCTGCGCGCGCGCAGCTTCGCTGGTTTGCAAAGAAGCAAGCAGCTCTTGCCCCACCTCTGGGGCTATGCCTTTGGTTTTTAGCTCTTGCCGAATGCGCATTGCGCCCAACTGCCCTGCACGCCGCTGCACCAGTGCTTGCGCCGCCCGCTGGTCGCTTAAATAGCCCTTTAGCTCCATGCCATCAAGCACATCGGCAATCGCACTGCGGTGCTTTTGCAGCAAGCTGTCGGCATCTTCTGACAAGGCTTCTGCTTCCAGGTTTGCTTCGGCATTTGCTTCTGCTTCTACTGCCCAAGCCAGCTCGCCACGCGCAGTCTGGGCGGTCTGTAAATCTGCATATGCAGCCCCTTGGGCTTGGCTGCATGAGCGCGCTTGCGCCCTATTTTTGGCATCTTGCGCCTGCAACCAGCGCAGCAAACGCTGCTCCATTTCCAGCCGCGAGTAATCGCGCAGAGCCAATAGCTGCAACGCCCGCCCTTTAAGCGATAGAGGTGCTTTTTTTGCCACAGCTACAAGCCTGCCACGTAACTACTGAAGAACCGCCTAGGCACTTTGCGCGGGTACTTACTCGCCCGCAGCTTCAGGCGCAGCAGCTTGAGCCTCTGCCGCCTTGCCCTTACCTTTGCCTTTTTCTGCTACAGCCGCCACTTCTGCTTGTGCTGCGGGCAAGGGCGGCATTTGCGCAATACCCAGACTTTCGCGCACGCGGTTTTCAATTTCACGTGCAAGCTCGGGGTTTTCACGCAAAAACTCGCGCGTATTGTCGCGCCCTTGCCCGATTTTTTCGCCGTTATAGGCATACCACGCGCCCGCTTTATCAACGATTTTGGCTTCTACGCCCATGTCGATAATTTCGCCCAAGCGGCTAATCCCTTCGCCATAAAGAATATCGAAAAACGCTTCTTTAAACGGGGGCGAAACTTTGTTTTTCACCACTTTGACTTTGGTCTCATTGCCAATAACGTTCTCGCCTTTTTTGATGCTGCCAATACGGCGAATATCCAGCCGCACGCTGGCGTAAAACTTCAGCGCATTGCCGCCTGTGGTTGTTTCTGGGCTGCCAAACATCACGCCGATTTTCATGCGAATCTGGTTGATGAAAATCACCATGCAGTTTGTTTTTTTGATATTGGCAGTGAGCTTGCGCAGCGCCTGACTCATTAAACGCGCCTGCAAACCTGGCAAGCTATCGCCCATATCGCCTTCAATTTCTGCCTTTGGCGTGAGTGCGGCTACCGAGTCCACCACAATCAAATCCACCGCGCCACTGCGCACCAAACTATCTACAATTTCAAGCGCCTGCTCGCCTGTATCGGGCTGGCTGATAAGCAACTCTTGCGGATTAACGCCCAGCTTTTGCGCGTATTGCACATCCAGCGCGTGCTCGGCATCCACAAAAGCGCATGTGCCGCCCGTTTTTTGCATTTCTGCAATGACTTGCAGCGTTAAAGTGGTTTTGCCCGACGATTCAGGCCCATAAATCTCAACTACGCGCCCGCGCGGCAAACCGCCTACGCCCAAAGCCACATCCAGCCCCAGCGAGCCAGTGCTTACGGTTTGTATATCTTCAATCGCCTCACCCACGCCCAAGCGCATGATGGTGCCTTTGCCAAACTGCTTTTCAATTTGCGCCAGTGCAGCTTGCAAGGCTTTGGCTTTTTCTGCTTGGTCGACGATGTTGCTCATATATACCCCTTTAGGAAATAAGCTGTCATAAACTACATACTGGTTGTTTGACCAGTATTCTAACGCAAAATACAGCGCCGTTTTTTGCTTGCGCAATTGCCAGTGGAATTACCTTCGTAATTACTTGCCTATTTGCTCAAATTGTACGCGGCGCACTTTGCGGCAGCGCAAAAGATTTCGGCAACAAAAAAGCCCGCCAGACTGTGCCTGGGCGGGCTTGTGTGCGTAGCTGCAACTCTGCTGCTATTGGCGGAAGCTCAGGGATTCGAACCCTGGAACCCTTGCGGGTTGCCGGTTTTCAAGTAACTCGTAGGCTGATTTTACGCTACTGTGCGCTTCTTGCGTAAGCTTTACGAGTTCCATGAAAACAACAAGTTGCGCCGGATTTACTTTTTATGTAACTTGTCATAACTTTACCGGAGGCACTTACGCGGTACTTACCGCATCTCTTGGAGAACAATTATGGCGAAGCTCACAAAGACCTACATCGACAAAATCAAACCGCCCGAAAGCGGGTACGACCTGCACTGGGACGAGCAAGACCGAGGGTTCGGCTTGCGTGTCACCAAGGACGGGAAGCGCACCTACATCGTGCAAGGCCGCGTCAATGGCAAGGAAGCCCGCATCAGCATCGGGCCGCATGGTGTATTCACGGCAGACCAAGCCCGCGAGGTAGCACGCGAACACCTGCGGAGCATGAGGCAGGGCATTGACCCGCGAACCGTTGCCAAGGAACGTGCAGCCGAGACAGTCTGCCTCCGCGACGTGGCAGACGCTTACAAGCGCGACCGCCCGCTAAAGGACAGCAGCAAGGCCGAGATCGAGCGCCATGTGACCACAACCTTTGAGGCATGGCTCAAGAAGCCTATGGCGAGCATTACCCGCGAGGCGGTCACAAAGCGGTTCAATGAGATTAAGAATCACGGTCTTCGAGGCGACGGCCCCGCACCAGCGCAAGCTAATCAGGGTTTCAGCGTGCTTCGCGCCCTGTTCAACTACGCGATTCGGGAATACCGCAGGCCGGACGGTACAGCGATCATCAAGGACAACCCTGTCGAAGTGCTGCACAAGAAATGGGCAACGATCAAGGCCAAGACGACCCGGATACCGGACAGCAAGGTCGGCGCAGTGTGGTCAGCACTTCAGCAGTGGCGCGAGGTCGCCTACAACCGCGACACCCTAGCCAGCATTGACCTTGTCATGTTCCTGCTGCTGACCGGCGCACGCATTGGCGAAGCGTCCGCGCTCACATGGGATAGGGTCAATCTGGACGAGGCATGGTGGCATCTGCCCGACCCCAAGAACCGCAACCCCGTCTGGCTTCCGCTGTCGTCGCAAGCGGTGGAACTGCTCAAGACCCGCCAGCGCGTCAAGGGAAGCAAGTTCGTTTTCACCAGTTGGGGCAAGGCAGGCCATATCCGCGACCCACGCGACACCATGAAGAACTTGAGCGAGGTTGCAGGGCTGCACCTGTCGCCGCACGACCTGCGCCGCACCTTCACGACGATAGGCATTGCCAACTGCGGCATTGACTTGTTCAAGGTGGAATTGCTGACGAACCATGTGCCCAAGACCGTGACCGAACGCCACTACCTTGAAACCTCTCGCCTGCAATACCTGTTGCCACAGGCGCAGCAGATAGCCGATTGGATTGAGGCGCAAGCTGTGGTCGCAAAAGCTGCCCAGCAGCCCGCAGCGCAACCCGAGGCGGAGCTGGTTGAATAACCATACGGGCGAGATGGCTATTTCATTCCGCGCCCGATTTGCGGTCGCGCAGACAGAGGGATAAAGTTCGCCCCACATAAGGCCGGAAGGGTTTGATGAAAGTAACGTGCGTCAAATTGCATCATCAAATTTAAGCCGGTAAAGTTGTTGCAAGTGCAGTGCAGTTACTCACAAGTTTCCGCACTGCACCCGACAGCCTCAAGGGCATCCAGCCCTTGGGCCGGTTGAAAACCGGCACGCCGTAATACGTCTTCGGCAGCGCATCCAGACGAGTTAGTTCTGGAGCCTTGCCAAATGACCACAGCATCCAAGCTGCTTACGACCGCCGAAGCCGCCGCACATATCGGCGTGAAGCCCAACACCCTCGAACGCTGGCGCACTTACGGCACCGGCCCCGAGTTCATCAAGATCAATCCGCATTCCTTGCGCTCGCCCATTCGCTACCGCGAATCCGTCCTTGAGGCGTGGCTGGCAGAGCGTACCTGCACCAATACGAGCCAATACCCGCTGCCCAGCCGCAGCCCGGTACAGGCCGCCGTTTAACGACCAGCGTACATCTAAAACGATGGCCTCGAACGATCAAACCCAATGCAGCCGCAGGGCTTGCACTAGCCAGCACGGCACGCAAAAGCCCAGCGTAAGGAATCAGGAAAAATTTATGGACCACGATCAAGAAAAAACCGGCGAGGGTCGCAACACCCTGCCGGTCAAAGAAGCCCCCACTGATATGGACACTACAGGGGCTAGTTTAGGAAACCTCACGCCAACAGGCTTTGATAGTTTGCAGGCGGCGCAGCAGGCCGCAGCATGTGGTCAGCACCCTACTGGCGGCGCAGTGCCGATCGTCGCCCCTGCCGACGCTGTGCAGCCCACAGAGACACCCACTTCGCTATTTGAAGGTTCGCCGGTTCCCCTGCGTAGCGAAATCAATGAGCGCGAGTACCCACTTGAACTGCTGCCCGAGGTGCTGCAACTGGCAATCTCGGAGGTGAAGGAATACACCCAAGCCCCCACAGCGATGATCGCCGGTTCTGCCCTGTCTGCAATTTCAACGGCGGCACAAGGACTAATCAGCGTTGAGCGTGACCGCTTCCTGCGCGACCCCGCCTCTCTTTACTTGCTCACCCTTGCTGAAAGCGGCGAGCGAAAGAGTACTGTCGATAAGTTCTTCACCCGCTCAATTCGGGATTGGGAAGCTGCACAAAAGGAAGCTGCGAAACCAGCTCAGGCTGAATACAAAGCGAAGCTGACCGAATGGGAATGCTTGGGGGAGGGCTACAAACAAGCAATTCGCAACGGGGCAAAGAACGGCCTGCCCGATAGGTTCGCTGCTGAGCAACTGACACAGCTTGAACTGAACCGCCCGAAAGAACCTGTGGTCCCCTTACTGCTGCGCAGCGATTCAACGCCTGAGGCATTGGGCGTGGCGCTTGAGCGGTATCCGGTAGCGGCAATCCTTAGCGACGAGGCGGGGATTATCTTCGGCTCGCACGCGATGAACCCCGATTCGGTGATGCGCAACTTGAGCGCCCTCAACGTGTGTTGGGATGGCGGGCAACTCATGCGGGAGCGCACCTCAACCCAGAGCATTGACGTGAGCGGTATGCGCGTGACGATGGGCTTGCTGGTGCAACCAAAGACCCTTGAGGTGTTCTTGGGGAAACAAGGCGACTTGGCGAAAGGCATTGGTTTCCTCGCTCGGTTCTTGGTTGCCAATCCCGAATCCACACAGGGCACGCGGTTCTATCGGGAGCCTCCGCAACACACCCCCGGCATTGATGCCTTCAATCAACGAATCCGAATGCTACTTGGCGCCAAAGTTCGTTTCGATGCAACCGGAAAGCTAGAGACGACGTTCTTGACTCTATCTCCCGAAGCCAAAGACCTGTGGGTTCAGTTTCACGACAGCGCAGAGGAAGAACTGGGCAGGGGGCGCGAGTTCTTCGACGTGAAGGACGTAGCCAGCAAAGCAGCCGACAACGCTGCACGGCTTGCGGCGCTGCTTCATACATTCGACGACCACATGGGCGTCACCGTTATCGGGCGTCAGAGCATGAAGGCTGCTGTCAGGCTGATGCACTGGTACTTGCATGAGGCGCTGCGCTTCGCCGGTCTCGTAGCTGTACCGGATGGAATACGCAGGGCTGACGTGCTGGAAAAGTGGCTAATTCAACAACTCAGGAAGGGACAGTATTTCGTGGAAACAAACCACGCGAGGAAGTATTGCCCGAACGAGGTGCGTGCCAAGGCGTTTGACGATGCGGTTGATGTGCTTGAAGCCCATAACAGGGCGATGCCGCTCAAGAGGGGGCAGAAGAAGTTCATCTGCCTGAATCCCGATGTTGTGAAGGAGTACCGGCGCTAGGTGTAGCAGGTGTAGCGAAAGTAGCTGTAGCAGGGCTGCAAAGGTAGCAACCCCAGGCAGGGATTCTTAAAAGGTCTATTTCTTTGTTGTTTTGCTACTGGACAAAAAGCACTTGCTACAGCTACACCGGCTACAGCCGCTACACCCCGCAAGGGACAGCGGCCAGTTGTGCAGTCCCCCCTATATCCCCAAAAGCTGCACAACTGCACATCTGCACAACTGGCTAATAGTTCGTATGTATAGGGGGGGGGTGACTTTTTTTACTACACAACTGTTTTTCTATTACTGCTGACAGATCAGTTGTGCAGTTGTGCAGAAGTGCAGCAGTTAGGGGTATGGGGGGTATTGCACAACTGACCCCGCGTATCAGGTCAGCCATGCCAAACCATAGCCAGCCAAGTCGTGCAACCAATACTGACGCAACGGACAACAAACCGGCGGAGCGATAGCCTGCCAATGTGGTAATTGAAAGGAAGATGAAATGAACGCGAAAACGAAAATGGGTCGCAAGATTATTCAAATCGCTACAGCGATGGGAGGCAACCCCGGCGACCCGGATATGGTCACTGTCGCGCTGTGCGACGACGGTACTGTGTGGCGAAGCTGGAACGGCGACAAATGGAACCCCTTTCCGGCAATACCACAACCGACCCCGCACACAACCCGGCAGGCCACCGCACAGCGGGCGGCGTAGGCCGTGCAGCAGGTGCGCTCGGTGCAAGGGTGGCAGCGGCACCAGCAAAACGGCTGCACACGGCCTGCGCCTCAGTCACAAAAACCCCGCACAAGGCGGGGCACATGGTGGAGCGGGTATCGGTCACTTCGCTTCGGTCGTTTTGCTGATGCCGTTGAACTTGCGCCAGCTATAGAACTCGCAGCTCACATTGTTTTCGTTCCAACCGTGGGCAGGTGCAACCGCCTTGGCTTCCTTGAGGGTAGCGGCAGGGTTCGCATCCAGCCACGCCCACACAGCAGCGCACACCCCGCCAGCCTTCGGGCGCTTCACCCCGTTGCGTTCCTCCTGCTCGACCTTGGGCGGCTTGCTGGATGTGGTCACCTTCTCAGGCTTCACAGGTGTCGCGCTCTCCTTCCAGCCGAAGCGCACCTCGTCGCCGTTCTTATGAACCGTGATGGCGACCCGTTCGCTCGGGATGCCAGCGGCGACACCAGCGCGACGGGCATTCACCCGCTTGGTGTAGGTCGTTGTCGATTGCTTCATGTCGTTCTCCTGTGTGTTGTTGATGACAACGCAATTACAGGATGCATCTCCGAGAAGCGGCAAGCGATTAGTCCGGCAACCAAGGAACAGCAAATACCTTATTTGACGGACTGCGCCCGTAAGCGATTGGAACTGTTCCAGATATTCGGCAAGGGGCGGCAGCGCGTAAGCCTATTGCACGCAAGCCGCAGGAACCGCCACCAGTTCCAGCACACCAGCAAAGGACGACGCGACACACTACCCGTAGTGACTTTGATGGAAGCAAGCACTAGATGTAGTGCCGCGTTACCGGAAACGCCATATGCTGCACTCATGGTTAAGTCAAACGCACAACGTCAAGCCGAGTATCAGCGCAGGCAGCAGGAAGCCGGGAGCTACCGCCTTGACGCATTCATCAGCCCCGACGCTCACGCGGCGCTTCAGCAGGTAGTGCAGCGCGACGGCATCAGCCGCAAGGACGCAATCGAGCGATCAATTCTCAACGAAGCGAAAGGACACAACATGAAAACGCAATTCCGCACCGACGACCCTGCCACCGACCCCGGCGGCAAGCGCAACGACAGCAAGCCCGCGCTGGCAACCATCCGGCTGACCGCTAGCGAGGTAGCACCTCGCAAACCAGTTTCCAAACCAGCAACCCCACGAAAGGACGTATCACCCATGACCACGACGACCGCACCGGCACCGGCACGACCGAGCCAGATGACAGTAGCCGAGCATCAAGAACTTGAGAAATTCAAGGAATCGCTGCCGAACGCATTCATCAGCGCTGAACTGGATGCACGCCAAATCCAAGCCAACGGTGGCGCTGCTGCTATGAACCAGAAGGAACGCGTCACCGCGATGCTGCAAGCCAACAACCAGCATTTCAAGAAGTAACCAACCACAAGGAACCATCCAAATGAACACCCCTGAAAAACTCCGCGAAGCCCTTGCCGACGTTATTGCCAGACACACCGAGGCCAATGGCGACTATGCCGTTCTCACTACTGACTATGTCTCCGCAGCAGCGAAAGGCGAGGACGCGAAAGCCGACAAGCTGGAAATTGAGCTTGAGCGCACGCGCCGCCTTATGCAGCGTTTGGAGCTTCGCCGCACCAGCCTTGAGCAGGACATTGGCAGCGCCGAAGAAGTGGCCCACGCCGCCCATGCTGCGAAGCTCAAGACTACCTGTGACTCTGTGCTGGCCCGCGCTACCGCCCGCCTTACGGACATGGCACCGCTGGCCGCTGCACTGGCAAAGGCGGTCGATGAACTTGAAAGCGATCTGACCGACTGGAAGGAAGCCCGGTACTACGCAACGCAGGCAGGCGCAGCGCCGGAAGGGTTCTCCACTCAAGAGAACGACCGCCGTGTGAGCCAGCTTGTTGAATCGCTCGGCATGTCGAAGATCCGCGCTGCGAACATCGCCAAAGAGATGAGCCGCATCAGCATTCAGTAACGAACAGAACGGCGTAACCTGCGGCAGCGCAACGCTCCCGCATAAGTGCCTGTCTCGTTGGAGCAACCAATGACACGAACAGGCAAAGATTCCAGAAACATCACATCAGCACGCGCCGTCCGCGATGCACAGCGACGGGCTGAAATGCTCTCCCTCCGCCTTGAGGGTTTGACGCTGGAGCAAATTGGCGAACGCATGGGGGTAGGCAAGCCCACCGTGTCGCGTGTCATTAGCAATGCACTTGCCTCGCACACCCGCGAACCTGCCGAAGAGTTGCGTTCGCTTGAGCTAGGACGCTGCGATGTTCTGCTGACCGAGGCCATGCAGACCGTTAAGGCGTTTCACCCGCTGGTGTCCGCTGGTCGTGTGGTCAGCGCACCCATGCTGAACAACCAAGGCGAGCCGATTCGCAACCCCGAAAACGGCGACGTACTGACGCGGGTACTTGAGGACAAAGCGCCGAAGCTGGCTGCGATTGCCACAGCGGTTCGCGTGCTCGAACGACGCGCCAAGCTGCTCGGCCTCGATGCTGCAACCAAGCTCCAGCAGGAAGTGCATGTCAGCACCGACGAGAAACCAGCGCACGACCTCCAGAAGCTGGACATGGACGAAATGCATCTCTACGGCTACCTGCTGGAGAAGATGCACAACCCCGAAAGCCCCGACCGCGCAGAGCGCCCCGCGTTGCGTGACGAAGTGCGGGCCAAGCTGACCCCTGCCGAGATTGGCACTCTGCAAGTGATATTCGAGAAGCTGGATGTGCAGTACATCGCAGCCGACACCGTGAGCGGCCTCTATTCCCAACGGCCGGCACTACCCGCCCCACAAGAAAAGGAATGACCATGTCCATCACTACACACACCGACCAAGACAAGCGCTTGCATGTTGTCTATGACGACGAGCGCACCACACAGGCAGAGCGTTACACCATCTGGCTAGTCAATGGGAGCAGAGATGTTCTTGCACAGCCATTTGAATCGCCTAAAGCCGTTTGGCAGCGAGTCCTGAACACCCTTGCCGCAATGCGTGTGGCTATCACATTGAGCAGCGGCCATCTGTACTTCGCCACCGTCTTTGCGGACGTACAGCCCACCGAGCAGCACATGCAGACCATCATCAAGGACCGAGTTAGCGTCAAGCTCTATGAGATGGCAGACCCGGCCAACAACAAGAACGCCCATTCGCGGGTGAAGGCACTTGCCGCGCTGGCAGAACTGCACGGCCTGTACCAGCCCGTGAGCTTCACACTTCCGACACTGGAACAACTCAACGCCGCTATCGCCGGCCACAAGGGGCAGTAATGAGCGAGGGGCGCGACATTATCGAACCGGCCCAATGGCCGCAGCGCAACGACAAGCGGGTGCCGGTGCTGGATATGAATTTCGACCCGCCTCGTGTGGTTCGTTATGTCGGCTGGCGTCCTTGCACATGCTGCGGCAAGAAGTTCTTCAGCCGGGACGTTGCAGGTGTTCGCATGTGCCTACCCTGCAAAGACGGCACGCGGCGCGAAAGCTGGTAACACTCGATAACCACAAACACCACTCAGGCCGAGGCATAGCGAACCGTTCCTCGATAATCCAACGGGCGCAGCCGCAGGGCATCTCCTCCTTGCTTGAAGCGACACTCAGACCCGTCCTTGTGGCGGGTTTGTTTTGGCTGATTAATCATCCGGCAGCAATCGGGCGTTAGGCCAAGGTATTCGACGATCAGTCCAGCCCATACAAGCACGACGAGGACTAATCGAACGCGGCCTGTGCGGCCTCGGCGAACTGGGCGGCATAGCGGGCGGCACAGCCAACGATCACCGCAAGGGTGCCGCACTGGTATTGGCGCGGGTGCTGTGCGGCCTGTAGCGGCGCTGTGTGCCTGTGCTAACCCCAGATAGCCTTCTTAGCGGCCTCACTAAGGACATCTACCACTATATCGCGCACGCCTGAGGCCACCGAGTTTCCAACCTTCGACATGACCTTTTTGAAGCGAAGCGAGGCCACCTGTGTCTTGGGGCTGTCTTTGGTCAATTCGGTGAGGTCAGCGCGAAACTGTTGCAACTCATCGGACGATAGTCCCTCAGCGACTTCCACAAGCTCTACGGCACTATCAACCTTCCGTGCAGTCCAAGGAAAGGCGCTGCCGCAGTTATGGCAATGCGCGGGCGGCGAGTAGTGAAATAAGCCGATGACCTGTGGCACATCGTAGCGCCCACGAATAGTTGCTTGGCAGTTCGGGCATTGTGTGGTCGTTGGCTCGCCACACTGAGAGCAGAACTTTTCGCGTAGCTCCGGGTTCAAGTTCGCCGCGCTAGTAGTGACATGTCCGTTAGGGCATATCTCAGCAACTTGGTATGTTCTCATTGCTACCTCCCTTGTGCGTTGCTTACTATCTGCTTACCGCTCAGTTATGTTCTCGGCTCTGATTGGCGCTGAAATTGCCCTTGCATGTGGTCAGTTGCGGGGCTTTTCTCTAGCTGCTTTGCACTGCGCCGAACTGCGCTAAGTGCTTGTATTTATTGGCGGAAGCTCAGGGATTCGAACCCTGGATACCTTGCGGTATGCTGGTTTTCAAGACCAGTGCAATCGACCACTCTGCCAAGCTTCCTACGTGCTACCTACAACAAATTTCAAGACCGGTGCAATCGACCACTCTGCCAAGCTTCCTGTGTTCTTGTGCGTTTGCGTTTTTTGTAATGGGTATGCAAATGCGAAGAGCAGGCATTGTAACGGGAAACTGGCTTTGTTTGCACGG
>JAGONG010000031.1 GCA_017993135.1 Allobrachymonas sp.
GGGCTGGTGGCGTAGCTCACTACGATGGGGCGGGTGCCGCCGTTGCGGGTGAATTCGGTGTTGTAGGCTTCGGTCCAGCCTTTGGCTACTTGCACGCCGCCAGCGCGTACTTTTGCCCACCAGTCAAAAGCAGCTTGTTCGCCCAGGCCAGCAATGGTTGCCATCAAGAAGGCTTGCCCTGCGCTGGATGTGGCGGGGTTTTGCACTACCAGCAGTTTGGCGTATTCGGGTTTGGCCAGGTCGCTCATGGTTTTGGGGTAGGGCATTTGGGCTTTGGCAAACCAGGCTTTGTCGATGTTGAGGTTGATGTAGCCGTAGTCTACGGGCACTACGCCGCCGTTAGTTCCGCTGCTTTTGCCGCTGGTTTTCTCGCCATCGTCCATGTTGACAACGCTTTTGCGCTGCATGGCGGCTCCCGTGTAGGCTTCAATGATGCCTGCTGCACGCACGCGCGGCATGAGGGTGTTGTCTATGCCAAAAGCTACGTCAGCCAGTGGTTGGGCTTTGGTCAAAATCAGTTTATTGACCATTTCGCCTGCGCTACCTGCTTTGATGATGTTGAGTTTGACGTTGTGCTCGGCTTCAAACTTGGCTAGCAAATCTTTGGGCAGGCTAAATGAGCCGTGTGTGAGTACGCGCAGGGCTACAGGTTCAGAGGGCGCTGTTTGTGCCGATGCAGCAGCGGGGGCAGCCAGCACGCCAGCCAGTGAGAGTAAAGAGGACGCGATTGAGGACACAAAAAAACGCCGTTGCATGGTAGCTACCTTTTCAAAAAACAGCGCACGGAAGGCGCAACGAAAAAGGTAGCAGCAACAACGGCGTGTACTCTTTGCATCACACTCCCTACGCTGGCATAACCCAGATCAGGTCAAAAAAGGGTCTGTCTCAGCCGCCAGCGCGTATTGCGCGGGCAGCACCCCTGGTGAAAGGCGGATTATAGGCGGTGTTTGGGTGCGTGAGATGGGTTGCGCGGAAGTAGCAGAGAGAACAGCAATTTGTTTTAAAAGGGCGGCAACCAGTATCCATGCGGGTTGCAGAGCAAAAATGGCTTGAAAGGCGCATGGTAGCTGGTTGTCTCGGTTTTGGGCGTAGAGCGAGTAACCCTTATTGCCGCAGCAGCGCCAAGCCTTTGTGCCCTGAGCGTTATTGCCGCGAAGGTGGGAATCTACGGCTGCGCTTATTGCTGACATGGATTCCCGCCTTCGCGGGAATGACGGAATAGAGGGCAGGCTGTGCGCGGGAATTTGCGCTTGTGTTTTTTATGCAGCCAGTATCCCTGCCTTATCGAGAGTGACTGCATAAATGCAAGCGTTTTGCCTTTTGCGCAATAGCCTCGGCGCAACGCAGCCCTTGAAAAAATCTCTGCGTTATCTCTGAATTTTTCTCTGCGCCCTCTGCGTTCGGCTATTGCCCTTTAAAAATAGCCATAGCACTACTTGCGCCAGCGCAGCATGCGCAGGCTGTTGGCAATTACGATGAGCGTAGTGCCAATGTCGGCAAATACGGCCATCCACATGGTGGCGTGGCCTGTGATGGCGGTGGCAAAGAAGATGGCTTTAAAGCCCAGTGCCATGCCGATGTTTTGCCACAGCACAGCGTAGGCTTGGCGCGATAGGCGGATGGTTTCGGGGATGCGGCGCAGGTCGTCGCCCATGATGACGATGTCTGCGGCTTCTACGGCAATGTGTGTGCCGCCTGCGCCCATGGCAAAGCCGATATCGGCTTGCGCCAGGGCGGGTGCGTCGTTAATGCCGTCGCCTACCATGCCTGTGGCGCCTTGGCGCTGGTGGCTGGTGATGGCATCGAGTTTGTGCTCGGGCAGCAGCTCGCCGTGTACTTGTGTAATGCCCAGTTGCTTGGCTACAGCCGTAGCGGTGGCAGAGTGGTCGCCACTGAGCATGGCGGTGGTAATGCCCAAAGCGTGCAAATCTGCCAGTGCTTCTTGGGCATGGTCTTTTACGGTGTCGGCTACGGCAAATACGGCAACTGCTTCTTGCCCGATTGCCAGCAGGGTGACTGTGTGGCCAAGGGCTTGCTGGGCGCTGATATGGGCGCTTAGTGCATCTGTGGCTATGCCTTGCTCTTGCAGCCAGCGTTCATGCCCGAGCAGCAGCGTGGTGCCATCGGCCAGTTGTGCTTGCATGCCGCGCCCAGGTACGGCGGTGATGGCTTGCAGGCTGCTTTCGGGCAGGGGCGCAATGTCTTGCTGCTGGAGGCCTTGTGCAATGGCAAGCGATACGGGGTGGTCTGACTGGGCAGCCAATACCAGTGCAGTGGGCAGGGCGTGCGCTTGTTGGTTTTGCTGGTTTTCTTGCTTTTGCAGCAGCACATCAACCAGTTGGGGCTTGCCGATGGTGAGTGTGCCTGTTTTGTCAAAAGCAATGGTTTTGAGTGCGCGGGCTTGTTCAAGGTAGCGCCCGCCTTTAATCAAAATGCCGCGCCGCGCTGCTGATGCCAGTGCGCTGACTATGGTGACGGGCGTGGACATGACCAGTGCACAGGGGCAGGAGATGACCAGCACGACCAGCGCCTTGTAGATGGCATCAAGCCACGGCCAGCCCAGCAGCAATGTGCCACCCAAGGCGACTGAGCAGGACAGGGCAAACATGGCTGGGGTGTAGATGGCGGCAAAGCGGTCAACAAACGCCTGCACGGGTGCGCGGCTGGACTGGGCGCGTTCTACTGCCTCAATGATGCGTGCCAGCATGGTTTCGCTGGCGTGGGCGGTGCTGCGCACTTGCAGCAAGCCCGTGCCGTTGATGGTGCCTGCGTACACCGTGTCGCCCACGGCTTTGTCTACAGGAATGCTTTCACCAGTAACAGAGGCTTGGTCTACGGCGCTGTTGCCTTCAAGCACTACGCCATCAAGCGCAATGCGCTCGCCCGCTTTCACGCGCAACACAGCACCAGGCTGGATGGATGCTACGGGTGTGGAGAGCCACTCGCCATTGGGTTGCAGCACGTCGGCCTGCTCGGGCGTGAGCACCATCAGGGCTTTAATGGCATTGCGGGCGCGGTCGGCAGCGCGGCCTTCAATCCATTCTGCAATGGCGTATAGCGCCATAACCATAGCCGCTTCGGGCCAGCGGCCAATGGCTACTGCGCCAGTTACGGCAACGGTCATCAACGTGTTGATGTTCAGACTACCGCGCAGCAATGATTGCAAGCCTTTGCGGTAGGTTGAAAAGCCCGAAAGACCAATTGCCGCCACTGCCAGCACCATGCTGGTAATGCGCCAGGGCAGGTTGTATTGGTGGTCGAGAACGATGTCGATAATCTCTGCCACCAGCGCCAGCACCAGTGCCGCGCCCATTTGCACCAGCATTTTTTTCTGGTTTGGCAAGTCGGCAGGCAGCTCGCAGGCCGAGCAGTCAGACTGCGCCGCGGCGTTGGCTACGGCCAAAGGCTTGGGGTTGTAGCCCAAACGGCGAATGGCAGCCAATGCTTGCTGCACGGCGGCATCATCGGCATCTATACGCAAGGCACGCTGGGGCAGGGCAAACTGCAACTGGGCAATGCCTGCCATGCCTTCAAGCGCACGGCGGATTTCGCTTTCTTCTACGGCGCAATCCATTTCCATGATGCGAAACCATTGCCCTGAAGCAGATGTTTGCGTGCTATCGAGCTCTTGCACGGGGGCGCTATGGTCGTGGCTGCAAGAGCCGTGCGCGTGACCGTGATGGTCGTGCTCGTGGCTGTGGTCATGGTCATGATGGGCGTGCCCGCAGCTTTGGTGGCTGTCTTTTGCTGCTGGGGCGTTTTGTTGGCTGCTGCAACCGCAGGCTGCGGAGGCTTGCGCTTTTGGGGCAGCTTGTGCGGCAGTGCTGGAGCTGCAAGCGCCGTGTGTGTGGTTGTGTGCTGCGTGGCTGCTGTGGTGCGTATGCGCATCATGAGCGCAAGCACTGTGCTCTGCGTGTTCGTGTTTATGCCCGTGCTCGTGTCCGCAGCTTTGGTGGCTGTCTTTTGCTGCTGGGGCGTTTTGTTGGCTGCTGCAACCGCAGGCAGCAGGCTCTTGCACTTTGGGCGCTTGCTCTGCTGGTGCGCCGTGCGCGTGATTGCAGTTACTGTGATTGTGGTTATGTGGCTGCTTGGTGCTGCTGCATGAAGTTGCTTCTATACCATGCTCATGCTCGCACGCCGATTGCGCATTTGTTGCTGTGGCGGCTGGTGCGTTGCTGTGAGCGTGTTCGTTGCATGCGCAAGGCGACTGGGTGTTAGTGCCGCTTGCAGCATTTTGGCAATTGCAGACACCAGCGCAATCGCTGGAGTGGCCAGGGCAAGGCCCTGCTTTGCGGCGGCGCGTATCGTGTGTGCAGCTCGCCGAGCAAGCTTTGGCTGGTGCGTTGGGTGTGCGGGTTGGGTTTGATGTGGTCATGCAATCTACTCCAAATGTGTATGGCTGCATTAAAAACCCTGTAGCAACTACAATGTCAAGCACTTAAATAAAGAATGTGTTGTATGAATGCAATTACCAAAATTTCCGCACCTCTGCGCATCAGCGAGCTGGCAGCAGCCGTAGGCGTAGACAGTGAAACGATACGCTATTATGAAAAAACAGGGCTGCTGCCACCGCCAGCGCGTAGCGACAATGGTTACCGTGCCTATGGGCAAGCGCACGTGCAGCGCTTGGCATTTATTCGGCATTGCCGTTCGCTGGATATTCCATTGGCCGACATCCAGCAATTGCTAACGCTGCTGGACGACCCCAAGGCCGATGGCTTTTGTGCCGACACGCTATTGCAATTACAATTTGAACGGGTGCGCACCCGTTTGCATAGCTTGCACGTGCTTGAAAAGCAGTTAATGGCTTTGTTAAGCCGCTGCAATGCCGATGGGCAGGGGCAGCATTCGGCGGCTGAATGCCCGTTGATGCACGAATTGGTGGTTGCTGCGCAAGGCGAGGCTTGTGCTTGCCACGGCGCGGCTAAAAATACAGCCGTTGCGCAAGAGGAGTTTGAAAAATCAGGCGCACCTTGTTGCCCGTCAGAGTTGGCAGAGCAACAGGGCAGATGCCTGAACTAATGCCCGTTTAAGCCAGTACAGCTTTAACAGCGGCAGAAACCTGCCCCATATCGGCTTTGCCAGCCAATTGCGCTTTGGCCGCACCCATGATTTTGCCCATATCGGCAGCGGCTGGCTTGCGGCCTTCGGTGGCTGCAAACTCGCTGGCAATGGCTTGTACGGCAGCAGCAATTTCAGCCTCGCTCATGCGTGCAGGCAGGTAAACCTGCAATATAGCCAACTCGGCTTTTTCTTTGTCGGCCAAATCTTGCCTGTCAGCTTGCTCGAATGCTGCAATGCTGTCTTTACGCTGCTTAACCAGCTTATCGACAACGCCGACAATCGCTGCATCATCCAGCGTAATACGCTCATCCACTTCGCGCTGCTTGATGGCAGCTTGCAGCAGGCGAATGGTGCCCAGGCGCTCGGTGTCTTTGGCGCGCATGGCGGTTTTCATGTCTTCGGTAATTTGTTCTTTGAGGGACATAACAAGCCTTTTTGAAAAATTTGGTGGAGTTTGGGGTAATTTTGGGAAAAAATAAACCCGCGTCGGCGTCCCGAGGCGGGTTGGAAGATGTCCAGCTTGCTACAGGGCGGCATGCGCCCCAAGGCAATTAGTACAGCTTCTTGGGCAACTGCATGGAACGCACACGTTTGTAGTGGCGTTTAACGGCAGCAGCTTTTTTGCGCTTGCGCTCGGCTGTGGGTTTTTCGTAAAACTCACGGGCGCGCAGGTCGGTGAGCAAGCCCAGTTTTTCAATAGTGCGCTTGAAGCGGCGCATAGCAACTTCAAACGGTTCGTTTTCTTTTACGCGGATAGTGGTCATTAGCTAATGTTTTCCAAAGGTACGCAGGTTTTTTGTTACAGGAAGATCGCGCCTGCAACGCCAGCCCGCTAAATTGTCCCCGTCTACAGTTGATCAGGCCGACGGGGTTTGCCAGCAAGTCGAGCATTATATATAAATAATTGCGTGCTTTATCGCGCCTGTTTGCTTTGTAACGCTTGCTTGTAGCGTGCTTGCGACAAAATGGATGCTTCTCAAGCAGGTGCAAAACGGCAGTTTGATGCGCTTGCGCAGAAAAACTTGGGGTGGCCTGGCTTGAATTGCTTGGCAGCAAGATGCCCTGCGCGCGGCGCAATTGATGCTATGCTGCACGTGCGAAATTGGCGGCTAATAATCGCAAATGGCAGCATTTTGCAGCAGTTTTTTCAGGAGAGCGCATGTCGCATGCAACGATTTGGTGGATATTGACTGGCAGCTTGGTTATTGCCGAGTTGCTCACAGGTACGTTTTACCTGCTCATGCTGGCTATTGGTGCAGCAGCAGGTGCAATGGCTGGGCATATGGGGCTGGGGGTATCGGCACAAATGACAATAGCCGCCATTGTTGCTGCAACGTTGATGCCTGCCTGGCATATTTACCGCCGCCGCCAGCCCAAGCCAGACCCGCAAGATGTATTGCGCAGTATGCATATGGATATAGGCGGCGTAGTGCAAATTGATGAGTGGCAGCCCGACGGCAGCGCCAGCGTCAAATACCGCGGGGCGCAATGGAATGCGGTATTGCGCCCAGGGCAAGCGGCTGTAGCTGGCTTGTATCGCATTGCCGAGATGGAAGGCAGCAGCTTGGTAGTAGAGCTGGCCGAGCCACAGGAGCAAGCGACTGAAAGCGTTTAACTACCTTGTGCGTTGCGGCTGATTGCGCTCGGGTTTGGGTGGGTTTGTATATCTTTTACTGTTTTATTTTGGAGTGCTGATATGGATGGATTTTTTGTTGCAATCATGATTGTGGCGGTAGTGGTGTTTTTTGTAACTCGCGCGGTCAAAGTTGTGCCACAGCAAAACGCCTGGGTGCTTGAGCGTTTGGGTAAATACCATGCCACACTGGCTCCTGGCTTTAACCTGATATTGCCTTTTCTTGACAAGGTCGCTTACAAGCACAGCTTGAAAGAAATCCCGCTGGATGTGCCCAGCCAGATTTGTATCACCCGCGACAACACGCAGTTGCAGGTTGATGGCATTTTGTATTTTCAAGTGACAGACCCCATGCGCGCCAGCTATGGCTCGTCTAACTACATCATTGCTGTAACGCAACTGGCACAAACCTCGCTGCGTTCGGTTATCGGCAAGCTGGAGCTGGACCGCACCTTTGAAGAGCGCGACATCATCAACGCGCAAGTGGTGCAAGCCATTGACGAAGCCGCACTCAACTGGGGCGTGAAAGTTTTGCGCTACGAAATCAAAGACTTGACCCCGCCCAAAGAGATTTTGCACGCCATGCAGGCGCAAATCACCGCCGAGCGCGAAAAACGCGCCCTGATTGCCGCCTCTGAAGGCCGCCGCCAAGAGCAAATCAATATCGCTACTGGCGAGCGCGAAGCCTTTATTGCACGCTCCGAAGGCGAAAAACAAGCCCTTATCAACCGCGCTGAAGGCGATGCAGCCTCAATCACGGCGGTAGCCGATGCCACCGCGCAAGCCATTGAGCGTATTGCCGCAGCCATACGCCAGCCTGGTGGCGAGCAAGCCGTGCAGCTCAAAGTGGCAGAAAAAGCCGTAGAAGCCTATGGCAAGCTGGCCTCGGAAGCCGCTACCACGCTGGTTGTACCCAGCAATATGGGTGAAGTATCTACGCTTATAACTTCAGCTATGAAAATGATGCAAACAGCTAAATAATTAAGGCGGTGCAGCCTGTTTGCGCTATGAATTTCATTTGAGAGGTGCGTAATCTGGTTTCGACCGCTAAAATTGCAAGTTTCAATCGGGGCAATCGTGGTTGCCCCTGTTTTTGCTGATACAGGCAATATTAAATTACATGACTCAGATTTACGCCCGCATTACAGGCACAGGCAGCCATCTACCACCGCGCCGAGTGTCTAATCAGGATATGGTGGAGTTGCTAGCTCAAAAAGGGCTGGAAACTTCGCACGAGTGGATTGTGGAGCGCACTGGCATTCATGCGCGTCACTTCGCTGCCGAAGGTGTTTTTAGCAGCGATATGGGCGCTGATGCTGCCCGCAAAGCACTTGATGCTGCTGGGCTTGATGCGCAGCAAATCGACTTGATTGTGCTGGCCACCAGCACGCCCGATATGGTGTTTCCATCAACAGCCACCATCGTGCAGCAAAAACTCGGCATCACTAATAACTGCCCTGCGTTTGATGTGCAGGCAGTGTGCACGGGGTTTATGTATGCCTTGACTGTAGCCGATGCCATGCTGCGCGCAGGCGCAGCCAGCAAGGCACTGGTTATCGGCAGCGAGGTTTTTTCGCGCATTCTTGACTTTAACGACCGCACCACCTGCGTATTATTTGGCGACGGTGCAGGTGCCGTCGTGCTGGAAGCATCAGACCAGCCCGGCATTCTTGCCACCGATATCCATGCAGATGGCCGCCATCGCGATATTTTGTGTGTGCCAGGGCACGTCAGCGGCGGTGTGGCTTCAGGCAGTCCTTTGCTCAAGATGGACGGGCAAGCCGTATTCAAGCTAGCCGTAGGGCTGCTTGATAAAACCGCCCGCGCCACACTTGAAAAAGCAGGCGTTGCCCAAGAAGAAATCGACTGGCTCGTGCCCCATCAGGCCAATATCCGCATCATGCAGGGCACAGCCCGCAAATTACACCTGCCGCCCGAAAAAGTAGTCAATACCGTGCATGAGCATGGCAACACATCAGCCGCATCCATACCGCTTGCGCTTGACCAGTATGTGCGCAGCGGGCAAATCCAGCGCGGCCAAAAGCTGCTGCTTGAAGGCGTGGGCGGTGGCTTTACATGGGGCTCGGCACTGGTGCAGTATTGATACGATAAATACGGCAAACTCCAACATCCATTTTTGAAGATAACTTGAAGAAAACACCATGACACAAGCATTTGCATTTGTATTTCCAGGCCAAGGCTCGCAAGCACCTGGCATGCTTGACGGCTGGGGCAACCACCCCGTGCTACAAGCCACTTTGCAAGAAGCATCTGATGCACTCGGGCAAGACGTTGGGCAACTCATTGGCAGCGGCAGCAAAGAAGAACTGGCGCTCACCACCAACACCCAGCCCGTCATGCTGGTAGCAGGCGTAGCCGCTTACCGTATTTGGCGTGCCGAAGGCGGTGCAGAGCCTGCCGTTGTAGCAGGGCACTCGTTGGGCGAATACTCCGCCTTGGTTGCCGCTGGCGCATTGACATTGGCACAAGCCGCGCCACTCGTGCGCCTGCGTGCAGCTGCCATGCAAGAAGCAGTACCTGTAGGCACGGGCGCAATGGCAGCCATATTGGGGCTGGATGCCGCCAAAGTGCAAGAAATCTGCGCCGCACACAAAGCCGCTAGAGGTGAAGCGGTAGAAGCCGTCAATTTCAACGACCCAAGCCAAACCGTCATTGCAGGCAGCAAGGCAGGCGTAGAGCACGCTTGCGAGCAACTCAAGGCCGCAGGCGCAAAACGCGCTTTGTTGCTGCCCGTATCAGCGCCATTTCACTCCAGCCTGATGCAGCCTGCCGCTGAAAAACTGCGTGCAAAATTAGCTGAAGTAGATTTTGCAACGCCGCAAATCTCGCTTATCAACAACATTGATGTGGCCGTAGCCAGCAGCACAGAAGCTATCAAAGACGCGCTATATCGCCAAGCCTTTGGCCCCGTGCGCTGGGTTGAGTGCATGCAAGCCATCAAAGCACGCGGCATTACGCAAATTGTGGAGTGCGGCCCTGGCAAAGTGCTGGCAGGCATGTGCAAACGCATTGATGCCGACTTGGTTGCGCATACTCTGTTTGACACTGCAACCTTGGCAGAGCTGCAGGCCGCCCTGTAAAAGCCACGCGCAAACCACACAAAACTACACACGAAAGGGAACCAGCACATGACACTACAAAACCAAATTGCCTTGGTCACAGGCGCAACCCGTGGCATAGGTGCAGCAATTGCTGCCGAACTCAAAGCGCAAGGCGCAACCGTCATTGGCACAGCCACCAGCGCAGAAGGCGCAGCCAAAATCACCGCGGCAGGTATCACGGGCATTGTGCTCAATGTGACTGATGGCGAGTCTTGTCAAAATGCCATTGATGCCATCATCAAAGAGCACGGCGCACTGCACATACTGGTAAACAACGCAGGCATCACCCGCGACACGCTCGCCATGCGCATGAAAGACGAAGAATGGGACGCGGTGATTGACACCAACCTGAAAGCCGTATTTCGCATGAGCCGCGCTGCCATCAAGCCCATGATGAAGCAGCGCCAAGGCCGCATCATTAGCATCACCAGCGTAGTAGGCGCATCAGGCAACCCGGGGCAAGCCAACTATGCAGCATCCAAAGCAGGCGTAGCTGGCATGAGCCGCGCCTTGGCGCGTGAGCTGGGCAGCCGCGGCATCACGGTAAACAGCATTGCTCCAGGCTTTATCAGCACAGACATGACAGCCGACCTGCCCGAAGAGCAGCAAAAAGCACTGCTGGCACAAATCCCGCTGGGGCACTTGGGTAAACCACAAGACATAGCCCATGCTGTTGCATTTTTGGCATCGCCACAAGCCGCTTACATTACAGGGCAAGAGCTGCATGTAAACGGCGGCATGTATATGTGCTGATAGCATAAAAGGCGTTTTTGCTGTATAAAAAATCGCCTTTTTGCAAGCTACAGAGCGCAGATATAACAGTTTTCTTCGCTGCATCTGAAGTAGATTCGTGATTTTTCACGGTAAACGGCTAGAATGCAGTCTCTTTAACCAACCCTCATAGAGATAAACCATGAGCGATATTGAAGCACGCGTAAAAAAAATCATTGCAGAACAACTCGGTGTTGAAGAAGCACAAGTCACCAACGAAAAATCTTTTGTTGCTGACCTTGGCGCCGACTCACTCGACACAGTAGAGCTGGTCATGGCACTGGAAGACGAGTTCGGCATCGAAATTCCCGATGACGAAGCTGAAAAAATCACAACAGTGCAAAAAGCCATTGATTACGCACAAAGCAATCAAAAAGCCTGATTGTGCTTATATCTGGCCGCTGCAAGTTTATGTGTCTTGCAGCGTGCCAGCATAGAAATATGCACATGCGTGCCTGCCATTGACAGGCATTTTTCTTTTTAGAGGAAAGTCATGACTCATCGTCGCGTTGTTGTTACTGGTCTGGGCTGTGTTACGCCCGTAGGCAACACGGTAAGCACGGCATGGGCCAACCTGCTGGCTGGCCGCAGCGGTATTACAACTATTACCCGTTTTGATGCATCAGGTATCAGCAGCCAGATTGCAGGTGAAGTGAAAAACTTTGAAATTGACAAATACGTCAATAGCAAAGAAGCCCGCACCATGGATACATTCATCCATTACGGGCTGGCAGCCGCACAAGAGGCTGCACAAGATGCAGGATTGCCTTCAGGTGATGCGCTCACATCCGAGCTTGCAGAACGCATTGGTTGCGTGATTGGATCAGGCATTGGCGGCTTGCCAATGATTGAAGATACGCACGGCGAGCTGATGAACCGTGGGCCGCGCCGCATCACCCCATTTTTTGTGCCATCGTCCATCATCAATATGGTGGCGGGGCAAGTTTCTATTCGCATGGGCTACAAAGGCCCCAACCTGTCTATCGTCACGGCCTGCACATCGGGTCTGCACAGCATTGGGCAAGCAGCACGCATGATTACTTATGGTGATGCAGATGTCATGCTTGCAGGCGGCGCTGAAGCCACGGTTTCGCCGTTGGGCGTAGGTGGTTTTGCCATTATGCGGGCGCTATCCACCCGCAATGACGACCCTGCCACCGCAAGCCGCCCTTGGGACAAAGACCGCGATGGCTTCGTGCTGGGCGAAGGCGCTGGCGTGCTGGTGCTCGAAGAATACGAACACGCCAAAGCACGCGGCGCACGCATTTATGCTGAAGTAGCTGGTTTTGGCATGAGTGCCGATGCCAGCCACATGACTGCACCCAATATGGACGGCCCGCGCCGCGCCATGGTTGCAGCTTTGCGTGATGCAAAAATCAATGCCGACGAGATTGATTACCTCAACGCGCACGGCACATCCACCCCGCTGGGCGATTTGAACGAAACCAATGCCATTAAAGCCGCGCTGGGTGACCATGCCAAAAAAATCGTGGTCAACTCAACCAAGAGCATGACAGGCCACCTGCTCGGTGGTGCTGGCGGTGTTGAAAGCGTGTTTACCGTATTGGCATTGCACCACCAAAAATCCCCACCAACCATCAATATCTTCAATCAAGACCCCGAGTGCGATTTGGACTACTGCGCCAATGTTGCACGCGATATGCGTATTGATGTAGCCATGAAAAACAATTTTGGCTTTGGTGGCACCAACGGCACGGTGATTTTCAAGCGGGTTTGATGTTAGCGCCGTGAAGGCTCGCAGCCCTGCACCTGTGCAGTACCGCTTGGATGCAAGCGGCTTGCAAAAATGGGGTCTGCTTGTTGTGCTTGCGATAGAGGCATTGCTGGCAACGCTTTGGATTTTGTTCCAGCGCCAAGCCAGTTATGCCTCTTGGCATTTCTGGGTGGCAGTATTGCTGGCAGAAGCAGGCATGGCTTTTTTAGCGTGGCGCAGTCTGCAAAAGTTGCCAGCAGGCTGGTTGCTGTGGACAGGTGCGGTATGGCGGCTGCAAGTAGCTGCGGCTGAGTCTGCTGAGCCAACAGCTACAAAGCCGAATAGGCAAGCGGCTGCACAGGCGTTGAGCGCCAATGCGGGTGCGGGCACACAAGCAGGGGCAGCGTTTTTGCAATGCGCATTGGTGTTTGATGGGCAGAGCTGCATGCTGCTGCGCTTGAGCCAGCCAGCGCAAGTAGCTATGCGCCCTGCGGTGCAGTGGGTGTGGGTTAGCCGCACGCACATGCCAGCACAGTGGCACGCATTGCGCAGTGCTGTTATTTGGGCGCAGTCTGCACCTCAAGCGTCTGGTTGCGCGTAGTGTAAATTGTCTGCTGCAAACGGCGTATTACAAGATGCGCAACGGTACTCGCACGCATTGGCCAGCGCCGATATTTACGCCACACATGCCAGCGGACTATGGACGTTGTACAGACTTTGATACAAACGGCCATATCTGTTGCGCTTTGCGCTCTTGCTATTGCAGGCTAATACCCCGAGTTATGGTTGATAATTTTCAGCGAACCAGAAATAGCCTGAAACTGTATATTCTGGCTTGGTATCAGTAATTGACTTGCATTTTTATGAGGTGATGCTCCCATGTCTTTTGATTTTGGCTCTTCTCCTGCAAACCCTGCCGACGCCAAGCGTGACGGGGTTTACTCGCGCCGTGGCTCTTCACGCGCCGTAACCACTGCTGCCTTGCTAACTGGCTTGATTGGCGGTGTGCTATTTGGGTGCAACTATCCAGCATCGGCGCAGCATGCGGCTTCTGGCGCGCAAGCTGCTGTTGTCGCTGCCTCTCAACCCGCAGTGGCAAGCAGCACTGCGCCATTGGTAACTGGTTTGCCAGACTTCACACCGTTGGTTGAGCGTGTGGGGCCTTCCGTCGTCAATATCCGCGTGATGGAAAAAGTGCAGCGCAATCCCTTTGCTGGCAGGAGCTCTGGCGACCCGATGGAAGAGCTGCTGCGCCGATTCTTTGGTATCACCATCCCCGATGGTGGCTCGCGTCGCCGCCAGCAAGCGCCCGATAGCGGCATGGAGGAGCGTCCCGCAGGCTTGGGTTCTGGCTTTGTGCTCTCGGCCGATGGCTACATCATGACCAATGCCCACGTGGTAGATGATGCCGATGCGCTGGTGGTAACGTTGCCCGACAAGCGCGAATTCAGAGGCAAGGTGGTAGGCAAAGACAAACGCACCGATGTGGCTGTAGTCAAAATCGATGCCAAAAACCTCTCACCCGTGAAAGTAGGTAATGTAGACAATCTCAAAGTTGGGCAGTGGGTGGTGGCTATTGGCTCACCTTTTGGCCTTGAAAACTCTGTCACTGCGGGCATTGTGAGCGCCAAACAGCGCGATACGGGCGAATATCTGCCCTTCATTCAGACGGATGTAGCCATTAACCCCGGCAATTCAGGTGGTCCGCTGATTAATATGAGTGGCGAAGTGGTGGGCATCAATAGCCAAATCTACTCGCGCTCGGGCGGCTTTATGGGCATTTCATTTTCTATTCCGATTGACGAAGCTATGCGCATTGCCGACCAGTTGCGCGCCACAGGCAGCGTAACGCGCGGCCGCATAGGGGTGCAGATTGATCCCGTAGACAAAGAAGTGGCTGAATCGCTGGGATTGGCAGCAGAGCAGGGCGCATTGGTGCGTAGCGTTGAAGCAAACGCGCCTGCCGATAAAGCGGGCATCCAGCCAGGCGACATCATCACCAAATTCAACGGCAAAAACATCGAGCGCACTTCTGATTTGCCACGTCTGGTAGGCGAAACCAAGCCTGGCACCACGGTTTCGGTAACCCTGCTGCGCAATGGCAGCAGCAAAAATGTATCGGTAGTCATAGGCAAATCGCTTGAAGAAGGCCAGCGTGCCGAAGCGGGTGATGCAGATAAAAAGGCAGGCGCTGTGGCCAATGCACGCTCTTTGGGGCTGGAGGTAGCTGATATCAGCGCCGCGCAGCGCAAGCAGTTGCAGGTAAAAGGCGGCGTTTTGGTGCAAGACGTTGCCCCTCGCAGCCGCGCCGAACAAGCTGGCTTGCAAGAGGGCGATGTGATTGTTTCTTTGGGCAACCAGCCCGTTGATTCAGTGAGCAGTTTTAACGCAGCCGTGGCCAAGCTGCCCGCAGACAAGCCCGCCACGGTGCTGATACAGCGCGGCGGCATGGCACACTACGGTGTTATTCGGCCGCGCCCATAAAGCGCCCTTGTAGCGGTTGATATGCCCTGCCTTTGGCTTGAATAAGGCCAAAGGCAGGCCGCACAGCAGCCAAGCCAATCTTGGCAAGCATTCTTCGTTACAATAACTGGTTCGCCTACTGAGGCTCGCAGCGGCGCGCCGTGAGGTGCGCTTTTTTTGTTGCCATGCTTTTTTAGAGCATTCTTACAGAGCGAAACAGCCAAACTGATGAATCATATTCGTAACTTCTCCATCATCGCCCATATTGACCACGGCAAATCCACACTGGCCGATAGACTGATTTCGCGCTGCGGCGGCTTGTCTGACCGCGAAATGAGCCAGCAAGTGCTTGATTCGATGGATATCGAAAAAGAGCGCGGCATTACCATCAAGGCGCAAACTGCTGCCCTGCAATACAAAGCCAAAGACGGAAATATCTATAACCTCAACCTGATTGATACCCCTGGGCACGTAGACTTCAGCTACGAAGTTTCGCGCAGCCTCTCGGCCTGCGAAGGCGCATTGCTGGTGGTAGATGCCTCGCAAGGCGTAGAAGCGCAAACCGTAGCCAACTGCTACACCGCGCTGGATTTGGGCGTAGAAGTGCTGCCCGTGCTCAACAAAATGGACTTGCCACAGGCCGACCCCGATAACGCCAAGGCAGAGATTGAAGACGTGATTGGCATTGATGCCAGTGATGCCATACCGTGCTCGGCCAAAACAGGTATGGGCATAGACGAAATTCTGGAAATGGTCGTTGCCAAAGTGCCGCCGCCCCGTGGCGAGCGCGAAGCACCCTTGCGCGCCATGATTATTGATAGCTGGTTTGATAGCTATGTTGGCGTAGTCATGCTGGTGCGCGTGGTTGATGGCTGCTTGAAGAAAAACGAGCGCATCAAAATGATGGCCTCGGGCACCGTCTATGAAGCGGGCAGCCTGGGCGTATTTACCCCTGCCAACCAGCCGCGCGATGCGCTCTACGCGGGTGAGGTGGGATACATCATTGCTGGCATCAAAGAGCTCAAAGCCGCCAAGGTGGGTGACACCATTACGCTTGAGAAAAAGCTGCCTAATAACCTGGGGCCAGCCGCCGAAGCGCTGCACGGCTTTAAAGAAGTGCAGCCGCAAGTATTTGCGGGCTTGTACCCAACAGAAGCCAACCAGTACGACGCGCTGCGCGACTCGCTCGAAAAATTGCAGCTCAACGACGCATCTTTGCACTACGAGCCAGAAGTTTCTCAGGCACTGGGCTTTGGTTTCCGTTGCGGCTTTTTGGGGCTGCTGCACATGGAAATTGTGCAAGAGCGCCTTGAGCGCGAGTTTGACCAGGATTTGATTACCACTGCGCCCAGCGTGGTGTATCAGGTCGTCAAGGGCGATGGCGAAGTGGCAATGGTTGAAAACCCTTCCAAAATGCCCGACCAAGGCCGCATTCAAGAAGTGCGCGAGCCCATCGTGACCGTGCACCTGTTTATGCCGCAAGACTATGTGGGCCCCGTTATGACGCTGTGCAACCAAAAGCGCGGCGTGCAGATGAATATGACTTACCACGGCCGCCAAGTCATGCTCACCTACGAGCTGCCTTTGGGTGAAATTGTTTTGGACTTTTTCGACAAGCTCAAATCAGTCAGCCGTGGTTATGCCAGCATGGACTACGAATTCAAGGAATACCGCCCATCGGATGTAGTAAAAGTTGATATTTTGCTCAACGGCGAAAAGGTTGATGCGCTTTCTATCATCGTGCACCGCAGCCAGAGTTTGTATCGCGGGCGTGCAGTGGTTGCCAAAATGCGCGAAATTATCAGCCGCCAGCAGTTTGATGTGGCCATTCAAGCCGCGATTGGCGCTAATATCATTGCGCGTGAAACCGTCAAGGCATTGCGTAAAAACGTATTGGCCAAATGTTATGGTGGCGATATATCGCGTAAACGCAAACTGCTTGAAAAACAAAAAGCGGGTAAAAAGCGCATGAAACAAATTGGTTCAGTTGAAGTACCGCAAGAGGCATTTCTGGCTATTTTGCAGGTGGATGAGTAAATATGTCATACCTTACCGCAGCCGTTTTGGCTCTTTTCGTCGCCTATTTGGGAAGCTGGTACGCTGGCATGCTCGAAGGCAATATGGCGCTGTTTTTATTCGTGGCAACACTTGTCACAGGCGTATATTGGCTGGCTGAAAAATTCCTGTTCTTGCCCAAACGCCGTGCAGCCGCAATGCGCTATGAGCAGCAACTTGCACAGCAAAGGGCAGAGCAAGGCAGTGCGGAGCAGCCTGCACCTGCGCCAGCGCAGGAAGACAGCGTTAAAACCAAACTGCTCTCCCAGCCTTGGTGGCTGGACTGGACGGCAGGGCTTTTCCCCGTCATCGCCGTGGTGTTTATGCTGCGCTCGTTTGCCTTTGAGCCATTCAAAATCCCTTCTGGCTCCATGATTCCTACGCTCATGGTGGGCGATTTGATATTGGTTAATAAATGGGTTTGGGGTTTGCGCTTGCCTGTAGTTAATACCAAAATCACTGCGGGCAGTGCGGTGCAGCGCGGTGATGTCATGGTGTTTCACTACCCGCCCAAGCCCAGCATGGATTACATCAAGCGCGTGGTAGGGCTGCCAGGCGATACGGTGTCGTATCTGGATAAAAAGCTAACCATCAATGGCAAGGAAATCGATAAAAATGCGGTTGAAGATTTTTTGGGTGAGCGCGAGTCGATAGACTACTCCAATGGGCAAATTGTTAAATCATTTGCCCACTTCAAACAGTACCAAGAGCAACTAGGCACACATAAGCACCGCATTTTGAATGACCCAGAACGCCCTGCTCCCATTTCTGTAGCCTCTTATTTCCCGCAGCACGAAAACTGCAACTACAGCCAAGAAGGCGTAACTTGCAAAGTACCAGCAGGGCATTATTTTGTAATGGGCGATAATCGCGACAATTCGGAAGATTCGCGCTATTGGGGGTTTGTGCCCGATGAAAATATTGTTGGAAAAGCGGTATTTGTTTGGATGAACTTCGGAGATTTAAAGCGGATTGGCAGTATTCAGTAAAGCAGTTACGATATAGTGATATCGGTCTGGCTAACGCACTTGTCTGAAGCGTTTTAGCACCCAATCCATTTATTAAGGAATAAAGCATGAGTAACAAAGCAACTGCCATCTCACGCAAACAGCAACGCGGCATTACCTTTCTTGGGCTTTTGTTTGTAGGCACGCTGGTGGCTATGCTGATGATTACAGCAGCCAAGGTAGTGCCTAGCGTGGTTGAATACCAGTCTATAACCAAAGCGGTAGAACGCGCCAAAGACTTGCAAACTGTGGCCGAAATTCAAAATGCTTTTGACAAGCAGGCCATCATTGATGACATCACCTCTATCTCAGGCAAAGACTTGGAAATAACGAAAGAAAACGAGCGTATCGTTATTAGTTTTGCCTACGACAAACAAATTGTGTTGCTGAAGTCGGTGTCTTTGCTCATCCATTACTCTGGCGCTACCAAAGGGTAGTAACTTGCCCTTTTAATACCCATCATTGTGCAGACTAAAACAGCTTCTGGAAAAACACCCCATTTGTTACTGGCGACACGGCTAGGGCACACTTTTGCAGATGCGGGCTTGTTGCAGCGCGCGCTTACGCACCGCAGCTTCTCGGCAGACCACAATGAGCGGCTGGAGTTTTTGGGCGACTCGGTACTGAGTCTGGCCGTATCTAGCCTGCTGTATGCACGTCTGCAAAAAGCCTCTGAAGGCGAGCTTTCGCGTATCCGCGCCAATCTGGTTAAGCAAGAAAGCCTTTACCAGATTGCGCTGAAGCTCGATTTGGCTTCAGCCATACGCTTGGGCGAGGGCGAATTGCGCTCTGGCGGGCTAAGCCGCCCTTCTATATTGGCTGATGCACTGGAAGCCGTTTTGGGCGCGGTTTATCTGGATGCTGGCTATCAAACCGCCGAGGCATTGATACACCGCCTGTTTGCAGAAGTAGATATCAGCGCTACAGCATCGGCAGTGGGTAAAGATGCCAAAACCGCCTTGCAAGAGTGGTTGCAGGCGCGCAAAATGCCCGTGCCGCACTACAAGGTAGAAAACATCGAAGGGCAAGCGCACCGCCAGTTGTTCAAAGTGGTCTGCTCCGTAGAGCCCTTGCGCACATCAGCGCTGGGCAGTGGCAACTCGCGCCGCGCCGCCGAGCAAGATGCGGCAGCTAAAGTATTGCAGCAATTACTTGCAGCAGGTGCTCAAGCCAGCAAATCAGGCAAAGCCCCACTATCACGCCCAGCCAAAGTAGCCAAGCCAGCCCAAGCTGCGCAGCCAAAAGCCCTGCCCGATGTTTGAGCCGCGTGTGGCGCATGCACAGGCATGCAGCGGCCTTTGTTGCAAATGCTGATGTTGCCCGCGCTTGAGCCGCAGCCGTGCTTGCTTGGCACAGCTATTTTCCTGCCCTTACGCACTGCTGCCGCGCGTATGAAAAATGGTATATGCTGCAAAACAGGCAGGGTTAAAACCTGCACCTTTGCCAACTTTTAAAACGCCGTAGCAAAACAAAATTGGCGGCAAGACCTCTTGAAAAATCTTGAAAAAACCACGATGAAAAAAACTCCCCAAAAAACTGTGCCAACAACGCCAACTACGCCTACAGTTGCGCCAGCCCCTTTGTCTGAAGACGTGCAGGCACAACTGCAAAAAATTCTGGGCAAAACGGGCGGGCGCACCAATGCGGCTGCCACGGCACAGGCTGGAAGCGCCCAAGCTGAAGCGCCCGAGCAGATAGCCATACCCGAAAGCGAGCAGCATTGCGGCTTGGTAGCCATTGTGGGCAAGCCCAACGTGGGCAAATCTACTTTGCTCAATGCGCTGGTGGGGCAAAAAATCAGCATCACATCGCGCAAGGCACAAACCACGCGCCACCGCATCACAGGCATGCGCACGCAAGACAAAAACCAGTTTGTTTTTGTCGATACGCCTGGTTTTCAAACACGGCATGGCAGTGCGCTCAATAAATCGCTCAACAAAACCGTTACTGGTGCTGTAGCCGATGTGGATGTGGTGCTGCTGGTGGTTGAGGCAGGGCAATTCAATGCGGCTGATGCACAGGTGCTCACCTTGCTGCCAGCCAACACGCCGCTGCTGCTGGTTGCCAACAAGCTCGACACCATCAAACACCGCGCCGAGCTTGCCCCGTGGTTGCAAGAAATAGAAAAACGCCACCCGTTTGCCGAGCTTATACCCATGTCGGCCAAAAACCGCAAAGACATTGAGCGCCTGCTTGCCGTTACTGCCCGCTACCTGCCGCAGCAGGCGTGGTGGTACGAAGCTGATGAGCTAACCGACAAAAGCGAGCGTTTTTTGGCTAGCGAAATCGTGCGCGAAAAACTCTTTCGCCTAACGGGTGACGAGCTGCCTTATACCTCTACCGTCATCATCGACAAATTCACCGAAGAGCCCGCCAAAACCGCCGCCCGCATGGTGCGCATAGCTGCCACCATTGTGGTTGAGCGCGACGGGCACAAGGCCATGGTCATAGGCGAGCAGGGCGAACGCATCAAGCGCATAGGCATGGAAGCGCGCCAAGAGCTTGAAAAACTGCTTGATGCCAAAGTGTTTATCGAAATGTGGGTCAAGGTGCGCTCAGGCTGGGCAGATGACGAAGCGCGGGTGCGCTCGTTCGGGTATGAGTAAAGCCTGCAAGCTGCATTAAATATCGCCATTGCCGCGCAGGCTGCCATCCACGCCTGCGCGAACATGGGTATAGATTACTGCCCGCCCCATGAAACGCATCCACCACGAACCCGCCTATGTGCTGCACCACTACGACTGGAGCGAAAGCAGCCTCATCCTTGAAGCCTTTACCCGCCACCACGGGCGCACTGCGCTGGTAGCCAAAGGCGCCAAGCGCCCCAGCTCCAACTTTCGCCCCATCTTGCTGCCCTTGCAGCCCTTGAGCATAGGCTACGGTGGCGATGGCGAAATCAGCACCCTGAAAAACGCCGAATGGCTAGGCGGACACGTCATGCCCAGTGGCGATGCGCTACTCTCGGGCTACTACCTCAATGAACTGCTACTGCGCCTGCTCGCGCGTGACGACCCGCACCCCGCCTTGTTTGATGCCTACAGCATGACCGTAGGCTTTATCGCCAGCCATGCAGGCCAAGGCGAGCATTTGCAAGCCGCCTTGCGCGCCTTTGAAATCTTGCTACTGCGCGAAGTAGGCTTGCTGCCCGCGCTTGATATGCAAACCCTAAGCGGCCAAGCCGTAGAGCCACAAGCCGCCTACCTGCTTGCCCCCGAAAGCGGCCTGCGTGCGGCACAAGCCGAAGAAAGCCGCCAAGCCATTGCAGGCATAAACTGGCTGCTGCTGCAACAAGCCTTGAGCCAGAATGCCAACAACGGCGCAAATTACGGCACAAACTGCGGCACAACCACCACAACGCCGCAGCAAGCCTTGCTCACCCTGCTGGTGCAGCAGCGCGACCTATCCATCCAGCTCAAACAGCAACTGCGCGGCTTGCTGTATTACCATTGTGGCGTCTCCAGCCTGCGCACCCGCCAACTCATGCTCGAACTGCAAAACCTATGAACACAAGCACATCATCCACACACACAGCCACCCGCCTGTCAGTCAATGTCAATAAAGTTGCCCAGCTACGCAACACACGCCACATAGGCATACCCAGCGTTACACGCGCCGCCACTCTGTGCTTGCAAGCTGGCGCACACGGCATTACCGTACACCCCCGCCCCGACCAGCGCCACATTCGCCCGCACGACGTACACGAGCTGGCAGAACTCATGCAGGCATGGCCGCAGTGCGAGTACAACATCGAAGGCAACCCCACCCAAAACCTGATGGACTTCATCCGCACCGTGCGCCCGCACCAAGCCACCTTTGTGCCCGACAGCGAAGACCAATTCACCAGCGACCACGGCTGGGACTTGTCAGACGCTGCCACCTGCCAGCGCCTGCGCCCCCTGATTGACGAATGCCACGCGCTAGGCGTGCGCGTAAGCCTGTTTATGGATGCCGAAACCGCCCCCATGCCACAAGCCCGCGCACTGGGCGCAGACCGCATCGAGCTCTACACCGAACCCTACGCCGCCGCTTGGGGCACACCGCAGCAAGCACAACAACTGCAACGCTTTGCCGCCGCCGCCCAAGCCGCGCTCGATTGCGGCCTGCAAGTCAATGCAGGGCACGACCTAAACCGCAACAACCTCACCGAATTTCTGCGCACCGTACCCAACGTGGCAGAAGTCTCCATCGGCCACGCCTTTATGGCAGACGCACTCGAACTCGGCTACAGCGCCACCGTGCAAGACTACCTGCGCTGCATGGCACAAGCAGCGGGCTAGAAAAGCTGCTGGCTGCATACAAACCAGCAGCCAGCAGGGGTGAATCCATGCCCCAGCCAAGCGCAGCCGTAGATTCCCACCTGCGCGGCAATGATGCAAGCAAAAGCGCCTAAACACCGCAAGCCCCCGCAAAGCAGGCAAGCGCCAGCCCATGCCCCGCTTCGCTGGCACAATCACCCTCTATGCAATTCACCGCCAACCAACTCACCACCAACGAAATCCGCAGCCGCTTGGCTGCCTTTGCCCACCAGTGGCAGCACGCCAGCAGCGAAGAGGCTGACGAAAAACTCTTTACCGCTGCCTTTCTCGCCTGCTTTGGCATAGGCAAGCACCAATACAAACGCGAATACGCCGTGCCCCGTGCCGATGGCAGCACGGGCTATATGGATGGCTTCATTCCTGGCCTGCTCATCATCGAAGGCAAATCCCTCGGCAAAAACTTGGATAAAGCCCGCGAGCAAGCCGAAAGCTACCGCTGGGGCTGCCCCACCCACGAGCGCCCGCGCTATGTGCTGCTGCACGACTTTGGCCGCTTTGCCCTGTTTGATTTAAGCCACGACACCAGCCTCACCTGCGCCTTGGCAGAGCTACCCGCCCATGCCGACCGCTTTCGCTTCCTGCTAGGCGAAGAGCCCACCATCGTTGAAGAAACCGAAGCCAACCGCCGCGCCGCCGAGCAAATAGCCGAGCTGCACGAAGCCCTGCTGCAAAGCAACTTCACAGGCCGCGACCTTGAAACCTTCCTCGTGCGCCTGCTCTTTTGCTTCTTTGCCGACGACACCGCCATCTTCGGCAACAACAACATCTTCCTGCGCCTGCTTGAGCAACTGCGCCCCGACGGAGCCAACACAGGCGCAAAACTCAACGAACTATTCGACACCCTCAACACCCCAATCAAGCAGCGCAGCCCCCTTCTAGACGAAACCCTCCAAGCCTTCGCCTACATCAACGGCCACCTCTTTGAGCAGCGCACCCGCATACCCGCCTTCAACAGCACCCTGCACGCCCTGCTGCTGCAATGCGCCCGCTACGACTGGGCCAGCATCAGCCCCGCCATATTTGGCAGCATGTTCCAAAGCGTGCTCGAAAAACACGAACCCGACCAAAACCCAGCCACCCCCCACCGCGCCAGCCGCCGCGAGCTAGGCGCACACTACACCAGCGAGCGCAACATCCTGCGCGCCATCAACCCCCTGTTTATGGACGGCCTACGCGCCCAGCTAGCCGCAGCAGGCAAAAACCCCGCCAAGCTCCAAACCCTGTACGACCAGCTACCCACCCTGCGCCTGCTCGACCCCGCCTGCGGCTGCGGCAACTTTTTAGTCATCGCCTACCGCGAACTGCGCCTGTTCGAGATGGAACTCATCGAGCGCCTCTACTTCAAAGGCAAAGGCCGTGGCGTGCTTGATGTGGCAGACCTCAGCCGCGTCACCGTAAACCAGTTCTACGGCATAGAAATAGACGCAAGCGCCGCCCACATCGCCCAAGTGGCGCTCTGGATAACCGACCACCAAATGAACCTGCTCTGCGCCCAGCGCTTTGGCACCACCCGCCCCAGCGTCCCCCTCACCGCCAGCGCCCACATACTGCAAGCCAACGCCCTACGCACCGACTGGGCAGAGCTACTCCCACCCGCGCAATGCAGCTACATCGTAGGCAACCCGCCGTTTGTGGGCGCAAAGTACCAAAGCGC
>JAGONG010000032.1:0-20999 GCA_017993135.1 Allobrachymonas sp.
TTGACATGGGTCATGAAAGACCTGCAAGACGAAGTGCTTGACGTTCTTGATGAACCAGTCGAATTTCTGGTTGGAGGTGATGATTTGCTTGCAAGCATTGATGCCGCCTTGCTGCAACACAAGGTGGGCGACACTGTACGGCTGCATCTGGAGCCAGAGCAGGCTTTTGGCGACTATGACGAGCAAAAGGTTTTTCTGGAGCCGCGCAGCCTTTTCCCTGCCGAGCTTGAAGCAGGTATGGCTTTTGACGGCCACGCCCTGCCCGCAGGCTGTAGCAGCGCCATACCGCCCGATGCGCTTTACATCGCTACCGACATTTACCCCGAGCATGTGGTGCTGGATGGCAACCACCCGCTGGCAGGTATCGGATTAAACCTGCACATCACCATCCATACCGTACGCGCTGCTACAGTGGATGAAGTTGGGCGTGGTTCGGTAGGGGCAGGCTTTTTCCGCATTGACCTGCCCGATACCGACAGCGCCAACACCTCAGAGCTGCCAGGCAACGAAACCCTGCACTAAAGCCCCTGCGCCCACGCATTACGCCCAAGCAGTGCAGCAATCAGCCCCTTTTTAGTCCGCACCACCTGCCCTCATTGACAGCACCATGAACACAGCCAGCACCACCACTGCCGCCGCCCGCACGGTTTGCGTATTTAACGGCCCCAACCTGAATTTGCTTGGCAGCCGCGAACCTGCCATTTATGGCGCAACCACACTAGCCGATGTGCAGGCGCTATGCCAGCAAGCGTGCGATGCCCACGGCTGGATGCTTGATTTTCGCCAAAGCAACCACGAAGGCGCTTTGGTTGATGCCATCCACCACGCAGGCCGCTTGCATGCGGCTGGGCAACTCGCTGGCGTAGTGCTTAATGCGGGCGCATACACCCACACCAGCGTGGCGCTGCACGATGCCATCAAAGGCACGGGCGTGCCGCTGGTTGAGCTGCACATCAGCAACGTCTTTGCCCGCGAAGCCTTTCGCCACCACTCTTACATTTCATCTGTAGCCAAAGCCGTTATGTGCGGCTGGGGCGTGCATGGTTATGTGCTAGCTATTGACGGGCTGGCACAGTGGCAAGCCTGACTTACCCCACCTTCCTCTGCCCGCAAGCCCTACACCCAACAAGCACCGCATGAACATTTACGCCGACAACCTCAGCTCCTTTAACGGAGAGATTAAAAACCGCCACATTTTGCTCGGCCTAACTGGTGGCATTGCCTGCTACAAGACAGCCGAGCTGTGTCGCTTGCTCATCAAAGCAGGCGCTACGGTGCAAGTGGTTATGACAGATGCTGCCTGCCAGTTCATCACCCCTGTTACCATGCAGGCGCTCTCTGGCAGCCCCGTCATACTGAGCCAGTGGGACAACCGCAGCCCCGACAACATGCCCCACATCCAACTCGGGCGCGAGGCTGATGCCATCATCATTGCCCCATGCAGCGCAGACTTTATCGCGCAACTGGCGCAAGGCCGCGCCGATACGCTGCTTGCCTTGCTTTGTCTGGCGCGCCCCGCAGGCAAACCGCTGCTGCTTGCCCCTGCCATGAACCGCGAAATGTACGCCCACCCTGCTACGCAGCGCAACCTGGCACAAGTTGCTGCCGACGGCGCACAAGTGCTAGGCACCGACTTTGGCGCGCAAGCCTGCGGCGAAGTGGGCGACGGGCGCATGCTTGAGCCGCAAGAGCTGTTTGAACACATCAGCGCATCTTTTGCCCCCAAAATCCTGCGCGGCCAACAAGTGCTCATTACGGCAGGCCCCACCTTCGAGGCCATCGACCCCGTGCGCGGCATTACCAATCTGTCCAGCGGCAAAATGGGCTTTGCCATAGCCCGCGCCGCGCACCATGCAGGCGCACACGTCACACTCATAGCGGGCCCCGTGAGCCAGCCCACTCCCACAGGCGTGCAGCGCATCGACGTGCAATCGGCACAGCAAATGCTGCAAGCCGTGCAAGCACACCTGCCTGAGCAAGGCATATTCATCGCCACAGCCGCCGTTGCCGACTGGCGCAGCGCCAACATTGCCCCGCAAAAAATCAAAAAAAACGGCAGCAGCCAGCCCCCCGCACTGGAATTTGCCGAAAACCCCGACATCCTCGCCACCGTTGCACAAACCCCGCAAGCGCAGCTTGGCAACCTATACTGCGTTGGCTTTGCTGCCGAAACCCAAAACCTGCGCGAAAACGCCATCGCCAAACGCCTGCGCAAACAAGTGCCACTCATGGCTGGTAACATTGGCACAGCCACCTTTGGGCAAGACGACAACGCCCTGCTGCTGGTTGATGCCAACGGCAGCACCGAGCTGCCCCGCGCCAGCAAGCGCTATCTGGCACAGCAACTCATAGCCGAAATCGCCCGCCGCCTGCCCAAGCGCCAGAGCACCCAAGCACCACGCAGCAGCAGCGCGCCCCAATAGCCACCCGACACCCACCCAATACCCACCACTTCACAACACAAGCGCAACCACACGCCGCCCATTGAAATAGTTCTGCGCAAAAACTCTGCACAACACCAGTGCAACGCAGCGGCAATACCGCAGCAATCCGCTGCAATGCCGCTGAAACACCAGCGCATCACCTATGCAACACCAGCGCACCAGCGCCAGCCACACAACACCGTTTTGCCCCATGTTCGTTCACCTTCGCCTGCACTCTGAATACTCCGTCGTTGATGGCATCGTTCGCATTGACGATGCCGTTAAAGCCGCCGCTGCCAGCGGGCAGCCCGCCTTGGCACTTACCGACTTCAACAACCTGTTTGGCGCAGTCAAGTTCTACAAAGCCGCCCAGAAAAAAGGCTTGCAACCCATTTTGGGTGCAGAAGTGCTGCTGGAAGACCTGCTGCCCCCCGCCAAAGACCGCCCCCTGCCACGCCTGCTGCTGCTTGTGCAAAACCAGCAAGGCTACCTCAACCTGTGCGAGCTGCTGGCACGCGGCTGGCGCAACATCGGCAACAAAGAACAAGCCACCATCTTGTGGAGCTGGCTGCAAGAGCTGGGCGAAGGGCTTATCGTGCTATCGGGCGCTCAAGCGGGTCCTTTGGGTGGCGCGCTGCTGGCAGGCGATGCCGAGCAAGCCCATGCGCTAGCCATGCAATGCGTAGCCGCCTTTCCCAACCGCTTTTACATCGAGCTGCAACGCGCAGGCCGCAGCACCGACGAGCCCTACATAGCCGCAGCCATTACGCTGGCGCAGCGCATGCAGCTACCCGTAGTAGCTACCCACCCCATTCAATATCTCGATGCCGACGCTTTTGAAGCACACGAAGCCCGCGTGTGCATTGCCCAAGGCGAAATCCTCGGCAACCAGCGCCGCGCGCGCCACTTTACGCACCAGCAGTATTTCTACAGCAGCGCACAAATGCAGGCACTCTTTGCCGACATTCCATCCGCCCTGCAAAACACCGTAGAAATCGCCCGCCGCTGCCACCTCACCCTCACCCTTGGGCAGCCGCAGCTACCCAACTACCCCATTCCAGAAGGGATGACCACCGAAAGCTACTTCAGGCATTTATCGCAAGAAGGGCTGGAGCAGCGCCTGCAAAGCCTCTACCCCGACCCCGCCCAGCGCGAAGCACAACGCCCGCCTTATGAGCAGCGGCTGGAGCTTGAAATCAACACCATCTTGAAAATGGGCTTTCCAGGCTACTTTCTCATCGTGGCCGACTTTATCAACTGGGCAAAAAACAATGGCTGCCCCGTAGGTCCTGGGCGCGGCTCGGGCGCAGGCTCGCTCGTTGCCTACGCGCTCAAAATCACCGACCTTGACCCACTGGCCTACAAGCTGCTGTTTGAGCGCTTTCTCAACCCCGAGCGGGTATCCATGCCCGACTTTGACATCGACTTTTGCCAAGCCAACCGCGACCGCGTGATTGATTACGTCAAAGACAAATACGGCAAAGACGCCGTCAGCCAAATTGCCACCTTTGGCACCATGGCAGCCCGCGCCGCCATACGCGACGTAGGGCGCGTGCTTGACTTGAGCTACAACTTCTGCGACGGCATCAGCAAACTCATCCCCAACAAGCCAGGCAAACCCGTCACCATCCAATACCCGCCCGAAAACCTCTCGGCCGAAGACAAAGAAAAATACGCCATTGCCGCCGAGCCACAGCTAGCCGAACGCATTGAAAACGACGACGAAGTCAAAACCCTCATCGAGCTCGCCCAAAAACTCGAAGGCATGACCCGCAACATCGGCATGCACGCAGGTGGCGTGCTCATTGCCCCGGGCAAACTCACCGACTTTTGTCCGCTATACCAACAACCTGGCAGCGACTCGGCAGTCAGCCAGTTTGACAAAGACGACGTAGAAGCCATTGGCTTGGTCAAATTCGACTTTTTGGGTTTGGCCACCCTCACCATCATGGAAATTGCCCGCGAGCTCATCCGCAGCCGCCACAAAGGGCAAGAAAACTTCAGCTTCGACGACATACCTCTTAACGACGCCAAAACCTACGCCTTGTTCCAGCGTGGCGAAACCGAAGCCGTCTTCCAGTTTGAAAGCCGCGGCATGCAAGGCATGCTCAAAGACGCCAAACCCAGCCGCCTTGAAGACCTGATTGCCCTCAACGCCCTGTACCGCCCCGGCCCCATGGACCTCATCCCCAGCTTTGTCGCGCGCAAACACGGGCGCGAAGAAGTGCAATACCCGCACCCGCTGGTAGCCGACGTGCTGGGCGAAACCTACGGCATCATGGTCTACCAAGAGCAGGTTATGCTCACGGCGCAGTTGCTTGGCGGCTACAGCTTGGGCGGCGCAGACTTGCTACGCCGCGCCATGGGCAAGAAAAAGCCCGAAGAAATGGCAGAGCACCGCCTGCTGTTTCGCGAAGGTGCAGCCAAAAACGGCATCAGCGAAGCCAAAGCCGACGAAATCTTCGACCTGATGGAAAAATTCGCAGGCTACGGCTTTAACAAATCCCACGCCGCCGCCTACTCTTTGCTCGCCTACCAAACAGGTTGGATAAAAGTCCACTACAAGGCCGAATTTTTCTGCGCCAACATGACCGTGGAAATGGACAACACCGACAAACTCAAGGTGCTGTTTGAAGACGCGCAAAAAATGGGCATCACCTTTGAGCTGCCCGACATCAACCGCAGCAACTACCGCTTCGAGCCCGTAAGCGACACCGTCATCCGCTATGGGCTAGGCGCTATCAAAGGCACGGGCGAAAAAGCCATCAACGCCATCATCACTGCCCGAACCGAAGGTGGTGCCTTTACCAGCCTGTTTGACTTTTGCAACCGCGTTGAGCGCAATTGCCTGAACAAGCGCACCGTTGAAGCCCTTATCAAAGCAGGCGCGTTTGACAGCCTTGAGCTCAACCGCGCCGCCTTGCTCGCCAGCATCGAGCTTGCCTTTGAATACGCCAGCACCCAAGCAGCCAACGCCAACCAAGGCGGGCTATTTGACATGCTTGACGACGGCCACGGCAGCAGCACCCAAGAGCCAGAGCTGGTGCAAACCACGCCCTGGAGCCTGAAAGAGCGGCTGGTGCAAGAAAAAACCGCCGTTGGCTTTTTCCTCTCGGGCCACCTGTTTGACGAACACGCCAAAGAAATCCGCGCCTTCATCCGCACCCCGCTAGCCGACCTGATTGACAGCCGCGAGCCCCAACTCATTGCAGGCATCGTCAGCGATTTGCGCTTTATCAACGGCAACCGCGGCAAACTTGCCCTGTTTCGTTTGGACGACAACAGCGAAGCACTTGAAGCCAACGCCGAAGAAAGCGTATTTGCACGCAGCAGCCTGCTCAAAGAAGACGCGCTCATCATCGCCCAAGCCCGCCTGCAAGCCGACCGTTTCTCAGGCGGCATGCGCCTGCAAATACAGCAAATCTGGGACCTGCCCGCCGCCCGCTGCCGCTTTGGCAAACACCTGCTGGCACACATCGGCCCACTGAGCCCCACAGATGCTGGGCCCGCCATAGCCCGCCTGCTGCAAGACCACCCGCCGCAAAGCGAAACCACAGACGAAGGCGACACGCTCACCCGCGGCCTGCCAGTGCGCTTGCAAGTCACCCTGCAAGCGGCTCAAAACGCGCAAAATACACAAGACACGCCCGACGCAGCAAACGCAAGCACCATCAGCGCCACACTCACACTGGCTGACAACGCTCGCTTTTACCCGTCTGACGCGGCACTTGCCAGTTGGACCGCGCTGCTCCCCCACAAGCAACCCGAAATCATTTACGAGCTAGCCGAAAACGGGCGCAACCCATCGTTGCACCCTGGCATCTAGCCCGCCAGCCGCTTGTACAATGCACACCTTCGCGCCGCCGTAGTTCAATGGATAGAACGGGGACCTCCTAAGTCTCAGATACAGGTTCGATTCCTGTCGGAGGCGCCACTGCTTGCCATGCAAGCTGCGCACACATTAGCCATAGCCGCTGCCACAGCGCCACGCCCGTGCTGCAATCACGGCTTTGCTTATAGCGAAGGCTTTTGTTTGCAGCGCGCCTCTTGCCCATGCCTGCCCGCCTGCTTGCCCGCCTGAAACCCGCATTTTTTTTGTTTTTTTCATGGCATACGGGCTTACTGGGGTAAGTACGCAAACAACATCACCGCCAGCCTCCCTATAATCAAAGCCTCGCTCGCGCGCAGCGTATGCGCATACGCAAACCCTATGCCATTACTTTTTGAATGGTTTTTTTAAGCCTCTAAATACTTTTACCCGCCAGCAGCAGCCTCCCAGCCAAAGCACTGCTTGCCCGCATACCTTGTTATGGACCTTGCCGAATACCTGCCCGTTTTGCTATTCATCCTAGTCGGTGGCGTTATTGGTGTGCTATCAATGGCGCTGGGCTTTGTGCTGGGTCCCCAACGCCCAGACTCCGAAAAAAATTCCGCCTACGAATGCGGCTTTCCCGCCTTTGAAGCCGCACGAATACAGTTTGACGTGCGCTACTACCTCGTTGCCATCTTGTTCATCCTGTTCGATTTGGAAGTTGCTTTTTTGGTGCCGTGGGCTGTTGTGCTCAAAAACATGGGCAGCGTGGCTTTCTGGGCAGGAATGATTTTCCTGGCTATTTTGACCGTTGGTTTTATCTATGAATGGAAAAAAGGCGCACTCGACTGGGAATAACCCTGGCGCTTTGAACTAACAGGAACGTCAAAATGCAAAAAATCTGGAGCAGCTATGTCAATTGAAGGCGTGTTCAAGCAAGGCTTTATCACCACCAGCTATGACGCAGTGGCCAACTGGGCGCGCTCAGACTCTATCTGGCCCATGACGTTTGGCTTGGCTTGCTGCGCCGTAGAAATGATGCACGCAGCAGGCGCGCGCTATGACATTGCCCGTTTTGGCTCAGAAGTATTTCGCGCCAGCCCGCGCCAGTCTGACTTGATGATTGTGGCGGGCACGCTGTGCAACAAAATGGCACCAGCCCTGCGCAAGGTGTACGACCAAATGGCCGAGCCGCGCTGGGTTATATCCATGGGCTCATGCGCCAATGGCGGAGGCTACTACCATTACAGCTACTCGGTAGTGCGCGGCTGCGACCGCATTGTGCCAGTAGATGTGTATGTGCCAGGCTGCCCGCCCACTGCCGAGGCGCTACTTTACGGCTTGATGCAGTTACAGCAAAAAATCCGCCGCACCGATACCATTGCCCGCGTTTAAGGCATCATACAAACATAACTACCATGACTGCCTACGCTGTAAACCCCCACGAACTGGCTCAAAGCATTTGCAAAGTGCTGGGCGAAAAGGTGTGCAACACCGTCGTTGCACTGGGCGAAGTCACCATTGAAGTGCCTGCCCAGCACTATTTTGCCGCCATGCAGCTATTGCATGATGCACCCGCCTGCCAATTTAACCAATTGATAGATTTGTGCGGTGTGGATTATCTGAACTACCGCGATGAGCCGTGGAGCAAGCCGCGCTTTTGCGTAGTGCTGCACCTGCTCTCCACCACACTCAACCAGCGCGTGCGCGTCAAGGTGTTTGCGCCTGATGATGCACAGCCCCAAGTCGCTTCGGTCAATGCCATCTGGAACGCAGCCAACTGGTTTGAGCGCGAAGCGTTTGACCTGTACGGCATCATCTTCACCGACCACCCCGATTTGCGCCGCATCCTTACCGACTATGGCTTTATCGGCCACCCCATGCGCAAAGACTTTCCCGTTAGCGGGCACGTTGAAATGCATTACGACGAAGCGCAAAAGCGCGTGGTTTATCGCCCTGTAAGCATTGAGCCGCGTGAAATTACGCCGCGCGTCATCCGTGAAAATGGCTATGGAGGGCTGGGCTAAACGCCTGCACGCATCAGCACCATGGCAGAAATCAAAAACTACACCCTCAACTTTGGCCCGCAGCACCCAGCCGCGCACGGCGTGCTGCGCCTGATTTTGGAGCTCGATGGCGAAGTCATCCAGCACGCCGACCCGCACATCGGCTTTTTGCACCGCGCCACCGAAAAACTGGCCGAGACCAAAACCTACCTGCAAAACCTGCCCTATATGGACAGGCTGGATTACGTCTCGATGATGAGCAACGAGCACGCTTATTGCCTGGCTGTAGAAAAGCTCCAAGGCATAGCAGTGCCGCTACGCGCCCAGTACATCCGCGTGATGTTTTCTGAAATCACCCGCTTGCTCAACCACCTGATGTGGCTGGGCTCGCACGGCAACGATTGCGGCAGCACCACCATTTTGATTTACACCTTCCGCGAGCGCGAAAAACTGTTTGACATGTACGAAGCCGTTTCAGGCGCGCGCATGCACGCAGCCTATTTCCGCCCAGGCGGCGTTTACCGCGACCTGCCTGCCACCATGCCGCAGTTCACCCCCAGCAAGCTGCGCAGCAACAAACACACCGAAGAGCTCAACGCCGACCGCCAAGGCTCGCTGCTCGACTTTATTGACGAATTTACCCGCACTTTCCCCACCTACGTAGACGAATACGAAACGCTGCTTACCGACAACCGCATCTGGAAGCAGCGCACAGTGGGCATTGGCGTAATCTCGCCCGAGCGCGCGCTCAATCTGGGGCTCACGGGCCCCATGCTGCGCGGCTCTGGCGTAGCATGGGATTTGCGCAAGCAGCAGCCCTACGAGGTGTACGACCAGCTAGACTTCGATATTCCCGTAGGCGTAACGGGCGACTGCTACGACCGCTACCTGGTGCGCATGCACGAAATGCGCCAGTCCAACCGCATCATCAAACAATGCGTAGACTGGCTGCGTGCCAACCCCGGCCCCGTCATTACCGACAACCGCAAAATTGCCCCGCCCCCCAAGGCCGATTTGCAGCACAGCATGGAAGGGTTGATTCACCACTTCAAGCTCTTTACCGAAGGCATGCACGTGCCCGAAGGCGAGGCTTATGCTGCCGTAGAGCACCCCAAGGGCGAGTTTGGTATTTATCTGATTAGCGATGGAGCCAACAAGCCATTTCGCATGAAAATCCGCGCCTCGGGTTTTGCACACTTGGCGGCTATGGACAAAATGACCCGTGGCCACATGCTGGCCGATGCGGTGGCTGTGCTTGGCACGCTGGATATTGTGTTTGGAGAGGTAGACCGATAATGTCCGAAACAACAATTTCCGCAACGACTTTTTCCGAAGCTACCTTGGCGCGATTTGCCCGCGAGGTTGCCAAATACCCTGCCGAACAAAGGCAATCTGCCGTTATGGCGTGCTTGGCCATCGTGCAGCAAGAGCAGGGCCACATCAGCAGCGAGAGCGAGCAGGCCGTGGCCAACTATCTGGGCATGGATGCCATTACCGTGCACGAAGTCACCACCTTCTACAACATGTACAACCAAAACCCCGTGGGCAAATTCAAGCTCTCGGTGTGCACCAATCTGTCGTGCCGTTTGGGTGGCGCAGAGCATGCGCTGCAAGTGCTGGAAGAAAAAATCGGTGCAAAAATCGGCGGCACCAGCGATGATGGGCTGTTTACGCTTGAGCGTTGCGAATGCGTGGGCGCTTGCGCCGATGCACCCGTGCTGCTGGTAAACGACCGCCATATGTGCAGCCACATGACAGATGAGCGCCTGCACACATTGGTAGATGAGCTCAAAGCCACACAGGAGCAGCAAGCATGAATGCCGCCGCCCGAGTGCTGGAAAAATACGCAAGCAGTGGCGCACAAAGCTGCTTTCACAACCGCCATATCGAGCCACAAATCTACGCTGTTTTGAATGGCAGCAACTGGCGGCTGCGCGACTATGAGGCACGTGGCGGCTATCAGGCCTTGCGCAAGGTGCTGGGGCTTGATGGCGGCGCGGGCATGAGCCCTGAGCAAATCATTGCCGAGCTCAAAATATCCGACCTGCGCGGCAGGGGCGGAGCGGGCTTTCCCACTGGCTTGAAATGGAGCTTTATTCCGCACCAGTTTGAAGGGCAAAAGTACATCATCTGCAACTCTGATGAGGGCGAGCCCGGCACATTCAAAGACCGCGATATTTTGCTCTACAACCCGCATTTGATTATTGAAGGCATGCTTATTGCCGCCTACGCTATGGGTGCCAGCGTGGGCTACAACTACATCCACGGCGAAATTTTCCAAGCCTACCAGCGCTTTGAAGAGGCGCTGCAAGAAGCCCGCGCCGCTGGTTATCTGGGCGACAACATCTTGGGTAGCAAGCTGTGCTTTCAAGCACATGCGCACCACGGCTTTGGCGCTTATGTATGCGGCGAAGAAAGCGCCCTGATTGAGTCCATTGAAGGCAAACGTGGCTTGCCGCGCTTCAAACCACCTTTTTCAGCCAGCTATGGCCTGTATGGCAAGCCTACCAACGTGAATAACGCCGAAACGCTGGCTTCTGTGCCGTGGATTGTGCGCCACGGCGGGGCGGCTTATGTGGCACAAGGCAAGCCCAACAACGGCGGCACCAAAATCTTTTCCGTCAGCGGCGACGTAAATCTGCCTGGCAACTACGAAGTGCCTATGGGCACGCCCTTTGCCAAAGTGCTTGAGCTTGCTGGCGGCGTGCGCACGGGCAGGCAGCTCAAGGCAGTGATTCCTGGTGGCGCTTCTTCACCTGTGCTGCCTGGCAGCCTCATTATGGACTGCACCATGGATTTTGACAGTCTGGGCAAAGCAGGTTCCATGCTCGGCTCGGGTGCGGTTATTGTGATGGATGACAGCCGCTGCATGGTGCGCGCGCTGGAGTGCTTGAGCCATTTCTTCATGCACGAATCATGCGGGCAATGCACACCTTGCCGCGAAGGCACGGGCTGGCTGTGGCGCATTGTGCAGCGCATTGAAGCTGGCCAAGGCAAAACCGCTGATTTGGATTTGCTTGATACAGTGGCAGGCAACATCATGGGGCGCACCATCTGCGCTTTGGGTGATGCGGCAGCCATTCCCGTGCGCGCCATGCTCAAGCATTTCCGTGACGAGTTTGTCCACCATATCGAACACCAGCGCTGCATGGTGCCTGTTTCTTTCTGACCTGAGCAAACGCCATGCCTGAAATTGAAATTGACGGAAAAAAGGTTGAAGTTGCCGCAGGCAGCATGGTGATACATGCTGCCGAGCAAGCGGGCAGCCACATTCCGCATTTCTGCTACCACAAGAAGCTCTCCATCGTTGCCAGTTGCCGCATGTGCATGGTTGAGGTTGAAAAGCAAGCCAAGCCTGTACCCGCCTGCGCCACGCCTGTTACACAGGGCATGGTGGTGCATACCCGCAGCCCCAAGGCCATCAAGGCGCAGCAAGATGTGATGGAGTTTTTGCTCATCAACCACCCGCTGGATTGCCCCGTGTGCGACAAAGCGGGCGAGTGCCAATTGCAAGACTTGTCTATGGGCTACGGCAAAGGCGCATCGCGCTACGCCGAAGAAAAACGCACCTTCAGCGTAAAAGACGCTGGCGCATTGATTTCCATGCAGGAGATGAGCCGCTGCATACAATGCTCCCGCTGCATACGCTTTGGCGAAGAAATTGCAGGGCAAAAATCTCTGGGCATGTTGCACCGTGGCGAACATGCCGAGATAGCCAACTTCGTTGCCAGCACGATTGACTCAGAACTGTCTGGCAACATGATAGACATTTGCCCCGTAGGCGCAATCACCAGCAAACCCTTTCGCTACAGTGCGCGCACCTGGGAGCTGGGGCGGCGCAAATCCATCAGCCCGCACGACTCCACAGGCGCAAATCTGATTGTGCAAGTCAAAGACCATCGCGTCATGCGGGTGCAACCGCTTGAGAATGAAGCCGTCAATGAATGCTGGCTGGCCGACCGCGACCGCTTCAGCTACGAGGCGCTCAACAGCCCCGAGCGCCTCACCAGCCCCATGATTAAGCAAGTGGGCGAGTGGCGCACAGTAGATTGGCAAACCGCCATCAACTATGTGGTGCACGGCCTGCTTGACATCAAACAAGACCACGGCGCAGACAGCATCGGCACACTCGCAAGCCCGCACAGCACCGTTGAAGAACTCTGGCTTGCCGCCCGCCTCATGCGCGGCTTGGGTAGCGACAATATCGACCACCGCCTGCGCCATGCCGAGTTTGCGCCTGCCCCCAACGGCAAGGCACGCTGGCTGGGGCTACCCATTGCCCAGCTCTCCACGCTGGAGCGTGTACTCGTCATAGGCAGTAATCTGCGCAAAGACCACCCCCTGTTTGCGCAGCGCATTCGCCAGGCAGCACGTTGCCAGGCGCAAGTTTGCGCCGTAGTCAATCAAACCCCCGACTGGGCCATGCCCCTGCACAGTAGCATCGAAGCTGATGCTTGCGATTGGACGCACGCGCTAGCCTGCATTGCCGCAGCCGTTGCCACTGCCAAAAACCTGCCAGCACCCGCCTTTGTAGCCCATGCTGCAGGCATAACGGCAAACGCCCAAACAAGCGCTGCTGCGCAAGCCATTGCCCAATCTCTGCTTGGCGGCACACGCAAAGCCCTGCTGCTGGGCAATGCGGCTGCACACCACCCGCAAGCCAGCAGCCTGCTGGCCATAACGCAATGGATTGCACAGGAAACTGGTGCCACATGGGGCTATCTGACCGAAGCTGCCAACACCGTAGGCGCACAATGCGTAGGCGCTCAACCCCAGTCTGGCGGCAAAAATGCGGCACAAATGACCCAAGACGGCCTCAAAGCTGCCTTGCTGCTACACACCGAGCCACAGTGGGACTGCGCGGGCGGAGCGGCTGCCGTGCAAGGGCTTAACTCTGCGCATATGGTCGTTACCATGAGCCCCTACAAAACCAATCTGGACATCAGCGATGTGCTGCTGCCCATCAGCCCCTTTAGCGAAACTTCGGGCAGCTTTGTCAATGCAGAAGGGCGCTTGCAGAGCTTTCATGCTGTAGTCAAACCGCTGGGCGAAACGCGCCCCGCATGGAAAGTATTAAGCGCACTGGCGCGTGTTCTGGGCTTGCCCGAGAGCGAATTTGAAAACTCCCAGCAAGTGCTAGCCAAAGCCCTGCCTAATGTGGCTGCTGGCAGCTTTATTGATGCTGAAATGCTTGATAACCATACCCAAGCCACGCCCGAAATTGCCCGTGCAACCGTGCAACCCGTTACAGCGGGCATCTACCAGCTTGATGCGCTGGTACGCCGCGCCCCGTCGCTGCAACTCACCGCAGACGGGCAGGCCGCGCGCCTGAGCCAACACATGCAAGGAAATGCCGTATGAGTATGCGAGATACGCTCTACGCCTTTGGCCGCGATGGTTGCGCTGTGTTTGGCCTGAGCTGGTGCCAGGCTGACTGGTGGCAAACAGGCTTATGGCCCATCGTATGGGTGCTGATTTGTATTGGTGCCATATTGGCCGTGGTGCTTGTCGGCGTGGCTTATCTGATGCTTTGGGAACGGCGGCTGCTGGCATTTATGCAAGTACGCCTGGGCCCTAACCGCGTAGGCCCCTTGGGGCTGCTGCACCCCATTGCCGACTCGATTAAGCTGCTGATTAAAGAAATCATCCGCCCCGACCGCTCAGACAAAGCCATGTACTATCTGGGTCCCATCGTCACCGTTGCGCCTGCATTGGCGGCTTGGGCAGTGATTCCATTTGGCCCAGACTTGGTACTTTCCAACATCAACGCAGGCTTGCTGTATGTGTTTGCCATTGCCTCGGTTGAGGTGTATGGCGCAATCATGGCGGGCTGGGCATCTAACTCCAAATACCCCATCATGGGTGCCATGCGCGCTTCGGCGCAAATGATTTCTTACGAAATCGCCATGGGCATTTGCCTGCTGGTGGTGCTCATGGTCAGCGGCAGCCTGAATTTGTCTGAGATCGTACTCGACCAAAACAAAGGCACGTTTGCCAGCTATGGCATCAACTTCCTGTCTTGGAACTGGCTGCCCCTGTTTCCAATATTTCTGGTGTATATGATTTGCGCCGTTGCCGAAACCAATCGCCACCCGTTTGATGTGGTTGAAGGCGAAGCAGAAATCGTTGCTGGCCACATGGTTGAGTATTCAGGCATGGCGTTTGCCCTGTTCTTTATGGCCGAATACGCCAACATGATTTTATTTTCTGCGCTCGCCAGCGTGCTGTTTCTGGGCGGCTGGCTCTCGCCATTCGATTTTGAGCGCCTGAGCTTTTTGCCTGAATGGCTGACCGCCTTCATGAATGCAGGCTGGATTTGGCTGGGTATCAAAACTTTCGTTTTATTCAGCATGTTTATCTGGATACGCGCGACCTTCCCGCGTTTTCGTTACGACCAGATTATGCGCTTGGGCTGGAAAATCTTTATTCCCGTAACGCTCATCTGGCTGGTCGTCATTGGCGCGTGGATGCAAACCCCCTGGAGTATCTGGAAGTGAGCCAAAACAACATCACGCCAACCAAGCCTGATGCTGCCCATACAGAGCAGCAGGCTTCGGCTTTTTCAATCAAAGACTTTTTCAAAAGTTTCCTGCTCTGGGAGCTGGTCAAAGGCATGGCGCTCACAGGGCGCTACACCTTCAAGCGCAAGTTCACTATCCAATACCCCGAGGAGAAAACGCCCCTTTCTCCGCGCTTTCGCGGCCTGCACGCCCTCATGCGCTATGACAATGGTGAAGAACGCTGCATTGCCTGCAAGCTATGCGAAGCCGTATGCCCTGCTATGGCTATCAGTATCGAGTCAGCCGAACATGCCGATGGCTCACGCCGCACCACCCGCTACGACATTGATATGAGCAAATGCATTTACTGCGGCTTTTGTGAAGAAAGCTGCCCAGTCAATGCCATTGTGGAAACCCCGATTTTCGAGTACTACGGAGAAAAATCAAGCGACCTGTACTTCACCAAAGACATGCTACTGGCCATAGGCGAACGCTATGAAGAGCAAATCAAAGCCGCCAAAGCAGCCGATGAGCCATACCGCTAAATAGAGACGCAGCATGACTACTTTGCACACTATTTTCTTCTACATCTTCTCAACGGTTTTGCTCGTTGCGGCTTTTCGCGTCATCACCGCCCGCAACCCCGTACATGCCGTGATTTATCTGGTATTGACCTTTTTTCAGGCGGCAGCCATCTGGTTGCTGCTCAAGGCAGAGTTTTTAGCCATCGTGCTGGTGCTGGTGTATGTTGGCGCAGTCATGGTGCTGTTTTTGTTCGTGCTCATGATGCTGAACTTTGATGTCAAAGCCATGCGCGAGGGCTTCTGGAAGCTGTTTCCTGCTGCTGCGGCTGTGGGCGGCCTCTTTAGCCTTGAGCTGGGCGCGATACTGCTGCTGAACTACCGCAGCGTAGTAGAGCCATTGCCCATGCGCGGTGCCGATGGTGCGGTGCTGGCAGCCAATGCGTCTAACACCAAAGAGCTGGGCAAGCTGCTTTATTCACAGTATCTGCTGCCCGTTGAGCTGGCTGCCGTGCTGCTGCTGGTTGCCATCATTGCCGCCATTACCCTGACATTGCGCCGCCGTAAAGACAGCAAATACCAGTCACCCGCCTGGCAGGTTAGCGTAAAGCCTGCCGAGCGCGTGCGGGTGCTGAAAATGCAGGCCACCCAACCCGCGCCAAAAAATGCCGAATCTGAAAATCCAAATACAGAGCAGCAAAACGCTGGCAAACAAAGGGGCGAGAAATGATGACTCTTTCCATAGGCCACTTTCTGGCGCTGGGCGGCATACTGTTTGCTCTGGCTGTTACAGGCATTTTTCTAAACCGCAAAAACCTCATTGTGCAGCTCATGGCCATTGAATTGATGCTGCTGGCTGTGAGCATCAACTTTGTCGCTTTTTCTCACTACCGTGGCGACTTGTCGGGGCAGGTATTTGTGTTTTTCATCCTCACGGTGGCGGCTTCCGAGTCTGCCATTGGTCTGGCCATTTTGGTGCAACTGTTCCGCAACCGCTCCAGCGTGCAGGCAGATGATTTCAGCACGATGAAGGGCTAAAACAGATGGTGAACACACTTTCTCTCCCCCTCTTGCTGTCTATTTTGCTCATCCCGCTGTGCTCGGCGGCGGTGATTGGTATTTTTGGTACGGCTGCTGGCGGCAATCGGCTTGGGCACAAGGCTGCGCACGGGCTGGGCATTGCTGCCGTGGGCTTGTCGTTTGCGCTCTCGGCTTTTGTGCTGTTTCAGGTAAGCCGTGGGGCGCATTACAACCAGACGCTTTACGAGTGGATGTGCATCGCTGGCTTTCGCATGGAAATAGGCTTCATGGTTGATGGGCTTACCGCCCTGCTCATGTGCGTTGTTACCTCCATCTCTTTGATGGTGCATATTTACTCCACAGGCTATATGCATGGAGACGCCAGTTACAACCGCTTTTTTGCCTATATCTCGCTCTTTACCTTTGCCATGCTGCTGCTGGTGATGAGCAACAACTTGCTGCAACTGTTTATCGGCTGGGAAGCAGTGGGCGTGGCTTCATACCTGCTCATTGGCTTCTGGTTTGAAAAGCCAGGCGCTATTTTTGCCAACAAAAAAGCCTTTCTTATCAACCGTGTCGCTGATTTGGGCTTTATTCTGGGCATTGGCTTGATTGCAGCCTACACAGGCACACTCAACTATGTTGAGGTTTTTGGCAAACTCGAATCCATGCATGCGCACACCCTGCCAGGCACAGGCTGGATGGTGGTAACTGTTGCTGCTATTTGCCTGTTTATTGGCGCTATGGGCAAGTCAGCACAATTTCCGCTGCATGTTTGGCTGCCAGATTCCATGCACGGCCCTACACCCAGCTCGGCGCTGATTCACGCTGCCACTATGGTAACGGCGGGCATTTTCATGGTTTCGCGCATGTCGCCCCTGTTTGAGTTGAGTGATGTGGCGCTTAATCTCATCCTAGTTGTGGGTGCGGCCACTGCCTTGCTGATGGGCTTGATGGGGTTGATACAAAACGACATCAAGCGCGTGGTGGCTTACTCCACCCTGTCGCAACTGGGCTATATGGTGATGGGCTTGGGTGCTTCTGCCTACCCTGTGTCGGTATTTCACCTGTTTACACACGCGTTTTTCAAGGCGCTGCTGTTTTTGTCGGCAGGCTCGGTCATCATGGGCATGCACCACAACCAAGACATGCGTTATATGGGCGGCTTGCGAAAATACATGCCCATTACGCACTGGACATCTCTTGCTGGCACGCTCGCGCTGATTGGCACGCCATTTTTCTCTGGTTTCTACTCTAAAGACGGCATTATCGAAGCCCTGCACTTTAGCAACCAGCCCATGGCTCCGATTGCCTACTGGGCTGCATTAATCAGTGTTTTTGTGACGGCGTTTTACAGCTTGCGGATGTATTTTCTGGTGTTTTGGGGTGATGAACGTTATGACCAAAATCCTGATGCACACCATGACGCACATGCCGCTGCACATGATGACGCGCACGCCCAGCACGGCAGCACGCAGCCACACGAGTCGCCCAGGGTGGTTACTGTGCCGCTGGTTATTTTGGCTGCCGCTTCGGTCTTTGTCGGCTTCTTTACCATGCAGCCGCTTTTGTTTGGCGACTTTTTCAGCAGCGCCATCCATATCGACCTGAGCAGCCACCCTGTGATGACGCACATGGCGCAAGCCATTCATGGCCCCATGCAAATGACGCTGCACGCGCTCTTTACCGCGCCGCTGTGGCTGGTGCTTGCAGGCGTGGGCACGGCTTACTACCTGTATATGCGCGGCAACACCGTTGCAGCACGCCTGCGCCAAGTGTTTGCCCCACTGGTGCAAGTGCTCGAGAACAAATACTATCTTGACTGGTTTTACGAAAACGTCATCGCACGCGGTGCATGCGCCATCGGGCGTGTGTTTGCCTTCAAAGTCGATAGCGGCTGGATGTGGTTTATTGATTTGGGGCTATCGGGCGCTGCACGCCAACTGGGGCACGCCTTGTTTATCACCATAGAAAACAGCCTGCTGTGGTTTACCGACACCTTTTTGGCGGGCGCAACCAAGCTGTTTGGCAAATGGTTCTGGAAAGTGGGCGACCAAGGTTTGATTGAAACAGGCTTTGTGAACGCCTCTTGGAAAATAGTTGGAGCAATAGCGGCTCGGGTACGCCAACTGCAAACGGGCTACCTTTACCACTACGCTTTGTTAATGATTATGGGCTTGCTAGCCATGATGACATGGTTTGTCTGGATACTTTAGGAGCAACATTCAAATGGGATTTTTAAGTTTTGTCATCTGGACACCTATCGTCGCGGGCTGCTTGCTGCTGGCGTTTTCGGGCGAACGCTACAACCGCCTTGTGCGCTGGGCTGCGCTGCTTGCCGCGCTGGTAAGCTTTGGGCAAACCATTCTGCTCTACAGCCGCTTTAACCCCATCTTGTCAGACATGCAACTGGTAGAAAACGTGCCGTGGATACCTGGTATCAACAGCAACTACCACATTGGCGTAGATGGCATATCGCTGTGGTTTGTGGTGATGACGGCCTTTATCACCGCGCTGGTCGTGCTCGCAAGCTGGACCAACATCACCGAGCGCGTTAATCAATACATGGGCGCAGTGCTTGTGTTAAGCGGCCTGATGATTGCCACCTTCTGTGTGCTTGATGCGCTGATGTTCTACGTTTTCTTTGAAGCTACCCTCATTCCCATGTACCTCATCATCGGCATTTGGGGCGGGCCGCGCAAAATTTACTCGGCCTTCAAGTTCTTCCTCTATACCTTGATGGGCTCCTTGTTCATGCTGATTGCCATGGCCTACCTCTACACGGTATCTGGCAACAGTTTTGACATTGCCACATGGCAGGCGCTGCCACTGGGCGCTACTGAGCAAACCCTGCTGTTTTTTGCCTTTGTTGCAGCCTTTGGCGTAAAACTGCCCATGTGGCCGCTGCACACCTGGTTGCCCGACGTGCACGTTGAAGCCCCCACAGGCGGCTCTGCCATTTTGGCTTCTATCATGCTTAAACTGGGCGGCTACGGCTTTTTGCGTCTGGCGCTGCCCATTGCGCCCGATGCTGCCCACCGCTGGGCATGGTTGATGCTCGCCTTGTCACTCATTGCCGTGGTGTATATCGGGCTGGTGGCACTGGTGCAGCAAGACATGAAAAAGCTGGTGGCCTACTCCTCTGTTTCGCACATGGGCTATGTCACCCTGGGCATGTTTGTGTTCAGTGAAGCAGGCAATTCAGGCGCAATTTTGCAAATGCTGGCGCACGGGCTTATTTCACCTGGCATGTTCCTGTGCGTAGGTGTGCTGTACGACCGCATGCACTCGCGCCAAATTGCCGACTACGGCGGCGTAGCCAACACCATGCCGCGCTTTGTGGCGCTGGCCATGATTTTTGCTTTTGGCAACTTTGGCGTGCCTGCCACCGCTGGCTTTGTAGGCGAGTGGACAGTCATCATCGCCATCGTCAAAGCCAATCTGTGGATTGGCCTGATTGGCGGCACTTCGCTGGTGCTGGCTGCTGCTTATACCCTGTGGATGGTGCAGCGCGTGTATCTGGGCCCCATCGCTAACGACAACGTGCGCTCCTTGCGCGACATCAACCTGCGCGAAACCGTGGTGCTGTGCGTGCTGGGGCTATCGGTGCTGTGGATGGGCGTGTATCCCAAACCCATCATGCAGGCGATGGATGCCTCCGTTGTCAAGCTCACGCAACACATGGCGCAGTCCAAACTGCAATAAGGACGCGGCATGTTTGACGCAACAAGTTGGGTAGTCATCGCGCCAGAGATGTTCTTGCTGTTTATGGCGTGCGCCATTACGCTGCTGGATTTGTGGGTCAGCAGCACGCGCCGCGCCCCAAGCTACTGGGCAACACAAATCACCCTGCTGGTGCTCGCCCTGTGGAACGCCAGCCACGCGCTGGCTCTATCGCGGCCTGACTTTCCCAAAGCCCTCTACGGCTTTGGCGGCATGGTGCTGGCTGATGCCTTTGGCAGTTGGATGAAATGCTTTGCCACGCTGGCACTGGCAGCTACGCTGGTTTATGCCCGCCCCTACTCGGCACAGCGGCAAATGCTGCAACGCGGCGGCGAGCTGTTCACGCTCTCGCTGTTTGCGCTGCTGGGCATTTACACCATGATTGCAGGCAACCATTTTCTGGTGATTTATCTGGGGCTTGAGCTGATATCGCTTTCCAGCTTTGCGCTCGTTGCCTTGCGCCGCGAGCACTTGCTGGCTAACGAAGCGGCGATGAAATACTTCATTTTGGGCTCGTTGGCTTCGGGCTTTTTGCTCTACGGCTTATCCATGCTCTATGGCGCTACAGGCAGTATGCTGCTGCCCGAAGTACTGCAAAGCGTCATGCAGCACACCGCCAAGCGCGACATACTCATGCTGGGGCTGGTCTTTATCGTAGCGGGCTTGGCCTTCAAACTCGGAGCCGCACCATTCCACATGTGGCTGCCCGACGTGTACCAAGGCGCACCCACTTCTATCACCCTCATACTGGCTGCCGCCCCAAAACTTGCCATATTTGCCGTAATGCTGCGCCTGCTGGTTACTGGCCTGCTTGAGCTTGCACCGCAATGGCAACTCATGCTCATGGTGCTGGCAGTGTGCTCGCTACTCATCGGCAACTTGTCTGCCGTCATGCAAAGCAATGCCAAGCGTATGCTGGCGTGGTCCACCATCGGGCAAAACGGCTTTATGCTGCTGGCCTTTGTCGTCAGCCACGCCAACGGCAACAACCTCTC
>JAGONG010000032.1:21099-23349 GCA_017993135.1 Allobrachymonas sp.
GGGGGGGGCTTTACGCAGCACACGACAAGTCACCCACCCTGCGCTTGCTGAATGTATTATCAAGATCATCTACGCCACGCCCCCATTGTCATTGTCTAGGTGGTAGAGGATTATTTCTCGCCATTCATCAGACCAATTAGGCCCACCAAATTTTCCATATGTTGGTACCGCCTCTTTGAACAAACGTCCCACACCTTCCTTCCGCAGTTGCAGTATGCACTTCAGAAGCAGGCAAACCAGTAGCCCAATCAGAAAAAGCCATATCATTCCCCTACGATAGTCATATTATTACAGAGCATTTACGGAAGAAATCAATTTGCAGTCTCCACTTTCAGATAGAGAGTATTTTTGAAAGAGATACTCATTTGAATATATTGTTGGTTTCCCAACAACAAAAAGCCATTTGCCATTACCAGATATACTATGACCTTCAATTCTTTTTAATTCAATGTTTAGTTTTTTGCGGCCTAAATCATTAACCAAATAAAGTTCATGCCAGAATTTTCCTCTTTCATCCGCCATTGTATTGCTTATAATACAAGCATTTCCCTCTTCCTCACATTGAATGCAGGGTGTATCTTTTGATTTCGATACAGACAGATAATCTTTTATTTTTTTTGTTTTTTGTTCAGCGTCAATGTTTGAGGATAGATTGACGTATTCCAAGGAATATTCACCATATTTTTTTCCAAGTTTTGCTAAATCCTCTTCTGATCCCAGATTTTTTTCTGCGAATCCTGCGATAGAGTTTTTAATAAAAAATGGCGTCGGATAATAATAGTATCTTTCATCGCTAATTTTTTTTGTTCCTTGATTTGGATAGGATACAAACCAATCATATCCCCTTCTTCCGCTATCCAAAGTCAACGAGACACCCAAAAAAAGAAGGCCATTGTTTTCGAGGGAAAAGAAATAACCACTCCCATCAAATAACATGATTTTCTCTCTTTCTTTCTTTTCATGATTGTATTTCCATGCTTGATGCCCCTCTTTGGTTCTTTCTGAAACAATAAATTCACCATTGGTTTTTGTAAAAATTAAGCCATTTACGTACAAGCTACCAAAAAAATCAAATTTATTTAATTTCAAACTTTCGTCAGAGATATAAATATCCCAATCGAAAGATTTTTTCTTATCAAGTCGTCTGAATATGGTTTTCGAGCCGTCAAAATTGGATGAAATATGAAAAACAAAATTATTACTCATTTGGTAATTCATCTTGCACCCCCCAATAAATACGATCACTAAGACAAGTAAAAATATAAAAGTTATTGGTCTTTTTATATAGCGCATATAAGCCAAATTTGTGTTCTCATTTGCTGCCTCTGTCGTTACTGGTGTCCAAGTTGTCTCTTCCCCATCTTTTCCGGGAGTGCGCACAGCTATTTTTCAGCATTATCTTCGTATACTGCATCGGCAAGCGCAGCGTGAACATGATCAAAGGACATAATTAATTCTCCTTAAAAATCAAAATCAAAAATATAAGCGCCACGCTCTTTGTTATAGATTTTGTTACCTACAGGAACTACCAAGCCATTGCAATACAAAGTGTTATCTGGCTTTATTTGACATTGAAACTCATCAGAACCCTCCCAATCGTGTCTGAGGGCAATGCTGATATCGCCAACTGGGTTTCCATCTTTATTTTTAAAAACCAAATCTGGTAGTGTGCTTTCCCAATTCATCCATCCTTTTGAAAAATAATCTGGAGTAAAGGTAAGCTGGTATTCACAGCAACCCAGTTTTTTTACTGGGATATAGTAAGGTTTGGATAAGCAATAATCAGCTCCAACTTGCATGAGATTGCTGCTGCCAGGGCAGAAGAAAGCAGAAAATTCTTTTCTGCTTTGTGCCCATATAGATGCTTCCATGGTATAGCCCTTTTGGTAAGGAAACTTGCCAATGATGGTAATGCTGGGGCTTGGGTTTGGGTTGGGTTTGGGGCTAATGATTGCTTTAAAAGTCAAATGGGCTAAAAACAACAATACGAACCAGCCAAAGGTTTTTAGCCTGCCATTATTGATGCGACGCGCACGGCTCGATAATACGCATGCACGCTCGTGCAGCCATGCCCAAACCTTACATCGCTTTGTGTTTTTTTCCGAGTCCATTTCTATACCTTTCAAATACAGCGCTCTGGCGATGGAGCTGGAAGAAAAAGCCAGCGCAGGATGGATGAGTTGCAGCCCGTGCACATACATGCTTGCCAATACAAACCAAAGGCGCATCTACTATCGGCAATTGCCTGCC
>JAGONG010000033.1:0-4527 GCA_017993135.1 Allobrachymonas sp.
GGAGGAATGTCTTTGGGCGAAGGCAGGAAGTCAAGCACTGCGTCAAGCATGCGTTGCACGCCTTTGTTTTTAAAGGCAGAGCCGCACAGCATGGGCTGAATTTCAGTGGCAATGGTGCGTTTACGCAGACCATCAATGATTTCAGCTTCTGTCAAAGAACCTTCTTCAAGGTATTTGTTCATCAGCTCTTCGCTGGCTTCAGCGGCTGACTCAACCATTTTTTCGCGCCACTCGTTAGCTGTATCAACCAGATCGGCAGGAATGTCTTGGTATTCGAACTTCATGCCTTGGGATTCTTCGTCCCAAATCACGGCTTTCATTTTGATCAGGTCAACAACGCCCTGGAAGCGGTCTTCAGCACCGATTGGGATGACGATTGGAACAGGGTTGGCTTTGAGGCGCAGACGCATTTGCTCAACAACTTTGAAGAAGTTGGCGCCTGTGCGGTCCATTTTGTTTACGAAGGCCAGACGTGGCACTTTGTGCTTGTTAGCCTGACGCCAAACGGTTTCAGACTGGGGCTGCACGCCACCTACAGCACAGTAGACCATGCAAGCGCCGTCAAGTACGCGCATGGAACGCTCAACTTCAATGGTGAAGTCAACGTGTCCGGGGGTGTCGATGATGTTGATGCGGTGCTCTGGACGGCTTAAATCCATGCCTTTCCAAAAGCAGGTAACGGCAGACGATGTAATGGTAATGCCGCGCTCTTGCTCTTGTTCCATCCAGTCGGTGGTGGCTGCACCGTCGTGTACTTCACCCAGTTTATGGGTTACGCCAGTGTAGAACAGGATACGTTCGGATGTGGTGGTTTTACCAGCATCAATGTGGGCAGAAATACCGATATTGCGGTAACGCTCGATGGGTGTCTTGCGAGCCATGATTTTTCCTTGGGGTTATGGATATGGCCTGAGGCATAGGCCTTTGGGCGCAGTGAATATACACAGACTATGTGACAACTCACTGCACCAGCCGCCTTGAATGGGCGGCCCCGGAATTTGCTTAGAAGCGGAAGTGGCTGAATGCGCGGTTGGCTTCGGCCATGCGGTGCACTTCGTCACGTTTTTTCATGGCGCCGCCACGACCTTCTACGGCTTCGAGCAGTTCGTTGGCCAGACGCATGGACATGGATTTTTCACCACGTTTGCGTGCAGCGTCTTTAATCCAGCGCATAGACAGCGCCAAGCGACGTACAGGACGCACTTCAACAGGCACTTGGTAGTTGGCACCACCGACGCGGCGGCTTTTTACCTCAACCATGGGCTTGACGTTGTTGATGGCTGTGATGAACAGTTCCAGTGGCTCTTTGCCGCTTTTCTTTTCCATTTGCTCAAGCGCACCGTAAATGATGCGTTCGGCTACAGCTTTTTTGCCGCCTTCCATGATCACGTTCATGAATTTGGACAGCTCTACATTGCCGAACTTGGGATCCGGCAGGATTTCACGTTTGGGGACTTCACGACGACGTGGCATTTTTTACCTCTTATGCTTCAGTTGGTGCTATTTCAAACACCGCGAGATACCAACAGATATCCCACTTACTCGACCCACACAGTTGTTTAAAGAAAGATTTGCTGTGCTACGGGTCACTACGCCTGCATTAGCCTGCCAAGGCCAAAGAGACACCGATTGTTTTTTTTGAAAAGGGCAATTAGGCCTTTTTGGGACGCTTGGCGCCGTATTTGGAGCGCGATTGCTTGCGGTCTTTCACGCCTTGCAAATCGAGCGAGCCACGTACGATGTGGTAGCGCACACCTGGCAAGTCTTTTACACGACCGCCGCGCACGAGCACTACGCTGTGCTCTTGCAGGTTGTGGCCTTCGCCGCCGATGTAGGAGATGACTTCAAAGCCGTTGGTCAAACGCACTTTGGCCACTTTACGCATAGCGGAGTTAGGTTTTTTAGGAGTGGTGGTATATACACGGGTACATACACCACGGCGCTGCGGGCAGTTTTCCATCGCAGGGCTTTTGGATTTAACGGTTTCGACCGTGCGCCCTTGGCGCACGAGCTGGTTGATGGTTGGCACTCAAGCCTCCTTCAATAATGTGTAATTCCCCAAACGTGGATAAATTACGGGTTGATAAAACGTGATTTTCTTTTCGTGCAGCCACGGGACGACCCCGGCAATACTCCGAAAAGCCCGTTAGTGTATCCTGAAAATTGTTGCTATGACAAGCAGCTTGTGCAAATTGTGGGGTTGTCAAACTCCGTTTGCAGGCGGCTTGTTGTTTATTTGCAAGTACGCAGACGCGCGCAAGCGCAAAAAAACCGCATCGGCTATGGTGGGCTTATGCGGTTTTTTAGGCTTGTAGCCTGCTTGAGGGTGGTGAGCAGCAGGCTTTGGGCTTGTGCTTACAAGGGATCGCGTTTTTGTGTGACCCACCATTGCACGCTGGGGCGCTGCCATTGGAATTTGGCGTATTGCACCAGATTTTCTGGCACGGCCTCGCCGCTTAGGATGAGGCGGTTGAGCATGGTGGCTAGCTCAACGTCGACGATGCTCCATTGTTCGGCAAACAGGAATTTGCCGCCGTGTGCGAGCAGGGTGTTGGCTACTGTGATGAGGCGCTGTGCTTCGGCCTGTGCTTTTTCAGACAGGGGCGCGGGTTTGTCTTTAAGCGGCCAAAAGAGCATGGTTGTGGGGCGTTCGGCGCATAGGGCGTGAAAGCCTGTGCGGAACCAGCCTTGCAGTTGGCGGGCGCGGGCGCGGTCTTCGCGATTGACGGGGTAGGCTGGGCGTGCGTCGTGCTTTTCTTCCAGGTACTCAAGAATAGCGGTGGATTCTGTGACGGCAAAGTCGCCTTCGACGTACATGGGCACGCGCTCTGTGAGTGAGAGTTTGGCAAAGTCGGCTTCGTGTTGCTGGCCTGCTGCCAAGTCGATGGGGGTGACTTCAAAGTAGGCTTTGTTTTTTTCGCGCAGTGTAACGAATACGTACATGGCGTAGGGGGAGCTGAAGCGGGAATCTACATACAGTTGCATAGAAGCGCCTTGTTTGGTTGGTTTGAAAAATGGGGTTGAAAAAGTTGCGCCGCAATTCTAGCTTGCGGCGACGGGAAATGCGGCTTTGTTGTTGGCACGTGCCTTGTGTTGTGGCTGCGCCAAGACAAGGGTTGTTATTTGCCGAGTGCTTGCATGGCGCGGGCTGTGATTTCTTCAACCGAGCCTATGCCGCTGATGGCGCTGTATTTGGGCGCGTTGGCAGGGTCTTGCTCGGCCCAGCTTTGGTAGTAGTCAACCAGTGGGCGGGTTTGCTGGCTATATACGTCAAGGCGTTTTTTGACGGTTTCTTCTTTGTCATCGTCGCGCTGAATGAGTGGCTCGCCCGTGACATCGTCTAGCCCTTCAACTTTTGGCGGGTTGAAGGTGACGTGGTAGATGCGACCGCTGGCAGGGTGGCTGCGGCGGCCGCTGATGCGCTCAATGATGGCTTCAAAGGGTACGTTGATTTCCAGCACATGGTCGAGATTGACGCCTGCGCTTTTCATGGCTTCGGCTTGCGGTATGGTGCGCGGAAAGCCGTCGAACAAAAAGCCTTGGGCACAGTCGGGCTGGGCAATGCGCTCTTTTACGAGATTGATGATGAGGTCGTCACTCACCAGCCCGCCAGCTTCCATAACGGCCTTGGCTTGCAGGCCAAGCGGCGTGCCTGCTTTGACTGCGGCGCGTAGCATGTCGCCTGTGCTGATTTGCGGGATGCCGAATTTTTGGCAGATGAAAGCGGCTTGTGTGCCTTTGCCTGCGCCTGGTGCGCCTAACAGAATCAGTTTCATGAAGAAGTGGCTCCTGCTTAAATGAGGTAAAGATAAGAGAAAAAGTGCTAAAAAATGGTGTCTGTAATGCAGCGTAGCATGACGGATTAACGGGTAAGGATAATACGCCTGTTCTGCCTGCTTTGGCAGATGTTTGGTAGTTGTTTGCCAGATGCTTTGCAACTTTGCCTAAGCGTAGCGCTTTTTTGGGCTGTATGATGCAAAATATTGGGCAACGCTTTTTCGGATTGTTGCCGTTGGGCTGCTTTTTCACAACAACAGATTTTAGGAAGTATTTTGTATGGCCTCAGTCAATAAAGTGATTCTTGTTGGCAATCTCGGGCGCGATCCAGAGATGCGTTCTTTTCCCAATGGCGACCAAATCGCCAATGTTACTGTAGCCACCACAGACAAGTGGAAAGACAAGCAAACTGGCGATATGCGCGAGCATACCGAGTGGCACAGATTGGTGTTTACTGGCCGTTTGGCCGAAATTGCAGGGCAGTATCTGCGCAAAGGCTCGCAAATTTACGTTGAGGGCAGCATTCGCACCCGCAAGTGGACCGACCAGCAAAGTGGGCAAGACCGCTACGCAACCGAAGTGCGCGTAGATCAAATGCAAATGCTGGGCAAGCGCGAAGGCATGGGCGCGTCTGGGGGCGATGGCGATGGTTATGGCAACCAAGGCAGCTACGGCAACCAAGGTGGTGGAGGCTACGCGCCGCGCCAACCAGCCGCCGCAGCGCCAGCGGCTGCACGCCCTGTTGCCCCA
>JAGONG010000033.1:4627-10950 GCA_017993135.1 Allobrachymonas sp.
TTGCATGTGCCAACAGGCCACGTCACCGCTTTTCCAACCAACACCAGCGACGCACTTACCAGCGGCGGCGCATTTGCCATCGTGGGCGCAATAGAGCGCATGCTGCACAACCTGCGCAGCCACAGCGGGCAAGAGCCCATGTGCATCATGACAGGCGGCGCGGGCTGGAAAGTAGCGCCCTATATGGAAGCCCCGTTTGAGCTGCTTGAATCTTTGATTTTTGATGGTCTGCTTGTGCTTGCAGCCAACGAGAAGCATTGCAGCGCGGATGATTTAATTCGTTAGATGGAAAGGAAAGTGCGATGAAGAGGTTACTGTTTGCTGGTGTCACTACTTTGCTGTGTGCTTCATCTGCTTTTGCTGCGCCAAAGTTTGTTGATTTTCCTGTAGATGTTTATCAGGGCAATCACCTTGTTGATACAAACGGAAAGATTGAACAACAATTCAAGACGACCTTGAAAGATGCAGCGAAGAAGTCGGTTGAATTTGCAGGCAAGTACGTTTTTGTATCTTGGGGATGTGGTACTGGCTGTGTGAGTGATGGTTTACTTAACGTGCAAACGGGTAAATATTCTCCGCTTGAGTTGGATGGATTTACCCATCAAGCTGTTTGCTCTAATACCAAAAGCAAAGAGGGGCAATTGGTGGCTAAACCCGATAGCCGTTTGTTGGTGGTGATTGGTGCTAAATACGATGGCTCTGCGCCTTTGTCTGGTGAAGAAGAGGCTTGCTCCTCACGCTATTATTTGGAAAGCAACGGCAAAATTGTGCCTTTGAAGTAGTCTATGAGGTTCTAATTGGTTGCCTGTGTGGGCGAATAGTTTCGTTGCTAGAAACGTGTAAATTCGCCTATCTGCCACCATTGAAGAAACCGCACAAGGTGCAAGCCCTGTGCGGTTTTTCTTTTCCATCTACACTTGCGCCTATGAACGCATCTACATCTATCCCCACACCCTCCGCAGCAGGTAACGCCCTGCTTGATTTTTCTGATTTACCCCTGTTTGACCAGATAACGCCTGCGCAGGTGCAGCCTGCTGTTGCGCAGTTGCTGGCCGATTGCCAAAGCGGGCTGGATAGGGCTGTGCAGCCTGATTTTCCTGCCGACTGGCAGCAGCTTGCGCTGGCGCTTGATGTGCCTGCCGAGAGGCTGGGGCGGGCTTGGGGGGCGGTGGGGCATTTGAAAAGTGTGCATGAAACGCCCGAGTTGCGCGATGCTTACAACGCCATGCTGCCTGTGGTGACGGAGTTTTTTACCCGTTTGGGCGCGGATGAGCGGCTCTATGCCAAATACAAGGCGATTGATGCCGCCAGCTTGAATGCCGAGCAGCAGCAGGCGCTGAAAAATACCCTGCGCGGCTTTGTGCTGGGCGGCGCTGAACTGGTGGGCGCTGACAAAGAGCGTTACGCCCAGATTCAGGAGCGTATGGCTGAGTTGATGCAAAAGTTCAGCGAAAACGCGCTGGATGCGACCGATAACTGGGCGTATTACGCCAGCAGTGAAGAAATGGCAGGCATACCCGCAGACGTGGTGCAGGCCGCCCGCGCTGCGGCACAGGCCGATGGTAAAGAAGGCCACAAGCTCACGCTGAAAATACCCAGCTACCTGCCCGTGATGCAGTTTGCCCAGAGCAGCGCACTGCGCCAAAAACTCTACACAGCTTACAACACCCGCGCCAGCGAGCAAGCGCAAGGCGATGGCACGCAGTATGACAACAGCGCCGTAATGACCGAGATATTGGCCTTGCGCCATGAAGAAGCGCAGTTGCTCGGGTATGCCAATTTTGCTGAAGTGTCGCTGGTGCCCAAAATGGCTGACAGCCCCGCACAAGTGCTGGCGTTTTTGCGCGATTTGGCGAGCAAGGCACGCCCTTTTGCCGAGCGCGATGTGGCCGATTTACGCGCCTTTGCCTCGGAGCAGTTGCAAATGCCAGACCCGCAACCGTGGGACTGGCCCTATATCAGCGAAAAACTCAAAGAAGCGCGTTATGCCTTTAGCGAGCAAGAGGTCAAGCAATATTTCCCTGCGCCCAAAGTGTTGGCGGGTTTGTTCAAAATCATTGAAGCCGTATTTGAAGTGCAAATCAAGCGCGACCAAGCCCCCGTGTGGCATGAAGCGGTGGAGTTTTACAGGCTGGAGCGCGAAGGCAAACTCATCGGCCAGTTTTACCTCGACCCGCCCGCGCGCAACGGCAAGCGCGGTGGCGCGTGGATGGACGATGTGCGTAGCCGCTGGCTGCGCCCCGATACAGGCGCGCTGCAAACGCCCGTGGCGCACTTGGTCTGCAACTTTGCCCAAGGCGTGGATGGCAAGCCCGCGCTGCTCACGCATGATGATGTGATAACGCTCTTTCACGAAACAGGCCACGGTCTGCACCACATGCTCACCCAAGTTAATGAGCACGATGTGGCAGGCATTAGCGGCGTGGAGTGGGATGCGGTAGAGCTACCCAGCCAGTTTATGGAAAACTTCTGCTGGGAATGGAGCGTGCTGCGCGACATGACGGCGCATGTGGATACTGGCGAGCCGCTGCCGCGTGCCTTGTTTGACAAAATGCTGGCTGCCAAAAACTTTCAAAGCGGCATGCAAACCCTGCGGCAGGTGGAATTTGCCTTGTTTGATATGCTGCTGCATAGCCAAAACACCCCGCCCGCTGATGTGATGCCCATCTTGCGCCAAGTGCGCCAAGAAGTAGCTGTGCTGCCTGCGCCAGAGTGGGCGCGTATGCCGCACACCTTCAGCCACGTATTTGCGGGCGGCTATGCGGCAGGCTACTACAGCTACAAATGGGCAGAAGTGCTCAGTGCCGATGCTTATGCTGCATTTGAAGAGAGCGCAGCACCTGATGGCAGCCCCAGCCTGGCCACGGGGCGGCGCTACAGGCAAGAGATTCTGGAAAAAGGCGGCAGCCGCCCTGCAATGGAATCGTTTAAAGCATTTCGCGGGCGCGAGCCCAGCGTAGATGCGCTGCTGCGCCATTCGGGCATGGTGGCAGCCTGAAGCGGGCGCAACTTTTAAAGTTGAATTACGCTTAAAACCACAGGTGCGCGCAGTGCGTAATTGCTACTGCGTGCAGCAGTACACGCTGCGTGTGACTCTGCCTGTTGTTGCATGTGACACTGCCTGTGGTTTGTAGCGCTTGTGCAGCATTGCCGATTTGTGCCGCACATTTTGTTGTAAACCTTGCACTTGCAACTGAAAAGCGCCAGAAACCATGCAAAATAGGGTTAAGTCACATTTACTCCTTTGTTCTGGTTATGTCAACTATTTCTGACTCCACTTTTGTGCCATGGTTTCGCGCCGTAGCACCGTATATCCACATGCACCGTGGCAAAACGTTGGTGGTGGCTGTGCCAGGCGAGGCTATTGCAGCGGGCAGGTTGCAAAACATTGTGCAAGACTTGGCGCTGATTCACAGCATGGGCGTGAAAATCGTGCTGGTGCATGGTTTTCGCCCACAAGTCAATGAGCAGCTTGCAGCCAAGGGGCAGCAGTCGAAGTATTACAAGGGCGTGCGCATTACCGATGCCTTTACGTTAGATTGTGCGCTGGAGGCGGCTGGGCAGTTGCGCTACGAGATTGAAGCCGCCTTTAGCCAAGGGCTGCCCAATACGCCTATGGCTGGCGCAACCTTGCGGGTGATTTCAGGCAACTTTCTTACTGCGCGGCCTGTGGGCATTGTTGATGGGGTGGATTACCGCCATTCGGGGCAGGTGCGCAAAATTGACACAGCCCTTATCCAGCAGTTGCTTGACCAAGGCGCAATTGTGCTCATGTCGCCCATGGGGTTTTCGCCCACGGGCGAGGCGTTTAACCTCACCATGGAAAGCGTGGCTACAGCCATTGCCAGCGAATTGCATGCTGAAAAACTGCTGTTTCTGGCCGAGATTGAAGGCATTCGCGAAAAGCCGCTTGAGCCTGCCAGCCCAGATAACCGCCTGGATACCGAGCTCTCGCTAGCCGATGCCGAGCGCCTGATGCAGCAGTTGCCTTTCCCCGAGCAGCCCACCGATTTGGGCTTTTACCTGCGCCACTGCATCACGGCTTGCCGCAACGGGGTAGAGCGCAGCCACATCATCCCGTTTGAGGTGGACGGCTCCATCTTGCTTGAAATTTACATGCACGATGGCATAGGCACAATGGTGGTAGATGAAAAGCTCGAAAGCCTGCGCGAAGCCACCATTGATGACGTAGGCGGCATTTTGCAGCTCATTGAGCCGTTTGAGCGCAACGGTACACTGGTCAAACGCAGCCGCACCGAAATTGAACGCGATGCCGACCACTACACAATCATCGAGCACGACGGCGTGATATTTGGCTGCGCCGCACTTTACCCCTACCCCGAAGACGGCACGGGCGAAATGGCAGCAGTCACAGTTAATGAACAATCGCAAGGGCTCGGTGATGGCGACAAGCTACTGCGCCGCATTGAGCAACGCGCGCGGGTAATGGGGCTGAAAAGCATTTTTGTACTTACCACGCGCACCATGCACTGGTTTATCAAGCGCGGCTTTGTGCTGGTTGAGCCCGACTGGCTACCCGAAGCGCGCAAACGCAAATACAACTGGGACCGCAAAAGCCAGGTGCTAGTTAAAAAGCTTTGAGTTCGTTGTTTCTTTTTTCTTTTTTTCTTTTCTTTTACACACACTATGCAAAGTAAAAAAACCACCCCCCGCACTGCCACTTCAGCCACCCCCCGAGCCGCAGCTTCAGCCGCACCACGTGCTGCCACCCCTCGTGCCGCCGCCCCTGCCGCCAGCCGCCAACGCGCGCGCCGCGTGCAATCGGGCGATGTGGTGCTGGGCAATACAGCGCCAGCCAACATCAGCAAAGTTGCCAGCCGCGAAGCTGAAGCAGCAGCTATTGCACGGCGCGAAGCAGCCATTGCCCACATCGTGCAAAACGCCGATGACAAACTGCAAACCATGCAAGCACTCTTGAGCCGCAGCTCCAAAGACGAAATTGCCGCGCTGCAACGCATGCTGGAGCAAGCCCAGCCCAGCGGCAAAACCTCCCCTGACGAAGAACTTGCCCCCAACTGGCGCAAAGGCGGCTACCCCTACAAAAACCTGATGAGCCGCCGCAACTACGAAAAGCAAAAATACCTGCTGCAAGTAGAGCTGCTCAAACTGCAAGCATGGGTAAAAGAAACAGGCGCAAAAGTCGTCATCGTATTTGAAGGGCGCGATGCAGCGGGCAAGGGCGGCTCCATCAAACGCTTTATGGAACACCTCAACCCACGCGGCGCACGCGTAGTGGCGCTGGAGAAGCCCACCGATGAGGAACGCGGCCAGTGGTACTTTCAGCGTTACGTTAAAACGCTGCCCACCAGTGGCGAAATCGTGCTGTTTGACCGCTCTTGGTACAACCGCGCTGGCGTAGAGCGCGTAATGGGCTTTTGCACCGATGCCGAATACCGCGAATTTATGCTGCAAGTGCCGCAGTTTGAGCGCATGCTTACCCGCAGCGGCATCCATCTGGTGAAATTCTGGTTCTCGGTCAGCCGCGATGAGCAGCGCCGCCGCTTTAAAGAGCGCGAACTGCACCCGCTCAAGCAGTGGAAACTCAGCCCCGTAGACAAAGCCTCGCTCGACAAATGGGACGACTACACCCGCGCCAAAGAAGCCATGTTCTTCGAAACCGACACCATCGACGCGCCCTGGACCGTAGTGAAAAGCGACTGTAAAAAACGCGCCCGCCTAAACGCCATGCGCTACGTGCTCAACAAAATCCCGTACGTCAATAAAGACAACGAAAACATCGAGACCATCGACCCGTTGATTGTTGACCGCGCCAACAGCATCTACGAAGCAGGCGAGCAGCCCATGAACGAAGTGCGCCCACTGCCCCCGCTGATGAGCGCCAGCGGCAAGCCTGCCGTATAAAGCAGGCAAAGCACCGCTTGCGGCTTGGAGCAAATGCCCAGCCGCACCACCACGGGCAGAGCAGCAACGCACTGCCCGTTTTTTTTGAGGGGCGCATTCAAGCAAAGCACACGCACACGCAAATGGAAATGCACTGCGTGAAAGCCAAGCCAAACACATTCAAGCCAAACAGCGGCGCAAGGCGTGCAGCCAAAGCGCACCGCATTTGCGCAGATTTGGCAAATGCAAAATCCGAGGTAGGGCAGAGTAACGCCTGCCAAAGAAAGAGCAAGCCAATAAACTGCAGGCAATCAGCAAAAAAACACGCCAGACAGCGCCACAATGCCCAACTCGCCCCCAGCGCAGGCAGCAATGCTGCGAAAATAGGCGCTTCGCTTTGCTTTACATTGCCAGAGCCGTGCAGCCTTTGCCATGCCGCGCTAGCACTGCCACCGTTTTGA
>JAGONG010000033.1:11050-14464 GCA_017993135.1 Allobrachymonas sp.
GTGCTGCACATTGAAGGCGCACCCAGCGCCCACATGGGCGGCGCGGGCGTATACGGCACATTGCGCTTTGAATCGGGCGGCCACCGCGTGCAGCGCGTGCCCGAAACCGAAACGCAAGGCCGCATCCACACCAGCGCCTGCACCGTAGCTGTAATGCCCGAGCCAGACCCCGCGCAAGCCGTCACGCTCAACCCTGCCGACTTGCGAATCGACACCTTCCGCGCCAGCGGCGCAGGCGGCCAGCACATCAACAAAACAGATTCTGCCGTGCGCGTAGTACACCTGCCCACAGGCATAGTAGCCGAGTGCCAAGACGGGCGCAGCCAGCACAGCAACAAAGCCAAAGCCCTGCAAGTATTGCAGGCACGCATTCAGGAAAAAGAACGCAGCGAACGCGCCAGCAAAGAAGCCGCCCTGCGCAAAGGCCTCATAGGCAGCGGCGACCGCAGCGACCGCATCCGCACCTACAACTTCCCACAAGGGCGGCTGACCGACCACCGCATCAACCTCACGCTCTACAAGCTCGACTTCATCATGGACGGCGACCTGCAAGAAGTGCTCCAAGCCTTGCACCACGCACACGAAGCAGAGCAGCTAGCCGAGCTGGAAATCAACGGCTAAAAAAGCCGCCTGGCGCGTGGGCAACTTGCGTCGGGGTGGTTGGGATGGGCGGGGAATGCGGGGGCGAACGCAGAGTGCGCAGAAGAACCAAAATTGGTTTAAAAAGCCTAGAACCAGTATCTATGCGGGTTGCAGGGCATTATTGGCTTGAAAGGCGCATGAATGCTGCTTGTTCGGGTTTTAGCTTGGCAGCGTGGTAGTGTGGGTTAGGCTGCAAGCCGTAACCCACGCGGTGCAGCAACGTTTGCGGGTTGATTGCCGCGTGGGAGACAAGTCACCCACCCTACGCCCGCTTTTTTTGGTGTTTTTCTGCGTTCTCTGCGTTCTCTGCGTAGTTTCTGCGCACTCTGCGTTCGCCCCCGCATTCACGCCTATTTGCCTTTGTGCGGGGTGCGCCGTGTGCTGCGTTGGTGGGCTTGGGGCTGGGCTTATTCTTTTACGCAGTCGGCAAAGTACGATACTTTGCCGTCGCTATCGACTTCTTCAACCAAGCCGTGGATGTCGGTTTCAAAGCCCGGGCATTCTTTGGAGAGGTTGCGCGAGAATTTGAGGTAGTCCACGATTTTTTTGTTGAAGACTTCGCCTGGGATGAGTAGCGGTATGCCTGGCGGGTAGGGCGTGACTAGGCTGGTGGTGATGCGGCCTTCGAGCTGGTCGATGGGTACGCGCTCGGTTTCGCGGCGGGCGATGGCTGCGTAAGCGTCTGCGGGGCGCATGGCGGGGGTGAGGTCGCTCAGGTACATTTCGGTGGTGAGCCGTGCTATGTCGTGGCGGGCGTACATTTGGTGCACCATTTGGCACATATCGCGCAAGCCCATGCCTTCGTAGCGGTTGCCACCCGGGCGGCGCGACATTTGCTCGCAGAACTCGGGCATGATGCGGCGCAGGGGCTGGTTTTTGTCGTAGTCGTCTTTGAATTGCTGCAGGGCGGTGACGAGTGTGTTCCAGCGGCCTTTGGTGATGCCGATGGTAAACATGATGAAGAAGCTGTAGAGGCCGGTTTTTTCAACTACCACGCCGTTTTCAGTGAGGTATTTGCTCACGATGCTGGCGGGTATGCCCGTTTTGGCAAAGCGCCCGTCCATGTTCAGCCCGGGGGTGACGATGGTGGATTTGATGGGGTCGAGCATGTTAAAGCCTGCAGCCAGGTTGCCAAAGCCGTGCCAGTTGGCGCTGCGGCTGGAGCCTACTTTCAAAATCCAGTCTTCGGCGCGGCCTAGACCGTCTTCGGCGAGTTTGTCTGGGCCCCAGACTTGAAACCACCAGTCGTCTTTGCCAAAATCGTCATCTACTTTGCGCATGGCGCGGCGAAAATCAAGTGCTTCGGCAATGCTTTCTTCAACCAGCGATGTGCCTGCGGGTGGCTCCATCATGGCAGCTGCCACGTCGCAACTGGCAATGATGCTGTATTGCGGGCTGGTGCTGGTGTGCATGAGGTAAGACTCGTTAAACAGGTGGCGGTCGAGCTTGGTGGTTTGCGAGTTTTGCACCAGCACATGGCTGGCTTGGCTGATGCCCGCGAGCAGCTTGTGGATGGATTGGGTGGAGTAGACCACCGATTTTTTAGGCCGTGGGCGCTTTCTGCCCATGGCGTGAAACGTGCCGTAAAACGGGTGAAAGGCGGCGTGCGGCAGCCATGCTTCGTCAAAATGCAGGTTTTCAACGTAGCCGTCGAGCATTTTTTTGATGGTTTCGGTGTTGTAGAGCACGCCGTCGTAGGTGGATTGCGTGAGCGTGAGCACGCGCGGCTTGATGGTTTGAGCGTCTACGCCTTTGAGCAGCGGGTTGGCGCGGATTTTTGCGCGGATTTTGGCTGGCTCAAATTCGCTTTTGGGTATGGGGCCGATGATGCCGTAGTGGTTGCGCGTGGGTTTTAAAAATACGGGAATTGCACCCGTCATGATGATGCTGTGCAGGATGGATTTGTGGCAGTTGCGGTCTACCACCACCACGTCGCCAGGGGCTACGGTGTGGTGCCAGACGATTTTGTTGCTGGTGCTGGTGCCGTTGGTGACGAAAAAGCAGTGGTCTGAATTGAATATGCGGGCGGCGTTGCGCTCGCTTTCGCCAATGGCGCCGTTGTGGTCAAGCAACTGGCCGAGTTCTTCTACGGCATTGCACACGTCGGCGCGGAGCATGTTTTCGCCGTAAAACTGGTGGTACATCTGCCCGATGGGGCTTTTGAGGAACGCCACGCCGCCCGAGTGCCCGGGGCAGTGCCATGAGTATGAGCCGTCTTCGGCGTAATCGAGCAGGGCTTTGAAAAACGGCGGCTGTATGCCTTCAAGGTAGGTTTTTGCCTCGCGGATGATGTGACGCGCCACAAATTCGGGCGTGTCCTCGAACATGTGGATGAAGCCGTGCAGCTCGCGCAAAATGTCGTTGGGCAAGTGCTGGCTGGTTTTGGTTTCGCCGTAGATGTAGATGGGCACATCGGGGTTTTTGCGGCGCACTTCTTCGATGAAGGTGCTCAGGTTGAGCACGGCTGGGTCCATCTCGGGGCCTGGGCTGAACTCGTCATCATCAATAGCCAAGATAAACGCGCTGGCGCGGCTTTGCTGCTGGGCAAACTGGCTCAAGTCGCCATAGCTGGTTACGCCCAGCACCTCGAAGCCTTCTTCTTTAATGGCTTCTGCCAAGGCGCGTATGCCAAAGCCCGAGGTGTTTTCGGTGCGGTAATCTTCGTCGATGATGACTATGGGGAAGCGAAATTTCAAGGCCAGTCTCCACGGAAATAGGCAAAAAGGGATGGTTTTAAACGGGCAGATGCGGGCAAGCCTGATTTGGCGTGCT
>JAGONG010000033.1:14564-22738 GCA_017993135.1 Allobrachymonas sp.
TTTCGCGGCGTTTATTGCGCTGCAGCGCCCAGCTTTTCGCGCCAGCCGGGGAAGAGCTTGTCGGCGTCAGCGGGGAAACTGGCAAAGGCGCGGGCAAATTCGCGGTGCTGTTTGGCCCATGCGATGGGGTCTGCGCCTGCTTTCCAGCATTCGTAGGCTTGGCGTAGTGAGCGTGCGCCTGCTGCGGGGCTGTCGATGTGGCCGTAGCTGCCGCCGCCAGCGGTGTTAATCACGTTGCCATGCCCCAGATTCTGGAAGAAACCGGGCAGGCGCAGTGCATTCATGCCGCCGCTGATGATGGGGGTGGTGGGCTTCATGCCGTACCATTCTTGGTGGTAGATGGGGCCGGTGTAGCTGTCGCGCTCGATGATGTAGGCAATGGCGCGGTCGTCTTTCTCGCCTTCCATCTTGCCGTAGCCCATAGTGCCTACGTGGATGCCACTTGCCCCTTGCAGACGGCTCATTTTGGCCAGCACATAGGCGGTGTAGCCGCGCTTGCTGCTGGGGCTGGTTACAGCGCCGTGGCCTGCGCGGTGGTAGTGCAGGTATTGGTTGGGGAAGTTGCGCCGCGCAGTGGTAATCATGCCCGGGCCGCCTACGTAGCCATCAACCAGAAATGCCACTTTGTCGGCATCTGCGCCAAAGGCTTCGAGAATAAATTCGCCGCGTGCCAGCATTTCGTAGTGGTCGTCGGCGGTGATGTTGGCAGAAAAGAGCTTGGCTTCGCCTGTTTCATCCATGGCACGCTTCATGGCATCGGCTACCAGCGGGATGGTTTTTTTTATGGGGGCAAAAACCTGGTTGCCTTGTGGTTCGTCGTTTTTGATGAAGTCGCCACCCAGCCAAAATTCATAAGCCGCCTTGGCAAACGGCTCGGGGCGCAAGCCCAGCTTGGGCTTGATGATGGTGCCGCTGATGTAGCCGCCGTCTTTCACGGGGCGACCCAGAATGCGCCAGAGGTCAGAAATGTCTTTGGCGGGGCCGTCAAACAGCTCAATGGCGCGGCGCGGCATGTAGAAATCAATCATCTTGGCGTGCTCAATATCGCCCATGCCTTGGTTGTTGCCAATAGTCAGCGTCAGGAAGCTGGCCAGCATCATGCGGCCATCAATCATGTTGCGGTCAAACAAGTCTAGCGGGTAGGCAATGCGCATGTCTTCGCTGGCTTCGTCAATGTAGTAAACCAGCGCATCTACGCCTTTGGTGAAGTCGTCGGTGGTGGAGACTTCTACGTTGGTGCCAGTGGATGATTCAGCCGCAAAGTGGGCTGCTGCTTCCAGATAGCTGCCGCTTTTGGGTTTCATTTTGTAGGCACACAAAATATGGCGGCCACCTGCTATCAGGTCTGCTTCTTTCAGGCTCAGGTCGGCGTAGCGTTGCGATTGGTCCATGGCGGTTGCTCCTTTGTTTACATGGTTAAAAGGGGGGTGGAGGAGGAATCTGTTGCTACTTTAACCAGCCTGAATCATCAGATAAATTTATTATCCAAGGCGAAGCATCATTTTTTACTTATATAAATGCATCCATCAAAGTGCCGCCTTGCTCAACCAAAAAGGCTTTAAACGCACGCGCGGCAGGCGAGAGCGTTTTGCTTGCCATGTGCGTAACAAACCATTGGCCAACAATGGGCATGCCGTTGATGTCGAGTTGCACCAAATAGCCGCCTGCCAGCTCTTGGCGCAAGGTGCGTAGCGATAAAAAGCTCAAGCCCATGCCCGCCATTACGGCTTGCTTGATGGTTTCGTTGCTGGGCATTTCCATCGCCACTTTCAGCGGCACTTCGTGCAAGGCAAACAGGCGCTCCATGGCGGCGCGGGTGCCCGAGCCAGATTCGCGCATCACAAAAGCATAGTCAGCCAGCACCGAAAAGGGCAGGTTTTTGCGCCCAGCCAGTGCATGCGACGGGGCAGCAACTATGGCCATGGGGTTGGTAGCAAAGGCGGCGGCTTGCGTTGTCATATTGCGTGGCGCGCGCCCCATGATGACCAAATCGGCCTCGCTTCGCTCCAGCATGCCCAGCACGCTTTCGCGGTTTTCGATATGCAGCCTGACTTCAATATCGGGGTACAGACGCGAAAAGCGCATCAGCAGCATAGGCACAAAATACTTGGCTGTGCTCACCACCGCCAGCGCAATGCGCCCCTTTTGTGCGCCCGCGTACTCGGCCATGAGCGATTCCAACTCGTGCAACTCGGCCATCACCACGTTGGCGCGGCCTGCAAACGTGCGCCCCGCATCGGTAAGCCTGATGCCGCGGCCTTGCGCTTCTACCAAAGCCACGCCAAAAGCCTCTTCAAGCTGGCGAATGTGCATGGAAACGGCGGGCTGCGTTACGCACAGCTTCTCGGCCGCCTTGGACACCGAGCCTTGGCGGGTAACCTCTATAAACGTCTGAATTTGCTTTAAGCTGTAGTTACGCATGGCTAGTTATCAGGAAAATTTGATACATTAAACAGCAAACATGATTTGTTTTGATAATTCTAGCCAATGAAAGTTGCTACCGTATTGCTATCGTGCGCACGGGCGGCTGCACGCAGATAGCCACAGGCAACAGCAAGCGGCCGCGCTGCCCACTTCTGGCAGCAGCACTTGCGCCCATCCCGCCATTTGGCGCCCCCACTTTTTACCTTCAGCAGCACCCATGTTACAGGCTCTTGTTTTTGACGTAGACGGCACTTTGGCAGACACCGAGGCAGCACATCTGGCCGCATTTAACCAAGCCTTTGCCGAAGACGGGCTCGATTGGCATTGGAGCGAAGCGGCTTATACGCGCTTGCTTGAAATCTCTGGCGGCAAAGAGCGCATCTTGCACTATTGGCGCAGTGTGCAGCCCGATTTGGTTGATTTGGCAGCAGGCGTGCGCGATACGGTGGCGCGTTTGCACAGCCTGAAAACGGCCTATTACGAAAGCGCCGTGCAGCAAGGCGCGGTGCAGCTACGCGCAGGCGTGCTAGCCATGATTGAGCAAGCGCACCAGGCGGGGCTAAAAATGGCCATTGCCACCACCACCTCGCCCGTTAATATCTCTACACTGCTGCGCCAAGCCATAGGCGATGACTGGCGGCATTACTTTGCCGTGGTTGAAGATGCCCGCACCGCGCCGCAAAAAAAGCCGCACCCGCAGGTTTACCTGCAAACACTTGCACAGCTCAAATTGCCAGCCAGCGCCTGCATTGCCTTTGAAGACTCTGCCAACGGCCTGCAAGCCGCCCGCGCTGCTGGCCTGCCCACCATCATCACGCGCAACAGCTTTACCGCCAAGCACGACTTTACTGGCGCATTGCAAGTGTTGCCCAGCTTGGCTGGCGTAACATTGGCGCAAGTGCAGGCTTGGCATGCAAGCGCAAACACCACACCCAAGCTGGAAAAATAATGCCTTCAACGCAGCTTGCCAACAATTGCCACACATTGCAGTGCATTGCCGAACGTTGCCATCCTTTTTGCGTTCTTTGCGTAGTTTTCGCGCCTTCTGCGTTTTGAGTTTTACGCTCTGAGCTTTACGTTTTGAGCTTTACCTTTTGAGTTTTACGTCCTGAATTTTTCATCCTGAAGCAACACGCCACACCACCATGACCCAGCCCATCCGCCTAGCCCCTTCCATCCTTTCTGCCGACTTTGCCCGCTTGGGCGAAGAAGTACGCGCCATTGAAGCCGCAGGCTGCGACTTGGTGCATTTTGATGTGATGGACAACCACTACGTGCCCAACCTCACCATAGGCCCCTTGGTGTGCGAAGCCATTCGCCCGCACGTGCAAATTCCTATCGACGTGCACCTGATGGTTGAGCCTGTCGATAGCCTTATTCCCATGTTTGCCAAGGCAGGTGCCAACATCATCACCTTTCATCCCGAAGCCAGCCGCCATGTAGACCGCACCCTGCAACTGATACGCGACTGCGGCTGCAAGGCAGGCATAGTGCTCACCCCTGCCAGCCCCTTACAGTGGATGGACCACATCATGGACAAGCTCGACATCGTGCTGCTCATGAGCGTGAACCCGGGCTTTGGCGGCCAATCATTCATCCCCAGCGCCCTGCCCAAACTGCGCGAAGCACGCCGCCGCATTGATGCCTACATGGCCGATGGCGGCCAGCCTATCTGGCTGGAAGTAGATGGCGGCGTAAAAGTAAACAACATCGCCTCCATAGTGAGCGCAGGCGCAGACACCCTGGTAGCAGGCAGTGCCGTGTTTGGCGCACCCGATGCCGACGGCGGCTACCGCAGCGTCATGCAAGCCCTGCGCCAAGCCGCAGCAGCACCATCGCCAGCACCGCAAGCATAAGCAGCGCCGCCCGCCCAAGGCACCCAAGCCCAGCAACCAGCCCCACACCTGCCAGACCCACCCGCCATGCCCCTGATACGCCGCATCACCTTTACGCAATACCTGATTGACAACCGCAAGCACTTCCCGCATGCCAGCGGCACATTCAATGCCCTGATGCACGATGTGGCACTGGCCTGCAAAGCCATCTCGCGCGCAGTCGCCTTTGGCAAACTGGGCGCAATACCCGGCCAGCCCATCAACAGCATGGATGCCACAGCAGGCATAGACTGCGTGCCAACAGGCATCAACATACAAGGCGAAGAGCAAAAAGAGCTGGACGTTATCAGCAACGAATACTTCACCCAAATGAACGACTGGGGCGGGCACTTGGCTGGCATGGCCTCTGAAGAAATGGAGCACCCCTACCAAATCCCGCAAGGACAGGTGCGCGGCAAATACCTGCTGGTATTTGACCCGCTTGATGGCTCCAGCAACATCGACGTAAACGTCACCGTAGGCAGCATCTTTTCCGTACTACGCGCCCCGCAAGACGTGATTGATAGCGGCCGTGACGTAGTAGCGGCAGACTTTTTGCAACCTGGCTGCGAGCAAGTTGCAGCGGGCTACGCGCTCTACGGCCCCACCACCATGCTGGTCTTGAGCGTAGGGCGCGGCGTAGTTGGCTTCACGCTCGACCCCAACCTGAGCCAATTCATGCTCACCCACCCCAATATGGTGATACCGCCCGACACGCAAGAATTTGCCATCAACGCCAGCAACGCCCGCTTTTGGGAAGCGCCCGTCAAGCGCTATGTAGACGAATGTCTGGCAGGCAAAACAGGCGCGCGCGGCAAAGACTTCAACATGCGCTGGATTGCCAGCATGGTGGCCGAAGCGCACCGCATCTTGCTGCGCGGCGGCATATTTATGTACCCGCGCGACACCAAAGACCCCTGCAAACCCGGCCGCCTGCGCCTGCTCTACGAAGCCAACCCCATCGGCTTCATCATCGAGCAAGCAGGCGGGCGCGCCTCCACAGGGCGCTGCCCCATATTGCACGTGCAACCCGAGTCGCTGCACCAGCGCATCGGGCTGGTATTTGGCTCCAAAAACGAAGTCGAGCGCATAGAGCGTTACCACGCCGAAAAAACACAAGCAGCACCGCACAACCCCCTGTTTGCCGAACGCGGCCTATTTCGCCCCTAAGCCCACCCACTACAGAAAGATGCCCCAGCCATGTCTGAACGCCACCCCATCATCGCCATCACAGGCTCATCAGGTGCAGGCACAACCACCGTCACCCGCACCTTTGCTGCCATCTTCAAACGCGAAGGCGTAAAAGCTGCCAACATCGAAGGCGACAGCTTTCACCGCTACGACCGCCAGGAAATGAAGCAAATGCAAGCGCAAGCCGAAGCCCAAGGCAACGCGCACTTTAGCCATTTCGGGCTAGACAACAACCTGCTCGACGAGCTCCAAGCCCTGTTTGCCTCTTACGCCGAAACAGGCCAAGGCAGAGCGCGCCGCTACCTGCACGACGCAGGCGAAGCCGCCCCCTACCAGCAAGAACCCGGCACCTTCACCGCCTGGCAAGACCTGCCCGCCGACACCGACATATTGTTTTACGAAGGGCTGCACGGCGGCGTAGTCACCCCAGAAATCAACATCGCCCAATACCCCGACTTGCTCATCGGCGTAGTCCCCGTCATCAACCTGGAGTGGATACAAAAACTCTGGCGCGACCAAAAACTGCGCGGCTACAGCAGCGAAGCCGTCACCGACACCATCCTGCGCCGCATGCCCGACTACGTAAACGTCATCTGCCCGCAGTTTTCACGCACCCACGTCAATTTCCAGCGCGTGCCAGTCGTAGACACCTCCAACCCCTTCATCGCCAAAGACATACCCAGCGCCGACGAAAGCATGGTCGTCATCCGCTTTGCCAACCCCAAAGGCATCGACTTCCCCTACCTGCTCTCCATGATTCACGACAGCTACATGAGCCGCTCCAACACCATCGTCGTACCAGGCGGCAAAATGGAGCTTGCCATGCAACTCATCTTCACCCCCTTCGTCTGGCGCATGATGGAACTACGCAAACGCGCGCTGGCCTGAAGCTGCAACAGCGCCTCGCGGCAGCCCCAAGCCCAAGCCCAAGCCCCAAGCCTGCACATGGCGATGGCTACACAGCAGCCGCGTGCAGCGCATGCAGTACATGCAAACCACATATCGCATTGCCAGCTTCAAAAGACGATAACTGCCCAGCCTCCCCGTAGCGTCATTCCCGCGCAGGCAGCAATCCATGTCCGCAAGAGGCACTGCGGCGAAACACCGCCAACGCGAAAATGGCGGAAATCCAGTACATTTCTTGTCTGGAATCGGAATCACAAGCGCCCCATAAGCGCCCCATACGTACCGTATACGCACCGCACACGCACCACACAGCGCCGCACCATGTTCAACATCATCCTCTACCAGCCAGAAATCCCCCCCAACACAGGCAACATCATCCGCCTTGCAGCCAACACAGGCTGCACCCTGCACCTGATAGAACCCTTGGGCTTTGACATGCAAGACAAGCAAATGCGCCGCGCAGGGCTTGACTACCACGAATACGCCAGCGTCCAGCGCCACGCCAACTGGCAGGCATTTCTTGATGCCGCCCAACCCAACCCGCAACGCCTGTTTGCCCTCACCACCAAAGGCACACAACACGCCCACCAAACCAGCTTCCAGCCTGGCGACTGGCTCCTGTTTGGCCGCGAAAGTGCAGGCCTGCCGCCCGCAGTGCGCGAAAGCATCGCCCCCGCACAGCGCCTGCGCCTGCCCATGCTCCCAGAGCAGCGCAGCCTGAACTTATCAAACGCAGTAGCCGTCATCGTATTTGAAGCATGGCGACAATGCGGCTTTGCGGGCAGCACCAACCTAGCCACAAGCCACACCTAAGCCAACCCCAGCAACCAGCTCCCATGCGCCTTACAAGCCAAAAATGCCCTGTAGCCCGCATAAACACTGCTTGCCGCCACATCTAACCCACAAAAGCCAACCTAGCCACAACCAGTAATATCCAAGCCAACCCCAGCAACCAGCCCCCATGCGCCTTACAAGCCAAAAACGCCCTGCAACCCGCATAAACACTGCTTGCCGCCCATCTAATTCACAAAAGCCAACAAATCGCAACCAGCACAATCAACACAACCAGCAAAGCAACCACCAAAGCAAGCACCACCAATGGCACTCACCCACCTCCCCCCAGACGCCATGCCGCGCGAAAAACTCCTCGCACGCGGCGCAGCCGCCTTAAGCGATGCCGAGCTACTCGCCCTGCTGCTACGCACAGGCACAGCAGGTCGCAACGTACTCATCATGGCGCAAGAAGTGCTGGAGCACTGCGGCGGCATAGCGGGCTTGCTCAATGCCAGCGCCGCGCAACTCAAAAGCATCAAAGGGCTGGGCGGCACAGCCAAACGCGCCGAGCTACTAGCCGTAATGGAGCTAGCCCGCCGCGCCATCAACCAGCAAATGCAACAGCGCCCCCACCTCAACCAACCCGAACTAGCCGCCCAATACGTGCAAATGCACATGGCGCACCTGCCCCACGAAAGCTTTGCCGTGCTCTTTCTCGACACCCAGCACCAGCTCATCTGCATGGAAACACTCTTTACAGGCACCCTCAACCAAACCAGCGTCTACCCCCGCGAAATAGCCCGCCGCGCCCTGCACCACCACGCCGCCAGCGTGCTGCTGGCACACAACCACCCCAGCGGCTGCGCCGAACCTTCAACTGCCGACATAGCCCTCACCCGCCACCTGCAACAAGCGCTGGGCTTGCTGGAAATAGCCGTACTCGACCACCTCATCGTGGCACAAGGCCGCACCACCTCAATGGCGCAAAGTGGGCTAATGCCGTTG
>JAGONG010000004.1:0-19848 GCA_017993135.1 Allobrachymonas sp.
AGGTAAATGTGGCGCTGGGCATCTTGCGGGCCATAGCAAAATGCGGTGACGGTGGTTTCGGTACCTGGAATGGCGCATGGCAGCGCAATGGTGCGTTTTTGCATGGTGATTCAATCAGTAAAGTTATTGGCTGCGCGGCCCCAAGTGCGCCATAAAGCGTTTTTCAAGCAACTTGAAGCCGCCAACCAGTATCAATGTAAGCAGCAAATACATAACTGCCGCCGCGCTGTAAGCCACAAATGGGCGGTAGCTGCTGCTGACAATCAAGCTGGCTGCATTGGTCATTTCTGACACCGTTACGGTTGATGCCAGAGAGGTGGCGTGCATAATCATGATGACCTCGTTGCTATACGCTGGCAAGGCGCGGCGCAAGCTTGAAGGCAGGATGATGCGCCACATGGCCTGGCGCGGCCACATGCCATAAGCGCGTGCAGCTTCAACTTCGCCAGCATCCGTATTGCGGATGGAGCCTGAAAAAATCACGGTGGAATACGCCGCCGTATTGAGCGTAAGCGCCATCAGCGCCCAAATAAAACCATCTTTGAGGAAGCCAAAACCTGGTTGCTGCATCAAGTCGGCAACCCAGTCAAAGCTGGGCAGGCCGTAGTAGATGATGTAAATCTGCACCAGCAACGGTGTGCCAGTAAAGAAATAGATAAAGCCTTGCACGAGCCGTGCCTTGACGGTGGTGTGGCGATGGTGCACTACAGCGAGTGGTATGGCTATGGCTAGCCCAATCAGTATCGATAAGCCTGTAAGCAGCAAAGTTGTAGGCAATGCCTGAATACATGCCCAAAGTGTCTGCACAAAAAGCAATAGGGTAGAGTCTTCACTCATGGGAGCTCACCGTCATTTTGAAGCCGCGCTGGTAATAGGCGTCGAGCTGGCGAAATACCAGCAGCGATACCATTGTGATACACAAGAACAGCAGTGCCGAAAACATATTGAAAAGAAATGGCATATGCGTGCTGCTGCCAGCCTGCTGCGCCAGACGCGTCATATCATCAAGCCCGATGATAGAAACCAGCGCGGTAGCTTTGGTCAGCACCAGCCAGTTGTTGCGAATACCAGGCAAGGCAAAACGCATCATCAGCGGAAAGGTGATGCGGCGCAATACCAGCATGGGGCTCATGCCATACGCATTGGCTGCCTCAATCTGCCCGTAAGGCACGGCCAGCATGGCACCACGAAAGGTTTCGGTAAAGTAGGCACCATAAATGAAAGACAGCGTCAAAATACCTGCCATCAAAGGGCTGATTTCAATCATTTCCATTTGAAAGTAGTCAGTGACTTCGTTGAGCAGCATTTGCATGCTGTAGTAAATCATCAGCATCCAAATCAGCTCGGGCACTCCGCGCACGACAGACGAGTACCACTGCGCAAGCAACGATATGACGCGGTTGCCAGACAAGCGCATGGCTGCACCCGCCAAGCCGATTAGCACAGACAGCAGCAGCGATGCCAGAGCCACTTCGAGCGTAAGCCAAGCACCTTGCAGTATGGATGCGCTGTATTCCTGAAGCGTAGAAAACATATTTATGCAAGCAAAAAAGTACAGTTGCAAATTACAGTTGCAAACAACTGCGCTGCGATGCAGCTCGCAGCCGTGTACAGAAAAAAATAATACAGGCAGCCTGCCAAAGCAGTTCTGCTGCAGCGCAATTACAAATCAAACTCAACGCGCGCCTGCCGCCCCATTAGCAGCTTGGCGGCTTCTTTGGCGCTGATTTTGCCATCAAGCAAACTCACCACGCAGCGGGTAATTGGCATATCTACCTGCAATGCAGTAGCGCGTGCCAAAACGGTTCTGGCGCAATATACACCTTCGGCCACATGACCCAGTGTAGCAACAGCTTGCTGAGCCGTAAGCCCCTGCGCGAGCAGCAAGCCTACTTTACGGTTGCGGCTTAAATCACCCGTTGCTGTTAGCACCAAGTCGCCCATACCACTTAAACCCATGAAAGTAGCCGCTTCAGCACCTAGCGCCAGACCAAAACGCGTCATCTCGGCCAAACCACGCGTTAGCAAAGCTGCACGTGCATTCAACCCGGGAACAGTTGCCAGTATTGCGCCTGTTGCGCCACTTGCGGCTTGCTGCGACATGCCATCAAGCACGCCTGCGGCTATAGCCAGCACATTTTTAACTGCGCCGCCTACCTCAACACCTATGATGTCGCTACTACTGTAAACGCGCAAAGTTTCGTTGTGTACGGCCTGCACTACTGTGCTGCACACTTCCTCATATGGGCTGGCAACGACTAGCGCCGTAGGTTGGCTGCGCGCTACTTCTTGCGCAAAGCTCGGGCCACTAAGCACGCCAGCTCGCAAATCAGGCGCAACCTGCGCCATAACTTCATGCGGCAGCAGCCCTGCAGACAATCCGTCTTGCGATTCTTCAAAACCTTTGCACAGCCATACCAGCGGCTTTTGCAGGTCATGCAGTAGCGCAAGCTGCTCGCGCAAGCCAACGACTGGGCACGTCACCATCACCAAATCGCAAGCGGCTACATCTGCTGTTTTTGCTGTGCCTGCATAAACCTGAATATTTTCAGGCAAGTGCAAATCAGGCAAGTAACGCTGGTTGTAGCGCGTTTGCTGCATGGCTTGGGCAACATCGGCTTCGCGCGACCAGAGCAGCACCGTGTGGCGCTGCGCCAATTGCAAAGCCATGCCTGTACCCCAAGCGCCTGCGCCGAGAACGGCTATTTTCATGCGAACAAATCCTGTCTTGTAATATGCCAGCGCAAACAAACGCCTGCGCTGCTACGAAAAGCGGTTTTATTGCACCGTATCTTTTTTATCTTCTTTGTCAGCGTCTTTGGCTTCTTCTTTAGTGCCATTGGCTGCATTGGCTGCTTCTTGCATGCGTTGCTCGTGCATGGCTTGGAAGTTGATTTCGCCCAAATGCACTGGCGGGAAGCCTGCACGCTGAATCATGTCGGCAACGTTGCCGCGCAGGTAGGGGTACACGATTTGCGGGCAAACCACACCCAACACAGGTGACATCTGGTCATCACGCATACCACGCGCTTCAAAAATACCTGCTTGTTTAACCTCAATCAAAAACAAGGTGTGCTCTTTGACTTTGGTGTGAACTGTAGCTGTTACGGCAACTTCAAAAATGCCTTCAGCCACTTGGCCTGCCTCTACTGCCAACTGAATATCCACGGATGGCGCTTCTTGCTCCAGAAAAATGCCTGGAGAATTGGGTTGCTCAAGCGAAGCCTCTTTGAGGTATACGCGCTGGATATTGAAAACCTGTTCTTGTGTTACTGCTTCAGCCATGATTGCCTGCTTTCTTAAAAAAGGGAAGTTGTGAATTATGACAGGGGAAAACGTCTTTATTTTTCAAATGCGCCACGCATCTGGTGCAGATACCGCATCTTATGCGTTAAGCAAAGGCAGCAAGTCGCCAGCTTGGTCTAATGCCATCAAATCGTCGCAGCCGCCAATGTGCTTGTCTCCGATGTAAATCTGCGGCACAGTACGGCGCCCCGTGCGCTCCATCATGAGCGCTTTTTCGGCTGGGTTTTTATCAACGCGCACTTCGTGCAATTGGGTTACCCCACGTTTTTGCAAAAGCTGCTTGGCGCGCACGCAGTAAGGACAAACCGCAGTAGTGTAGATAGTTACAGTTTGCATGATTAGCCCTGCTTTTTCTCGTTTTGCGCTGCTGTAACAACGGGCATATTGGCCTCTACCCAAGAGCGCATGCCACCAGCAACGGAGTATGCATTTTCATAGCCTAGCTGCTTGGCGATTTTGACGGCCTTGCCCGTGCGCGCTCCACTCGCGCAAATAAACAATACGGGCAACGCCTTATTCTTGACGCTGCCTGGCAGCTTTTCCGCAATTTGCCCCATCGGAATATTTTTCGACTGCGCCACATACACTTTTGCATACTCATCAGGCTCGCGCACATCAATCAAAACGCCTTTTTCACGGTTCATTTTGAGTATTGCCTCGCCCAGCTCCATGCCATTGCCGCTGTTGTCCCCCATCAGTTTGGGGAAGAACAAAAACGCGCCAGAAAGCGCAGCCATCAGGAACAAATACCAGTTTGTAATCAAAAAATCCACAATAATCCTTTCCTGCTTTAAAGCAGACTGAATCCAGTATTCTAGAATAAGCATTCACGTTTGCCATTTTTTTCTAGCAAAGAACCTTATCCATGCACAAACTTGTACTGATTCGCCACGGCGAATCGACCTGGAACCTTGAAAACCGCTTTACTGGCTGGGCCGATGTGCCTCTTACTGATACAGGCGTAGCGCAAGCCAAACAAGCTGGCAAGCTGCTGGCAGAAAACGGTTTTGTTTTCGATCAGGCATACACCAGCGTGCTCAAGCGCGCCATCCACACCCTGTGGCACGGACTCGATGCCATGGATTGCCCATGGTTGCCCGTTGAATCTACCTGGCGGCTCAACGAGCGCCACTACGGTGCTTTGCAGGGGCTTAACAAAAGCGAGACAGTGCAGCAGTACGGCAGCGAACAAGTGCTGGTATGGCGCCGCAGCTACGACACACCACCGCCCGCACTCACTGCCGACGACCCACGCAGCGAACGCTCTGACAGACGCTACGCCGCGCTTGAGCCCACTGATGTGCCTCTAACCGAGTGCCTCAAAGACACCATCAAACGCGTTATGCCGTTTTGGCAAGAATCTGTTGCGCCAGCCATTACGGCAGGCAAGCGCGTGTTGATTGTGGCGCATGGCAACTCTTTGCGGGCACTCATCAAGTACCTGGATCAAGTCTCTGACACAAACATTGTTGGGCTTAACATCCCCAACGGCATCCCGCTGGTCTACGAGCTTGATGCGGCACTGCGCCCCACTCGCCACTACTATCTGGGCGACGCAGCCGCCATTGAAGCTGCTGCCCAAGCCGTTGCCAACCAAGGCAAACAATAATATCGCGCAAAACCGCAGCCAGGCAGCGTATTTACACCTTGCCAGCACCGTCTGGCAACGCTCTGCCGTGTATAGTGCATGCTATTCGTTCAAACTGTATAAACGCGCTACAAGCAGCCTGCCACAAGGCGGCGGCTATGAGGCAGCACGATGGGAGAGGTTTTTTTATGGGCTCAAAGCTAAAAGCTGCTGGCTGGATTTCGGTTGGCGTGCTGGCTGGTGCATTAACAACGGTTTCTGTGCAAACAGTTGCACGCGGCGTAAACGACCCGCTGCCGCTTGATCAGTTGCAGCAATTTGCCGCTGTTTACGGCATGATAAAAAGCAGCTATGTTGAACCGACTGATGATAAAAAACTCATCAGCGATGCCATAGCTGGCATGGTTTCGGGGCTAGATCCGCATTCGCAGTATTACGACAAAAAAGCCTTCAAAGAATTCAAAGAAGAAACCACAGGCAAATTTGTAGGGCTTGGCATAGAGATTTCGCAAGAAGACGGGCTGATACGCATTGTCTCGCCCATTGAAGGCTCACCCGCTGATAAGGCTGGGCTGAAAGCTGGCGACTTGATTATGCGCATTGACGATAAGGCCGTGCGCGGCATGACGGTGAATGACGCAGTCAAGCGCATGCGCGGCACTGCCAACACCAAAGTCACACTCACCATCTACCGCAAAGACGAAAGCCGCACCTTCCCCGTCACCATCACCCGTGCCGAAATCATTACGCGCTCGGTGCGCTCGAAAATGGTAGAGCCAGGCTACGCATGGGTGCGCATCAGCCAGTTTCAAGAGCGCACGGTTGAAGACTTTGTCGCCAAAGTCAATGCCCTGTATCAAGAAAACCCCGAAATCAAAGGCATCGTGCTTGATTTGCGCAACGACCCAGGCGGCCTGCTCAATGCGGCTGTGGCTATTTCTGCTGCATTCTTGCCCGAAGGCGTTGATGTTGTTTCAACCAAAGGGCAACTCAACGACAGCAACACGGTATACAAAGCCATACCGCAAGACTACCGCCAATCTTGGCTAGGCAAAGATGCGCTGCAAAACCTGCCCCAAGCCCTTAAAAAAGTGCCACTGGTTGTGCTGGTCAATGAAGGCTCTGCCTCGGCTAGTGAAATTGTTGCGGGTGCTCTGCAAGACTACAAACGCGCCACCATCATGGGTAGCCAGACTTTTGGCAAGGGCTCGGTGCAATCGGTACGTGCTCTGGGGCCAGAAACAGGCCTGAAAATCACCACCGCACGCTATTACACCCCCAGCGGCAAATCCATTCAGGCAACAGGTATCGTGCCCGATGTGATGGTTGATGAAAGCGAAAAAGGCAATATCTATGCCGCTTTGCGTGAACGCGAGTCTGACTTGGAGCACCATATCAGCAACGGCCAAGGCTCAGAAAAACCAGCCGACCCCGAACGCGAAAAGCAACGCGAAGAGGCTCTGAAAAAACTCGATGCCGAATCCAAGGCCAACCCCAAGTCCTTGAGGTTGCCCGAGTTTGGAAGCGAGAAAGACTTTCCCCTGATTCAGGCGCTCAACCAGCTCAAAGGCTTGCCCGTTGCTGCCAGCAAAACGCAAACCGTACGCAAGGCAGACGATAAAGACAAAGCCGAAGAAGCCGCTGCCACAGAAAAAGGCAAAGACTCCAAGCAAGAAAAATCGGGCGCAAGCAGCAAACCCGCCGAGGGCAAAAAACCAGCTTCAGCGCCATAAAGCTGCAAGCCGTACAATCGCCCTTTGTGCCCATGCCAGATTGGCTACCCATAGCCATCTGGCATTTTTTGTGCTTCAGGCTTTTTTCACGCTCGCTAAAACAAGATAAGTCAAGACAATAAAAACACGCAGGGCGCAGGAACAATACCTCTCGGTATTGTTCCTGCGCCCTGTGGTTTTGTGGGCTTGGTTTGGGTTTGGTTTTGCTCTTGCGCTTATCCCTTCTTGAGGCTTTAAATGGTCTTTTTTTAGTCTTTGTTGCTGGTTTTTCCAGGACTGCGTGCAGTCAAAGTCTCAAGCAAAAGCGCAAGAATCAATGGTGCAAATCGTGCTCATCAGGCTCGGTAATTGAGGTGCTGACGATGCTGACATGCTCACCTTTGGTTTTGCGCCAAACGTAGATGATGTAGCCACTAAGCCCGTAGCAGACAAAAAAGCCAAACATAACGGTAGGCGGCTCGATATTAATCAAGGCAATCACCAGCACTACCAAGACCAGCAGCGTAAAAGGCACGGTGCGCTTGCCGCGAAAGTCTTTAAAGCTGTAGTAGGGAATGTTGGTAACCATCGTTAAGCCAGCAAACAAGGTGATGCCAAACATAACCCATGACAAATCGGTGCGCTGCAATGGCAGCGTTGCAAATAGCCCAATGATGCTGGCAAAGCCAGGCACAGCATAGTGCCCTGTAATCATCTCAAAGGTGAGCCAGATAAAGCCCGCTACCAGTGCCGCAGCGGCAGGAGAGGGCAAGCCTTGAAAGTAACGCTTGTCTACCACCCCTGTATTGACGTTAAACCGCGCCAGGCGCAATGCCGCGCACGCGCAATAGACAAATGCCGCAATCCAGCCCCAGCGCCCCAAAGGGCGCAATGCCCATTCATAGGCCACCAGCGCAGGCGCAGCGCCAAAGCTAACCATGTCTGATAGCGAGTCCATCTGCTCGCCAAAGGCGCTTTGTGTGTGCGTTAGCCGTGCTACGCGCCCATCAAGGCTATCGAGCACCATTGAGCAAAAAATGCCGACTGTTGCAAGCTCGAAGCGGCCATTCATCGCCATCACAATAGCGTAAAAGCCGCCAAACAAAGAGGCCAGCGTAAACAGGTTGGGCAATACATATATGCCTTTGGATAAGGGCTTGTGCAAAGCGTGTGCGGCAGCCTCATCCGCTGTGTGAGAAGGCGTTTGTGGCGATGGTGTGTTCATACTATTCCTGAAAAAAAGAACTGGCGCAACGCGCATAAAGCGCACGAAGCATGCAAAGTACGCAAAGCAAATCTGAGGCGTGCGCCGTCTGTCACGGTAGGTAATAAGCAGCTATCTTAGCTGCATCATGCGCCAGTGTGGACGTTTAAGTCTGGCAAAAAGAAAAAAGCCGCCCGATTTGGGACGGCTTTTGCATCTGGAAACAAAAATAACAGCTTATTTAACCATCTGGTTGAGCTCGCCTTTAGCGTATTTTTGCGCCATATCAGAAAGCGGTATGCCTTTGATTTTGGCGCCTTGGCCTTCGCAGCCAAACTCCAGATAACGCTGCTTGCACAGTGCTTTGGCGGCTTCGCGGGCGGGTTTGAGCCACTCGCGGGCATCGAATTTTTCGGGATTTTCGTGCATAAACTTGCGTACTGCGCCCGTCATGGCCAAGCGGATATCGGTGTCGATATTGACTTTGCGCACCCCGTATTTAATGGCTTGCTGGATTTCTTCCACAGGCACGCCATACGTTTCTTTCATCTGCCCGCCGTACTGACGAATAATGGCCAGCAGCTCTTGCGGCACGCTGGATGAGCCGTGCATCACCAAATGGGTGTTGGGTATGCGGGCGTGGATTTCTTTAACGCGGCTGATGGCCAAAATATCGCCTGTAGGCTTGCGGGTGAATTTATACGCCCCGTGGCTGGTACCAATGGCAATGGCAAGCGCATCAAGCTGTGTGGCTTTAACGAATTGGGCGGCTTCTTCGGGGTCGGTCAGCATCTGGCTCATTTCCAGCTTACCTTCGGCACCTACGCCGTCTTCTTCGCCAGCTTCGCCAGTTTCAAGGCTGCCCAGCACGCCCAGCTCGCCTTCCACCGTTACGCCTACCTTGTGCGCCATTTCAACAACTTTGCGGGTGACTTCGATGTTGTACTCAAAGCTCGATGGTGTTTTGGCATCTTCCATCAGCGAGCCATCCATCATCACCGAGCCAAAGCCCAAGTCAATCGCGCCCTGGCATACGGCGGGCGAAGCACCGTGGTCTTGGTGCATCACCAGCGGAATATGCGGCCAGGTTTCTACTGCTGCTTCAATCAGGTGCTTGATGAATTTTTCACCCGCATATTTGCGTGCGCCTGCGCTAGCCTGCAAGATAACAGGAGCACCCACCTCGTCAGCCGCAGACATTACCGCCTGCACTTGCTCAAGGTTATTGACGTTAAAAGCTGGAATGCCGTAGCCGTTTTCTGCTGCGTGGTCGAGCAGCTCGCGCATAGATACAAGTGCCATTGATAAGCCCTCAAAAGTTAATAAAACCGTGCAACGCCAGCACTGCCAGACAAGCAGGCGGCAAAAGATGTCTTGATTCTACCGCGCACCTTGCAAATTCACGCCGCAACGCAATGCAATACAGCGGCATGGGCGCAATTGCCAAGAATTATTTGCTTTTGGCATGCCCGCGCCGCAGCAGCCATGTTTGCATTGCCCCCACTACCAGCGCCAGTGCAGTGTAGGTCAGCATCTTGCCATCGCGCTGCTGCAACAGCAAGCCCGCTAACAATACAGCCGCGCCGCTGGCAAACAGCCACAGCCATTGCCGCTGCCAGCGCATGGCAATGGCTTGCCGCCTGAAAAGCAGCCTATGCACCAGCACCATCAAGCTGGCTAGCCAAAATGCAGGCAAAAGCAAATTCATGAAATGGTTGATAAACCCGACAAGTTGCTCCATACGATTACACTAACCCCTTCTTTTTTTGCAGATTTTATAATCCCGCCTATGTCTGTCTGGGCCCTTGGCCTTAACCACCACTCTGCCCCACTCGATATACGGGGGCGCTTTGCCTTTGCGCTAGAGCACATGGCTCCAGCTTTGCACGGCCTGCGCCAAAACATACCGCACCAGCCCGAAGCCGCCATTGTTTCTACGTGCAACCGCACTGAAGTGTACTGCGCTGGCAGCCGTGTAGAAATCGACCACACGCTGCATTGGCTCGCGCAAGCTGGTGGTGTGCCCGCAAAAACACTGCGCTCATACACCTACGTTTTGCAAGATGATACTGCTGCCCGCCACGCCTTTCGCGTAGCCAGCGGGCTAGATTCTATGGTGCTGGGTGAGCCGCAAATCCTGGGGCAGATGAAGCACGCCGCACGCGCCGCGCAGCAAGCAGGTAGCTTGGGGCGCACCCTCAACCAGATGTTTCAGCGCAGCTTTGCCGTAGCCAAGCAAGTGCGCAACAGCACTGCCATTGGCCTGCACAGCATCAGCATGGCCGCTGCCGCAGTGCGTCTGGCAAAGCAGGTTTTCAATGGTGATTTAAAACCCATCCGCATCTTGTTTATTGGTGCAGGCGAAATGGTTGAGCTGGCAGCCACCCACTTTGCTGCCCAAAACCCGCTGCAAATCACAATAGCCAACCGCACCATGCAGCGCGGCGAAGCACTGGCCGCACGGTGCGCGGGCAGCGTTATGCCGCTTGCCAGCATCCCAGAGCGCCTGCATGAGTTTGACGCTGTTGTGAGCTGCACCGCCAGCACCTTGCCCATCATCGGGCTGGGCGCGGTTGAGCGTGCGCTTAAAAAACGCCACTACCGCCCCATCTTCATGGTTGATTTGGCTGTGCCGCGCGATATAGAGCCTGAAGTGCAAGCCCTGCCCGATGTGCATCTCTACACCGTTGATGACTTGGCCCATGTCGTGCAAACTGGGCATGCCCAGCGCCAAGCCGCTGTTGCGCAAGCCGAGGCCATTGTTGAGCAAGGCGTGCACCACTTTATGCACTGGCTGCACCAGCGCGACCCTGCCACTGGCGTAGTGCCTCTTATCCAGCAAATACAGCAGCAAGCCAGCCAGTGGCGGCAAGCCGAAATCGCCCGCGCCCGCAAACACATTGCACGAGGCGCCAATACAGACGAAGTGCTCGAGCAACTCACGCAGCGCCTAAGCAACAAGCTATTGCACGGCGCACTGGTGCAACTGCACAATGCCAACGCCAGCGAGCAAGCGCACGTTGCAGAGCTGGTACAGCGGGTGTTTCTGCGCAATCAAAAATAGCCCTAACCCAAAGCAGCACCCATACGGGCTTGCTACGACAAGACTGCTTGGCACGAAAGCACCAGCCTAGCGATAACGCACCAGCCAGCGAAAAGCAAATAGCGATAACGCCATATAAATCAAGCTAGGCACAGCAGCGCTCACCCACGGCAGCCATTCACGCAAATTGGCGATATAGCCAAACAGGTTGTTGAGCAAGAAAAAGCTAACCCCCACGACCACGCCAATAAACACCACCGTTGTGATATTGCCCGACCTGAAGTGCAGGTACGCAAAAGGCAGCGCTAGCATTACCATGACCAAGCAGCTCAAGGGATAAAACAACTTGCGCCAAAACTGCACTTCGTAGCTTTGCGCCGACTGGTTATTGGCCTTCAGATGGCTGATGTAGCGGTACAACTCGTAAGTAGACATGCGATTGGGGTTGAGCAACGCTGCTGCAACCATGGTTTGCTTGATACCCGTTTTCAGCTCTTGCTCGCCCAGCAATTGCCGCACCACCTGCTGCTGACTGCCACCTTGCTGCTGCTTGTTTGCTGCTTGCGTAGTGCTTGCTTCCTGCGTGCTGCTTTCTGTCTGCGCGCTACTTGCCGCCTGCGTAATGGTGCTGCTCACATTGCCGAGTCGCCAGCCATTGTCTGCAAACTCGCCTGTCTCGGCTTTGCGCATCTGCGCTAAAGCGCCCTGCTGGTCAAAATCAAAAATACGCAAATCGCGCATTTGGCCTTCGGCTGTAAGCTGCCCGATATTGACGATGCGGTCAATGCCATCCACGTTTTCCTTAATCCACGCCCCAGTGCGCCCTGCTGTGATATTGCCCTCAAACTGCGCCTTATAAAACTGTGCCAGCTTCTCCGTGCGCGGCGCAATATAGTCACCCGTGACGAAAGTCAATACCGTAAACAACGCCCCAAGCCACAACAAGCTACGCAATGCCTGCCCAGGCCCCAAGCCGCCCGTGCGCAAAATAGTAAATTCCGAACTTTGCGCCAAACCAGCCATCACAAAAATAGCACCAATCAGCAATGCAATGGGCAGTAGCTCATAAGTATGCCCTGGCATCAGCAATAAAGTATGCACCAACGCATTTTTCATGCCATACGGTATAGGCGTGCGGCTGGTAAATGTCAGCTCGCTAATCACATCAAAAAAAGAAAACAAACCCAAAAAACCCACGCAGACAAACAGCACTGCCTTGTAAATCTGCCCGTGGATATAGCGTTGCACCGTACGCATCAAAGCCCCCCTGCTGCCACATGCGGCAAACGTTTTTTACCTCTCAGCAAGCCAAGCAGCGACCAGTTGCGATGGCGCTTATACACCCACAGCAACGCCAGCGAAAACACCCCGCCATGCAGCAGCAAGAGCATGGCAGGCAAGCCCATGCGCCCCGCAATCACCCAACTTTGCCCCACATTAATCAGGTTGTAATACGCGGCAAAGCTCAACATGGCAAAAATCAGGCTGCCACTGCGCCCCGAGCGCGGATTGATATTGGCCGCAGCCAGCGCTATCAGCACAAAATTCAAGCCTGCCAGCGCCATACCCAGCCGCCAGCCCAGCTCGGCGCGAAACCTGTTTTCAGCCAGCCCCAATAGTTGCCATGTAGAAACCGTATGCGGCGCAGCCTCAAGCACATTTTGCACCTCACTGGGCTGCTTGATGTGGTTGCCAACGCGAATGCCATACTCTTTAAAACGTCCCACATGCACCGTATGGTCGTCCATCATCTCGGCGCTTTGCCCGTCAAAAAGCACCGCAAAGCGCCCCGTTTCGCGGTTTTCAAGGCGGCCATCACGCGCTGTCACCACCACATCGCTATGGGGCTGGCGCGCAAAAGCAAACAACTTGCCGCCAACGCGCCCGTCTTCATTGCTGTTGATATAGAAAACACGCTTGCCGTCGCTCGACTCCTGAAACCTGCCAGGCGCAATGCGTTCAATATCCCCGCGCGTTTGAAACCTGTTGCGCAACTCCACAATTTGCGTATTCGCCCACGGCCAGCCAGCCAGCGAAAGCACGCTAATCAACAGCACAATCGGCCAAGCAAAACTCAGCAAAGGCTTTAAAAAATGCAACAAACCCTGCCCGCTTGCAAACCACACTGCCATCTCGCTGTCGCGGTACATGCGCGAGAGGCAATAGACCATGCTAACAAACAAGCTCAAAGTCAAAAGCGTTGGAAAATACGCCAGCACCGTATAACCCAGCACCAGCGACACCTCTGAAGGGCTCACCAGACCGCGGTTGGCAAAACCCAAAGTGCGAATCAGCATCATCGTCACCATGATGCCCACGAGCACAAACAAGGCGGCACTAAAACTGCGCATCAATTCGCGGCGGATGGAAGTATGGAATATCATTACTCTTTCGTTGCTTGGCAACAGCTTTTTAATCAAGGGCACGACATTATCATGAATTTCACTTTGACTACCGACAATCTCCTCACATCTGCCAAGCAACAAGCCGACTTGCTCATCGTACTACTTCAAACACAAGCAAGCCCGCCCGAAACAAGCAGCAAAGGCGTGCAGGCAACCATAGCGCAAGCCATGCAAGCGGGGCACTTCAGCGCCAAAAAAGACAGCGCACTGGCACTGTATCAGGATAAAGGCTGGGCAGCCCCGCGTGCCTTGCTGCTAGGGGTAGACGCAAGCCAAACAAACACCCTGCAAGCCGCACTGGAAAAGCGCATCAAAGCCCACAGCAAAGACTGCACCACGCTTGCCATCTGCTTTGCGCAGCAGCCCACGCCCGAGCAATTGCACGCAGCCATGCAAGCAGCCAACAACGCCTGCTACACCTACACCCACACCAAACCCAGCGCCAAAGCGGGTCTGCAAAAAGTCATCTGGAGCATGCCGCAAGCAGCTGCCTGCCGCGCCGCATTCGACTACGGCCAAGCCCTGATAGGCGGCATGGCGCTAGCGCGTGAATGGGGCAACCGCCCTGCCAACTTTGCCACCCCAAGCAAACTGGCCGATGCAGCCAAACACATCGCCAAGCAAGGCAACGCAGGCAGCGACAAAAAAGCCTTCACCTGCGACGTACTTGACCGCGCCAAGGTAGAAAAACTCGGCATGGGCGCATTTTTATCTGTCGCCCAAGGCAGCGATGAGCCACTGCGCTTTATCGTCCTGCAATACAAAGGCGCTGGCAGCAAAAAGCAGCAGCCCTTGGTCTTTGTCGGCAAAGGCATCACCTTCGACAGCGGCGGCATCTCCATCAAGCCTGGTGCAGGCATGGACGAGATGAAATTCGACATGTGCGGTGCCGCCAGCGTGCTGGGTTTGTTTGAGTCACTGCGCCTGCTACGCCCCGCCATAGACGTTATCGGCCTCATCCCCGCCTGCGAAAACATGCCCAACGGCCGCGCCACCAAACCTGGCGACGTAGTTACCAGCATGAGCGGGCAAACCATTGAAGTGCTCAACACCGACGCTGAAGGCCGCCTGGTACTGTGTGATGCACTCACCTACGCCGAGCGTTTCAAACCCCTGGCCGTCATCGACATAGCCACCCTCACAGGCAACTGCGTCATGGCTCTGGGCAGCACACGCGCAGGCCTGTTTAGCTGCAACGACCCACTCGCCCAAGCCTTGGAGCTTGCCGCCAACAACTCGCACGACCTATGCTGGCGCATGCCCATGGATGACGCTTACGGCAAAAGCCTGCACTCCAACTTTGCCGACGTAGCCAACATTGGCGCACGCACAGCAGGCGCCATTTCAGCGGCCAAATTCCTGCAACGCTTTACCAAAAAATACCCCTGGGCGCATCTTGACATTGCAGGCGTTGCCTGGAACGAAGGTGCAGCCAAAGGCGCCACAGGCCGCCCCGTGCCCCTGCTGCTGCAATTTGTAGCCCAACAAGCCAAAGCACCGCAGGCATTTGAGGCAACGCCATCAAAACCAGCCCCCACTGCTGATGCTGCCAAAGCCCCAAAAGCCGCGCCAGCACGCGCAACCAAGGCTGTAACCAAAGCTGCAACAAAACGCCAGCCAAGCGCCAAATAAACGCCAACCAAGCAAACCACTGCCACAACTTGCTGTAAACCCACCCGTGACGCAGATAGACTTTCACTACCTCAACGCACCCGACAAGCTGCTCTACACTTGCCGCCTGCTACGCAAAGCCCTTGGCACAACGCCATCTATCGTAGTAACAGGCCAGACAGAGCAGCTTGCCGCGCTCAACAGCATGCTGTGGCAGTTCTCGGCCGAAGACTTTATTGGGCACTGCTGGCTACAGCAGCCAGCCCCCGCCAGCCAGCAGCAGCAGCACCTCATGCAATGCGCCCGCGTCTGGCTCAGCAGCAGCCCTTTGCCATGCCTGCGCCCCCATCTGCTCGTCAATCTAGCCGAGCAGCCCTGTGCAGGCTTTGAGCAATACCAGCGCTTGATTGAACTCGTTGGCGCAAGCCAAGCCGAGCACGACAGCGCCCAAAGCCGCTTGCTTTACTACAGCGAACGCGGCTACACCATTACGCGCCACGGCCTGCAAACAGCCACATAACTGCACGCAGCCGCACGCAACCGCATTTTGTCTATGTATTTGTCATATAAAAAATACTTATTAAAATACATAACACGCCAAATGCCACATTTACATAGCACAATACCAAGGTGATAAATTGAAAAGATAAAATAGCTTGAATCTCTTCTGTTTTGCCAATATTTCCTGCCAAAGGGTGTCATATGTCAAATACTACAATTCCCCCTCGTTTTGTCCCCACATTAACCGAAGCCATTTCGGACAGTGAGACACCAACAAAAATCGAGGACCTTTCCTATCTGGAAACACGCGACGCTCCAGACTCCATGCTAGACCTGAACCTGGACGATTTGGACGAACTCGACGAGCTCGACAACCCGCCAACGCACATTGAGCACGTTTCTCCGCTAGGCGCTACCCGCGCGGAAGAAAAGCTGCCCGCACCTGCCGCAAAAGTACAGCAGCCAATGCTGCCACCAGACTGGCAGGCGCAACTGCAACAGACCCTGCGCCAAGCCGTGCGACAAGAGCTCCAGCAGCAATTGCCCTTTTTGCTCTTGCAATGGTCCAAGCAAATTGAAGACAAGGTAACGCCGCAAATTCAGCAGCAACTCACCAAAATGCTGCAAAGCTGGCAAACCCCTGCCAACTAAGCCGCGTGCAGCTTAAGCCTGCAAAATTCAAGCTCTGGCGCTATTAAGGCTGCAAGAAGCCACAGAAAGCCGCAGGCAGCCAAGCCAGCCCCAACACCATAAAACGGCTGCTTGCCTTAGCCTGCCTGCGTTGCGCCAGTGCTTGGCTTGACAAAAGCCAAAAAACCCGCGCAAGCATCCTCACACAAGTCCAGCACCTTCTCAAAGCCATCTACGCCGCCGTAATAGGGGTCTGGCACTTCATCCATTTGGTGGTGTTGGCAAAAAGCGGCCAAGCGGCGAATCGTATGCTGGTGCTGCGGTGGGCACAAGCTGCGCGCTGCCTGCTCGTTGTCGGCATCCATCACCAGCACCCAATCAAACGCTGCAAAATCTGCACTGTGCAATTGCCGCGCCCGCTGCTGCGATAAATCATAGCCACGCGCCTGCGCATGCTGCTGGCTACGCGCATCAGGCTGCTTGCCCGTGTGGTAGTTATGCGTGCCTGCCGAGTCCACCTCAATATGCTGCTGCAAGCCTGCTTGCTGCACCAAGTGCTCCATAACAGCCTGTGCAGTTGGGCTGCGGCAAATATTGCCCATGCAGACCATCAGCACCCGAATGGGGCGCTGCGATTGTTTGACATTGCCAGTCATAGCTATAACTCCTGCTATTTAAATGGTTGAAAAGAAATACTGATTTATTTCAGTTTTGTATAAAAAACACAATCGCGCCTCATTACCGTGCAAGCGAGAATTTATTGCAGCACATTTCGCAGCACTGGTTTGCAGCCTGAGCAGGCTTTGCAACTTTCTATACTCTCTCTTATTGGAAGCGTAAAGAAGGAGAAATCAACGCCTTCTTAAATTGAAAGCGTTTGGTTTGGCTTGAATTAAATCCCATCCAATCACATGCATTCAATCAAGATGGGTTTTATTAATCAAGGCTGAAGGAGGCGCTGATTTTTTCCAGTTTCGGGAAAAAACGTTATGGCTCGGCAATGACGGCTTTTTTAATACCCTCTTGCTTAAACTATCAATCTGCGCTTCCTTGATTAAATGCCAAGCATTAATAATTAATCATTAAGCGTTAAACATTAGCAAGATTTAATCAAGAAAAGACTGTGCCAGAGCAATGTATTGCTCCACAGGCACTTCTTCAGCGCGGCGCTGCACATCAAAATTGCCTGCAAAGTTTTGCTCTTGCAGCCACGCCCCTAAAGTATGCCGTAGCAGCTTACGGCGCTGGCTAAATGCCACTTGCACCAGTGTTTCAAGCAGTTTTACATCCAGCTTGGCTGCATCGCTGCGCGGTACCATGCGCACTACTGCGCTATCGACCTTGGGGGCGGGGTCAAAACTTTCTGGTGGCACCTGTAGCACTTTTTCCATGGCATAGCGCCATTGCAGCATGACGCTTAACCGCCCGTAAGCCGCTGTGCAAGGCGTGGCCACCATGCGCTCAACCACCTCTTTTTGCAGCATAAAGTGCTGGTCTTGCACCACTGCCACATGCGCGAGCAGATGGAACAATATGGGGGTAGAGATGTTGTAAGGCAGGTTGCCCACTACGCGGATTTTTGCCCATTGGCACTCGGCTGCCAGTGCCGTGAAATCGACCTTGAGCACATCCGACTCAATCACATCCAACTGGGGGTGCTGACGCAGACGCGCAGCCAAATCGCGGTCAAGCTCGATTACGGCGAGCTGCCCCGCGCGTTCTACCAAGGGCTGGGTCAGCGCTGCCAGGCCTGGGCCAATTTCAAGCAGCGGCTCTCCCGCTTGCGGGTTGATGGCCCGCACTATGGCCTCTATAACGCCCTGGTCGTGCAGAAAGTTCTGCCCGAAGCGTTTACGCGCAATATGCCCGCTTGTTTTGCCCGAGTGCGCGGCTGCGTGCGCTTTTCTGGCTGGCAGGCTCAACGTGCTGCCTCGCGCATTTCAATATAGGCTTGGGCGCGGACTTCGTTTTCCCATTGTGCGAGCGTTTCTGCTGCTTTTTCTTCAGCCAGAATGCTGCGCGCAATTTGCACTTGTTGCGCTTGTGGCATAGGCTTGCTGCGGCGCTCAAGCAGTTGCACCAGATGCACGCCAAAGCGTGAGGCAAATGGCTGGCTTATCTGGCCGGGCTGCATGCTTGCCAGGTGCTCTTCAAACTCGGGCACAAAAGCGCCTTCTGGCGCCCAGCCCAAGTCGCCACCGTGCTCGGCGCTGCCATCTTGCGAGGTGGTACGTGCTGCCATGGCAAAGTCAAGCTTGCCTGCAACGATTTGCTTGCGTATATCCGCAAGTTTGGCTGCGGCTTGCTGTTCGCTTATGCCTTTGTCATTAAGTAGCAAGATGTGGCGGGCATGGTTTTCTGTAATGCGTGCGTCGCTGCCTTTGTGCTCGCGCAACCACTGCATGGCTTCGATGTCGGTGATTTTTTCTCTGGCCATATCGACTCGCGCTTCGCGCATTTTGCGTAGCAGCAACTGGTCGGTCAGGTCTTTGCGGTATTCAGCCTCGCTGATGCGGCGCTCTGCCATGACGCGGGCGCGAAAGTCTTTGGGGCTGACGTTGCGCTGGCTGGCCAGTTTTCTTTCTGCATCGTTAAACTCGTCTTCGCTTACCGTCAGGGTTGTGTTGCGTACCGACTGGATGGCTGCCTTTTGCACGATGAGCTCGTCTAGCGCCTGTTTGAGCAGCGCCTCGTTTACTGCCTGCGGCTCGGCTTGTGGCTTGGGCTGCTGCTTGGCTTGCTTGCTCTGGTTTTTGGCTTGTGGTTGCTCGTTTTGCCCGCTGTTTTGATTGGCTGCGGCCTGTTGCGCTATTTCTCTGGCGCGTTTATTGACTTCGTGGTTGGTTACAGGAACGCTATTGACTACGGCTACTACGTAGTCTGCCACTTGGTTTTGTTGCGCTTGCGCTGCTTGCTGTGTTTGTGCGGCTGTAGCTGTCGCTTTGGCTGCAGTTGCGGCTGGCGCTTTTTTCGCAGGCGTGCGCCGTGGCGCTGCATGCACCATGCTGGCGTTGAGGCTGAGCAACAGGGCTGCTGCCAACGCGCTTGCGCCTGTTTTACTGCGGGTGAAAAAGATGGTTGCAGTCATTTGTGTTTACCTCGTGCTTGTCAAATAAAAATATAGGGGTAATTTGGCTTAGTCGTAGCGCCCAAAGCGGCTGGGCTGGGTGAGCTGCGCCTCGCGCAGTGGTGTGTAGCCTGGTACATTGTCGCGGAAAAGCTGGAGTGCTCCTGTGCCAATGCGTGCCAGGCCGTTAAATTCAAGTTGCAGCATGACGGAGTGGTTCATGCGCACAGGCAAGGTTTGGGTTTGCTGGCTGCGCACGGCTACGCGGGCAATCCAGCAGCAAGAGTCATATTCAAGCCCTGCCAATGCCTCGGTTACACGGCGATTGGTTAATGAGTAGTAAACGCGCCCAAGCATATACCAGCGCCCAGCACCCTCGCCTTGGCCTGCGGGCAGGGTTTTTCCTTTGTCGCCCCACAGGTCGTTGAGTGGCCATTGCCAGCCTACGTCAAGCTGCTCGTTGCCGCCAGTTTGGCGCGAGATGTTGGCTGTAACAACACGGTACGGCCTTGGCGCATAGCGCACGCCCAGTCGGGCGCTGACTGCTTTGTTGGTGCGCTGGTCGTAGTCTAGCGAGGTTTCGGCGCTCCAGTGCGGGTTCCAGCGGATTGCGCCGTCAAGCAAGATGTTGCTCATGCTTTGGTTGTCTTTGCTGTCGAGCGCATTGAGGAAGACGCGGCGCGGCGTAAAGCGGTGGCGTTGTGCAACTGTGAGCCGTGCCAGTTCGGCGCCATCGGTTGCATCGTAAAGGCGACTGGTAAGCCCTGCGGTAATGGTGCTG
>JAGONG010000004.1:19948-54657 GCA_017993135.1 Allobrachymonas sp.
GTCGAGCGCATTGAGGAAGACGCGGCGCGGCGTAAAGCGGTGGCGTTGTGCAACTGTGAGCCGTGCCAGTTCGGCGCCATCGGTTGCATCGTAAAGGCGACTGGTAAGCCCTGCGGTAATGGTGCTGTTGTTGCTGAAGCGGTCTGCGCCAGTAAATGGGTTGCTGCTGAATATGCTGGCCAGATTGAAGTCTTTTACGGCCGTGTCATAAAGCGGCAGTGCATCTTGCTTTTTGTAGGGCGTGTACACATAGAGCAGGCGCGGCTCCAGTGTTTGCGTAAGGCTGCGCCCGAAAAGGCTGGCGTTGCGCTCAAAAACCAGCCCGCCATCAAGCGTTAATGTGGGTAAAACACGGCTAGCACTGCGGCGGCCGTCTGCCATGGGGGTGCTGGTTTGGTAGTGCGTGGCGTTGAGTTCAAGGCCTGGCGTGAGAAAGCCCCAAGAGCCTATCCACGGGTAGCTGACTTTGCCCTGCATGTAGCTGCGCGTGCCGTTGGGCTGGCCTGTGAGCTGCGCGTCTGACTTGAAATGGGTGCTGTCCATATCCAAAGCCACATCGAAGCCGCGCACGTTGTTGCGTGCATAGCGCAGGTGCACTTGCGGCATTTTGTCAAAGGGCGGCGTGATGTTGTCAGGCGCAGGTAGTTGCTGCGTTTGCCAGCGTTGCGCCGTGACGAAGGCCGACCAGTCGGCATAGTTCCAGTTCAATGTGGCTGTATTGGCCAGCAGGCGTGGGCTGATTTGCCCGCTGGTGTTGCGCATGCCTTTGACGCTTTGAAAATCGCGCCAATAGGTGTTGTCGCTTACGCGGTTGAGGTCTAGCGAAAATACGAAGTTGCCAAATCCCGTGGTGCTATGCGGCCAGCTTTGCGTGTGGTCGAGGTGGTAGTTCCAGCGTTTGGTGCTGGTTAAACGGTCGCGCGGCATGACGTTGAGGTCTAACTGGCCGCGGTAGTTGTCTTCCAGATAACGAAACTGCCCGTACAAATCCAAGCCGCGTTTGCTGCTGATGTTGGTTGCCACTGTTGCATCGCGATTGGGCGCAATGTTGAAGTAATACGGCTGGCTGTACTGCGCACCGCTGGCGCTGCTAAAGCTCATTGCAGGGGGCAAAAAGCCAGAACGCCTTTTGTCTGAAAGCGGAAAAGCGAAGCTGGGTACAGGAATAACAGGCACACCACCAAAAACCAGCGCACCGTCTTCTACGTAGCCCTGGTCTTGCTCTGTATCCAGAATGATTTTCTTGCCCCTGATATACCAATCAGGCTTCCAGTTTGCATCTGCCTGCCCAGGTTCGGGTTTGCAGGTGGAGTAAATGCCATCAGAAATTACGCTGTGGTCTCTATCGAGAAAATCCACCTTGCTGGCAGTACCCTGCCCGCCTGTTCTTAAAATCTCGTAATTGACATTGTCAAAACTGCCTTCGTAGCTATCCATCTGCAATTGCAATCGCTCGCCACGAAATACGTCGCCTTGGCGATTAACCAGCACCTTGCCGCTGGCAGTAACGATATTGGTGCTTTGGTCGTAGCGCAGCACATCAGATTTCAGTATGTGCGCAGGGTGGCGCAGCTCGGCCTGCCCCGTAACGGTAACTTGCCGATCTATTTCGCCATCGAGCCTATCACCCCAAATCACACTGGCTGCTTGCCGCCCTTGCAGCGCAGATATATTTTCTTCCAGCCAAGGGCTTGGGCGCAAAACCAAAGACTGCTGAGCCAAAGATTGCGCATTCAAAGCCCCAGAGGCAGCACCAGCCGCATGCGCCTGTTTGCAGGCAAGACTTGCTACACCCGCACAAAACGCCAGCACCAGCGCAGCTATAGGCCGCAGCTTTGCGGGCACAGCACAGCCCTGCCGCGCTACGGCATTACTTTGCCGCAAGCAGCCAGCAAAAGAAGAAGCAGAAAATTTCTGTAAAACTGGCACACGTATCCTGATATTGAGAAGCGGCAAATACAAGCTGTAAAACAATTACACCGCAACAAGGCAAAAGAAAAAGACAGTAGCAGACAAAGTCGCTATTTTGCCAGCCAAATGGACAATGCGTGCCACAATACCAGTTGTTTTACTGCAATGCACCTTACCATGCCAGACCTTATCGCTCCCGCCTGGACTTGCCCCGAACGCGAAACCCTGTTTCACCAATGGCTCAGCGCCATTACACCACAGCAAAACCTGCTTCCAGAAACGCTTACTGTTGCCAGTGCAGATGCCAGCTTTCGCCGTTATTTCCGCATCCAGTGTGCCGACGGCCAAACCAGCCGCATCATCATGGATGCGCCGCCCGAGCACGAAAACTGCCAGCCCTTCGTTCACGTAGCCGAGCTGATGCAGCAAGCTGGCCTGCCCGCACCGCAAATACTGCACTGGCACACCGCCTGCGGCTTCATGCTCTTAACCGACTTGGGGCAACGCACCATGATGAGTGCGCTCGACCCCGCCAACCCCAGCGCCGCCCAGCCTTACTTTACACAAGCCATCGAACTGCTGCTGCAATGGCAAAGCGCCTCGCGCCCCAACGTCTTGCCGCCTTACGACAGCGCCTTGCTGCAACGCGAACTGCAACTCTTCCCCGACTGGTATCTGCGCCAGCACCGCCAAATCGAACCCACCACCGCACAGGCGCAAACCCTTGCCAGCACCTTTGAACAAATCGTGCAACGCAACTTGGCAGCGCCCAGCGTTTACGTGCACCGCGACTTCATGCCGCGCAACCTCATGCTGGGCGATGCACCCAATGCACCACTGGGCATACTTGATTTTCAAGACGCGGTTTATGGCCCCATCACCTACGACATTGCCAGCCTGCTGCGCGATGCCTTTATCAGTTGGGATGAGGACTTTGTGCTCGACATCACCGTGCGCTACTGGGAACAGGCAAAAAAACGCGGCTTGATGGACTTTGAAGACTGGCACAGCGACTTTGGCGCGTTTTACCGCGCCGTAGAGTGGATGGGGCTACAGCGCCACCTCAAAGTAGCAGGCATATTTGCCCGCCTAAGCCTGCGCGACGGCAAGCCGCGCTACCTGGCCGATACGCCCCGCTTTATCGCCTACATCCGCCACACCGCCCGCCGCTACCGCGAGCTTACCCCCCTGCTACGCCTCATAGACGAAATCGAAGGCACAGCGGCAGATACCGTAAGCGGCTTTGCCTTTGGCAGGGTTTGACGCGATTGCTGGGTTTGCTGGGTTTGCTGCGATTTCTGGGCTTGCTGAGCTTGCTGGGCTTGCTGGGCTTGCTGGGCTTGCGCCACAGACTAGTTTCTCTGGCGCAAGCGCATCAACTAAAGCTGCTTACTTGGCATCAGCCGCAGTATTTTTAAGCTCGGCAAATTTACCCGCCATCGTCGGGTTATCGCGCGTGAGCTTTTTAATCGTCAAATCCTCGGCCTTGTCATTGGCTAACCGCAAATTATTGGCCGATTTGTAAAGCGCATCTTTGGTTTTTTCCAAATCTTTAATCGCCTCATCAATGCGCTTAACGGCTTCTTCAAACCCCTCCGAAGCAAGTCGCCAGTTGCGACCAAATGCGGCTTTAAAGTCATCCAACTGCGTTTCAAATCGGGTAATGTCGATGTTTTGCGCTTTGACAAGCGCCAGCTCGGTTTTGTACGCCAGTGCGCTGGTAGCCGCATTGCGCAACAAGGTAATGATGGGAATAAAAAACTGCGGCCGCACAACGTACATTTTGGGATACAGATACGACACATCCACAATGCCCGTGTTGTAAAGCTCGCTCTCAGGCTCAAGCAAACTCACAAGCACAGCGTATTCGCACCCTTTCTCGCTGCGGTCTTTATCAAGCTCTTTTAAGAAATCCTTGTTCTTCTTTTTGGTTGCAGTGGTTTCGTTTTCATTTTTCATCTCAAACATGATGGAGACAATTTCAGTGCCTGCCTCATCGTGGTCGCGAAAAATATAGTCGCCCTTGCTGCCGCTGCTCGCGTCATTGTCTTTCTCGAAATACGCACGCGCAAAAGCCGTTGCGCGTATGCGATTAAATTCAGTTTCGCAATGCTGTTCAAGACTTTCGCCCACCATTTTGGTAGAAAGTCGCGCCTTCATATCACGCACGCGCTCTATTTCTTGCTCGCGGTCTTTAATCTGTGCTTCGTATTTTTCCCGCAGGGCTTTTTCAGCCAACTCTTTTTCAGTCTGCACAAGCTGCAAGCGGCTAACTAGCGCATCACGCTCTTTCTCAATGCCGCTCGTGGCTTGTGTCACGGCAAGGGTTTTTTCGGTATTGCTGGCTTGCAGCGATGCTTTCAAGGCGCTGATTTCCTGGTCTTTACTGGCATTGACCTTCTGCAACTCGGCATGAAGCTGCACTTGCGCCAATTGCGCCTGTGCAAGCTGCTCTTGCTGGGCTTTTGCCAATTGGTTAGCCAAGGCATCGCGCTCTTTTTCAACATTGCCCAGCGCCTGCGCCACGGCAAGCTGGCGCGCGGTTTCGGCAGCTTCGCTTTGCGCCTTGAGCTGGGCTTGCAGGTCCTGTATTTCTGCATCTTTGGCTGCGCTGGTTTTTTGCAACGCCTGCGCAAGCTGGGCTTGGGCAAGTTGTGTCTGTGCAAGCTGCTCTTGCTTGGCTTGCGCCAGTTCATTGGCCAAGGCATCACGCTCTTTCTCAACAATGCCCAGCGCCTGTGCTACGGCAAGCTGGCGCGCGGTTTCGGCAGCTTCGTTTTGTGCTTTAAGCTGGGCTTGCAGGTCTTGTATTTCGGCGTTTTTGGCCGCGGCGGCTTGTTGCAGTTGGCGTGTGCTTTGCTCTTGCGCCAATTCAAGTGCGCTACGCTTGTCTTGCTCGGCCAACGCAAGGCGCTCGTTCAATTGCTTTTCAAAATCGCTATCGCGCACTTGCTTGAGAATATCGGCATAACCTGCCTCATCAATCGTAAAGGCCGAGCCGCATTTCGGGCATTTAAGTTCGTGCATGGGTACTCCTTGGGTGGTTTTCGTGCTTGATGGTATTGGCACAGGCATGCGCCACAGAACACGCGATGGTAATGCACAACAAGCCATACCAGCGCTGGCGGCTGCACGCAAATACGTTGCAACGCGCGCTTGGTTATAGCCATTGCCACCAGCGCTGCTTTTGCTGCTAACTCATGCGCTGGCTTATGGCTGGCTCATAACGGGCTTGCAGCTGGCATTGTCTGACATTGATGGGAATTGATGGATGTTGATTGCTGCACTGAGGCCCAATGCATCCGATTGCGCCAAATGCGCAAAAGCGACAACAAGAGAAAGTGGGTTAAACCGAAAAACCTGCCCCGACCCCCCGAAAAAACCGCAAAAACATCTTGGCAAACAAAAAGCCCTAAGTAAATCAATTACTTAGGGCTTTAATTGGCGGAGACGGAGGGATTCGAACCCTCGATGCGGCTCTACACCGCATACTCCCTTAGCAGGGGAGCACCTTCGGCCTCTCGGTCACGTCTCCAATTTTTGGAATCACGAATTATAGCCCAAAAATGGGATTTTTCGTTTTTTATTTGCTGCCAACTGCTTGTTCAAGCTCAAATGCTTTGTGCAGGGTGCGTACGGCGAGTTCCATGTACTTTTCATCAATAACAACCGATGTTTTTATTTCGGAAGTAGAAATCATCTGAATGTTGATGCCTTCTTCGGCCAGTGCGCGGAACATCTGGCTGGCTACGCCTGCATGGCTGCGCATGCCGATGCCGACAATGCTGACTTTGCAAATTTTGGTATCGCCTACGATTTCAGCCGCGCCAGTTTCGGGCAACACCTTGGTTTTAAGCAGGTCAATGGTGCGCGCATAGTCGGCTTGATTCACGGTGAAGCTGAAATCGGTTTTGCCGTCTTTGCTGATGTTTTGGATGATGACATCGACTTCGATGTTGGCATCAGCTACTGCGCCCAGAATTTGATAGGCAACGCCTGGGCGGTCGGGCACGCCCATGACAGAAATTTTGGCCTCATCACGGTTAAAGGCAATGCCTGAGACTACGGCTTTTTCCATTTTTCCATCTTCCTCTAAAGTAATCAGTGTTCCAGATTTATCTTCTTCTTCAATGGGAATATCCCAAGGAGTAAAGCTGCTCAAGACGCGCAGGGGGACGTGGTATTTGCCAGCAAACTCAACGGCGCGAATTTGCAGCACTTTCGAGCCCATGGAGGCCATTTCCAGCATTTCTTCAAAGCTGACACTACCCAAGCGGCGTGCTTCGGGCACGATGCGCGGGTCGGTGGTATAGACGCCGTCTACGTCGGTAAAAATCAGGCATTCGTCGGCTTTGAGTGCGGCTGCTACGGCTACGGCTGATGTGTCGCTACCGCCACGACCCAGCGTGGTGATGTTGTTGTTGCCGTCGAGCCCTTGAAAGCCCGTGATGATGACGACTTTACCCGCGTTAAGTTCGGCGCGCACGCGCTGGTCGTCAATAGACTCGATGCGCGCTTTGGTATACGCATTATCGGTATGAACGGGCACTTGCCAGCCCGTTAAGCTGATGGCTGGCACGCCCTCGGCTTGCAGTGCCAAGGCCAGCAGGCCCACAGATACTTGCTCGCCAGTGGCTGCAATCATGTCCATTTCGCGCAGTGTGCAAGCGTTGCTGCCAACTGGAGCCAATTCTTTGGCCAGAGCCAGCAGGCGGTTGGTTTCGCCACTCATTGCAGATGGCACGACTACCATTTGGTGGCCTGCGCGCGCCCATTTGGCTACGCGTTTGGCTACGTTGCTGATGCGTTCGGTTGAACCCATGGAGGTTCCGCCGTATTTGTGAACGATTAAAGCCATAAGAGATGTTCCGAAACAGTCGATGTGGCACTCATGGCGAAGGGGTGACTCCGCCTGGTGAAAAAAGTTTTTTATTGTAGCAAGCGCCAAAGCAGTTTTTCACCATCGCGCTCTACATATCCGTTTCCAGTTTTGATGCGGATTTTGTGCCCGCGCGTGGTGCAAGCTGCCAATACATCCAGCAAAGCATTGATTTGCGCTTCGCTGCCCGTAGTTTGGTAACTGGTTTTGAGCCAGTAGCGCAACAAGTTGGCTTGGCGCGCACGGTCGAGCTGTTGCAAGGCGCGAATGCGTGGCGGGTTGCCTGTGTGCGCCATGTCTTGCTGTGCCAGTGTTTGCAGCAAGTGGTCGGCTTGCGCTGCCATGCGTGCGCTGCGGGCTATGCTGGTGCGAAAGGCGGGCATGGCTTGCTCCAGTGCTGGCAGCAAGCTGTGGCGAAAACGGTTGCGGGTAAAACGCTGGTCGGTATTGCTTGGGTCTTCTATCCACGGCACCTGGTGCTGGTGCAGCCATTGCCGCAACCATGCGCCAGAAAGCGCAAGCAGCGGTCGCGCAAACTGGCAGCCATTTCTGTTGAATTGCGCGGGCATACCTGCCAACCCTGCTACGCCTGCACCACGGCTTAAGGCCAGCAGCACGGTTTCGGCTTGGTCGTCTGCATGGTGTGCCAATAGCACTATCTCGGCACCAGTTTGCTGTGCGCTGCTGGCGAGCGCCTGATAGCGTGCGATACGCGCTTGTGCTTCAAGGCTATCGCCTGCTGCAAGCGCAACTTGCACGCGGGTTATAACGCAACAAGCAACGCCATCGTCAAGCTGCGCTTGGGCAGGCGTTTGGGCAAACGCGTGCTTGGGCGTACGGGCTGGTAACTGGCGGCAAATTTGCTGGCAGTGCTGTGCAAACCCGTCTGCTGCCGATTGCAGGCCGTGGTGCACATGCAATGCCACAATTTGCTGCGGCAAGGCGATGCGCTTGTCTGGGTGATAGCAGCCTTGTTGTAGCCGCACGGCAGCCAGCAGCAAGGCGGTGGAGTCTGCCCCTGCGCTAAAAGCCACGCCCAGCTTGGCGGGCTTCGGCGCAGGCAATTGCAGCCACCAGTCCCACAATGCGCGGTCAATGTCTGAGATTGGCCAGTCTGCCAGTAGCGCATGTGGCATGGCTAGAAGGCTTGCGCGATTTGTTTATTCGCTGACTGCGCGCGTGTCGTTAAAACGACCGTAGCTTTGCAGGCGCTCGTAGCGGCGGTCTAGCAGCTCTTGGGGCTTGAGGTCGCTGACTTGGCGTAGGGCTTCAAGCAGTGCGCGTTTGAGCAGGGATGCCATTTGCGTGTGGTTGGTGTGTGCGCCGCCTACGGGTTCGGTGACTATTTTGTCAATCAAGCCCAGGGCTTTTAAGCGGTGGGCGGTGATGCCAAGCGCTTCGGCTGCGTCTTGGGCGCGTTCGGCGGTTTTCCAGAGGATGGAGGCACAGCCTTCAGGGCTGATGACGGAGTAGATGGAGTATTGCAGCATGAGTACCTGGTCGGCCACGCTGATGGCGAGTGCGCCGCCTGAGCCGCCTTCGCCGATGATGGTGGTGATGATGGGTACTTCGAGTTGCGCCATTTCGAAGATGTTGCGGCCAATGGCTTCGCTTTGGCTGCGTTCTTCGGCATCAATACCAGGGAATGCGCCCATGGTATCAACAAAGGTAAATACGGGCAGACCGAATTTTTCGGCAGTTTTCATCAGGCGCAGGGCTTTGCGGTAGCCTTCGGGGCGGCTCATGCCGTAGTTGCGCATGACGCGCTCTTTGGTGTCGCGCCCGCGCTGGTGGCCGAGCACCATGCAGGGTGTGCCGTTGATGCGGGCCAAGCCGCCTACCAGACTTTTGTCGTCGGCAAAGTGGCGGTCGCCGTGCATTTCAACGAAGTCGGTAAAGATGCCTGCGATGTAGTCCAGCGTCATGGGGCGCTCTTGGTGGCGGCCGATTTTGCTGATTTGCCAGGGGGTGAGCTGGCTGTATATGTCTTTGGTGAGTTGTTGGCTTTTTTTGCTCAACTGCTCTATTTCGGAAGATATGTCTACGGCTGACTCGCTTTGCACGTAGCGCAGTTCTTCAATTTTGTTTTCGAGTTCGGCTATGGGTTGCTCAAAGTCGAGGAATGTTCGTTTAGTCACGCTGGTGTCTCCTGTTGGGCTTGGGCTGCATTGTAAACAATAGCGGTTTTGTTTCTGTGGCAAGGGCTTATGCCGTTGTGTGGATATTTGTGCGCAGGGCTTTGTTTGTGTGTTAGTGCGTCGTGCGCTAATACGCTAGTACGCTACGGGCAAGGGGTCGAGTGAGCGCCAGATGTACCAAGTTGCTACGCTACACCAAGGTTGCCAGGCTTGTGCCAGTTCGCGTATTTCGTTGCGGCTGACGGGTTCGCCTGAGAAATAATTCTGGCTTATGCCTTTTATCAGCCCTACATCATCAAGCGGGAGTACGTTGGGGCGCATCATGTGGAAGATGAGAAACATCTCGGCCGTCCAGCGCCCTACGCCGCGTATGGCGGTGAGTTTGGCTATGACGGCTTCGTTGCTGAGTTCGCCCCAGTCTTGGGTTTGCATGTGTCCTGCATCGAAGTGGCGCGCCAAGTCGTAGAGGTATTCTATTTTTCGAGCGCTCAAGCCTGCTGCGCGCATGTCTTGCGCGTTGAGTTGCAGGACTTGTTGCGCTGTGATGGCTGTGGCTAGTGCGGCAAAGCGGTTCCAGACGGATTGCGCCGATTTGACGGATATTTGCTGCCCGACAATGCTTCGCGCCAGTGTGGCGAAGGCATCGCCGCGTGTTTGCAGTCTGGCCGAGCCGTATTGCGCGATTAGCTTTTTCATGACGCGGTCTTTGCGCCCTAGGTGGGTGCAGGCTGCTTTCCAGTAGTCTGGGGTTTGGCTGGCTGGCGCGTTGTTTGCTGACGCTGTGGCTGCTGCTTGTTGGGCGCTTTGGTTGGAAGGCTTGCCGCCCGATGTTTTTGGGGCGGCAAGGCTGATGCGGGCGTCTGCGGGTTGTGCCAGCAGGTGCGCGTTGGCTGCCAAGGGTGCGGCTGGTGTCAAGGCTGGTGTCAGGGTTGGTGCCAGGGTGGTTGTTGCCTGCATTACAGCGCCATCTCCCATGTGGTGCCTGTGGGGGAGTCTTTGAGGACTACGCCTTGCTGCAAGAGGCTTTGGCGTATGCGGTCGGCTTCTGCCCAGTTTTTGGCTTCTTTGGCGGCGGTGCGTGCGTCTATTTGGCTTTGGATGGTGGCGGCATCGAGCGTTGCGCCTGCTTGCAGGTATTGCTCGGGGCTACTTTGCAGTATGCCCAGTGTGCCTGCGAGTGCTTTGAGCAGGCCTGCGGTGTGGGGGCAGGCGTTGCGGTTGGCTTCGGCGGCCAGGTCAAACAGCACGGCTACGGCTTCGGGGGTGCCAAAGTCGTTGTCCATGGCGGCTTTGAAGCGGGCGGCGTGCGGGTTGCTCCAGTCGATTGTGGCGGGTACTTGTGGCGTGGTGGCTTGTAGTGCTGTGTAGAGGCGTTTGAGGCCAAGGCGGGCATCGTCCAGCCCCGCGTCGCTGAAGTTAAACGGGCGGCGGTAGTGTACGCGCAGCATGAAAAAGCGCAGTGTTTCGCCGTCGTAGCTTTTGAGTACGTCGCGGATGGTGAAAAAGTTGTTGAGCGATTTGCTCATTTTTTCGCCATCAACGTTTAAAAAGCCGTTGTGCATCCAGTAATTGACGTATTTTTTGCCTGTGGCGCCTTCGCTTTGGGCGATTTCGTTTTCGTGGTGGGGAAATTGCAGGTCGGCACCGCCGCCGTGGATGTCAAAGGTTTCGCCCAGCAGCGCCATGCTCATGGCAGAGCATTCGATGTGCCAGCCTGGTCGCCCGCAGCCAAAGGGTGAGGGGTATTTGACGTCGTCTGGTTCGCTGGGTTTGGATGCTTTCCACAGTACAAAGTCCAGCGGGTCTTGCTTGCCGCCTTGCACGGCTATGCGCTCGCCTGCGCGCAGGTCATCGAGCGATTTGCCCGAGAGTTTGCCGTAGCCTGGCTGCTTGCGTACCGAGAACATGACGTCGCCCGCTTCGGCTGTGCCCATGCCGCCATTGGCGCTTTGCTCGGCGCTGCCTTGCACCTGATAGGCCAAGCCTTTTTGCTGGAGTGTGCCGATGAGGTCGGTCATTTGGCGCACGTATTCGGTGGCGCGTGGCTCGTGGGTGGGGGGGTCTATGCCCAGGGTGGAGAAGTCGGCGTGCATGGCGGCAGTCATCTCGTCTGTGAGCTCTCGGATGGTGATGCCGCGCTCTACGGCGCGTTTGATGATTTTGTCGTCAATGTCGGTGATGTTGCGCACGTAGGTGACTTTATAGCCGCTGGCGCGTAGCCATTTTTGCACCACGTCAAACGCAATCATCATGCGGGCGTGCCCGATGTGGCACAGGTCGTAAATAGTCATGCCGCAGACGTACATGCGGACGTGGTTGGGCTCGATGGGGGTGAAGGCTTGCAGCTCGCGCGCCAGTGTGTTGTAGATACGCAGGGTCATGGTGGTAAATCTTGGCTAGGATGAAATGTAGCCTTGCATGGTAGCGCAAAGTGGCTGGGGGCCAAAGGTTGTGGTTTGTTTGTTACTTGAGCGCCAGATTGCAATTGGCGGCAAAGTGTGATGAAGCGTGCCCAACTGTGGCAATAGGCTTGGCAATACGCAGGCAATATGCATGCAATACGCGCAAAACACGGAAAACCGCGGCAAGCAGTGTTTATGCGGCTTGCAGGGCATTTCTGCCTTGCAGGGCGCATGGGGGCTGCTTGTGGCGATTTGCCGTGTTTTTGCTTTTTGAGGGGCTTGTGCTTGCCGTTTAAGCAAATTCGATGATGGCTTGGTCCACGGCTAAACTTTCGCCTGGCTCGGCCAGCACTTTGGCTACTACGCCGTCTTGCGCTGCAAAGAGTACGTTTTCCATTTTCATGGCTTCAATCACTGCTACGCGCTCGCCCGCTTGCACTTTTTGCCCCACTTTTACTGCCACCTGTGCCAGCAAGCCTGGCATGGGCGAGAGTACGTATTTGCTCATGTCTGGCGGTGCTTTGTAGGGCATGAGCTTGAGCAGCTCGGCGGTGCGCGGCTGCAACACCAGCGCATCAATTTGTGCGCCGTTGTGTATAACGCGTATGGCCAGCGGGTCTTTGCCTTTGCCGCGCTCCATCTGCACCGTAAACGGCTTGCCATTGACTGTGCCACTGATAGCGCCTTCATGCAGCATATTGCGCACCAGCAGGCTGTAGATGCGGTCGCCATCGGGGGCGTGTACGGTTACTGTGAGTGGTTTTTCAAGCTCTACTTCGCCCAGGCTGACTTTGACGTAGCTGTTTTCGCCTTGCTTGCCCAGCGTGCAGACTGTAAATTCGCGCCCTGGCAGGCGTTTTTGCCCTTCCCAGAACTTGCCCTGCAAGCCTTGCGCACGGTTGCGGTACCACATATGCAGGCGCGCAGCCAAAGCCTGCAAGAAGTAGGGGTCGTCATGCTGCACGTCTTCGGCGCAAAAGCCTTGTGCGTAGTGCTCGGGGATAAAGCCCGTATTAAAGTCGCCCGCGATGAATTTGGGGTGCGCCAACAATGCCGCATGAAAGGGGATGTTGCTTTGCACGCCGCGAATGACAAAGCCATTGAGCGCCTCGCGCGTTTTGGCTATGGCATCGGCGCGGTCTTTGCCGTGCACAATCAGCTTGGCAATCATCGGGTCGTAAAACATGGAGATTTCGCCGCCATCTGCCACGCCTGTATCAATGCGTACGCCTTGCAGGTGCTCGGTATCGCCCTGCCACATGGTTTGCGTGGGCGGCAAAAAGCGCACCAAACGCCCCGTGCTGGGCAAGAAGTTGCGGAATGGGTCTTCTGCGTTGATGCGGCATTCAAACGCCCAGCCGTTAATCTTCACATCTTCTTGCTTGAGTGGCAGCGGCTCGCCAGCGGCTACGCGCAGTTGCAGCTCCACCAAATCCAGCCCCGTAATGCACTCGGTTACAGGGTGCTCTACTTGCAGGCGGGTGTTCATTTCCAGAAAGTAAAAGTCCTGATTTTTACCTACTACAAACTCCACCGTGCCCGCGTTTTGGTACTTTACCGCCTTGGCCAGTGCCACTGCCTGCTCGCCCATAGCCTTGCGCGTGGCTTCGCTGATAAAGGGCGACGGCGCTTCTTCAATCACCTTTTGGTGGCGGCGCTGGATGGAGCACTCGCGCTCGTTGAGGTAAATGACGTTGCCCTGCGCATCGCCCAGAACTTGTATTTCGATATGGCGGGGCTGCTCGACAAATTTTTCAATAAAAATGCGGTCGTCGCCAAAGCTGTTGCGTGCTTCGTTGCTGCACGCGGTAAAGCCTTCTAACGCTTCTTGGTCGTTAAACGCCACGCGCAAGCCTTTGCCGCCGCCGCCCGCGCTGGCTTTAATCATCACGGGGTAGCCTATGCCTTGGGCGATTTTTACGGCGTGCTCGGCGTTTTCAATCACATCGTTAAAGCCAGGAATGGTGTTTACGCCTGCTTCAATAGCGAGCTTTTTAGAGGCAATTTTGTCGCCCATGGCGGCAATGCTGTAGTGCTTGGGGCCAATAAAAACCAGCCCTTCTTCTTCTACACGCTTGGCAAAGGCTTCGTTTTCAGCCAAAAAGCCATAGCCCGGGTGAATGGCCTGTGCGCCCGTTTGCTTGGCTGCGGCAATGATTTTGTCTGCCACCAAGTACGACTCGCGCGAGGGCGCTGGGCCAATCAGCACCGATTCATCGGCCAGTTGCACATGGCGCGCGTCTTTGTCTGCCTCGGAGCAAACGGCTACGGTAGCAATGCCCATTTTCTTGGCCGTGGCAATCACGCGGCAGGCAATTTCGCCACGGTTGGCAATCAGGATTTTGGTAAACATATGAAAACTCCTCTGGTTTCGGCTATCAATTTAAAAAATCAAAAATTCAAAAAAACCTATAACAATCAATGCTCTTTAATCAATACTCTTTTAGTAGCCAGCCGCTGATAAAAGCAAAATACTCACGCAGCCATGCGGCATAGCGTTGTGGCAGTGGCGTAGGGGCGCTTGCGCTTTGGATGTGGCTATAGCCCTCTCGTCTGGCAATCAGGCGGGCACGCAGGGCGTGAAAATCGCTGGTCACCAGCAGCAGCGTGTGCGCTTGCTGGTTAAACCCGTGCGCTTGCAACACAGGCAGGCTAAAACGCAGGTTTTCTTGCGTGCTGGTGCTGCGCTCTTCCTGAACAATGCGCCCTGCTTGCAAGCCGTGGGCGCGCAAATAGTTGCCCATAACTTGCCCTTCGGTGCAGGGCTGCCATGCAATCTTGCCCCCTGTAGCCAGCACGCGGGCATGAGGCAGGCGCTGTGCCAGCTCAAGCGCCCTATCTAGCCGCGCTTGCAGCGTTGCTGAAGGTTGGCAATATGGCGCACCCGAGCCCAGCACCACGATTACCGCATGCTTGGGCGGTGCTACGGCATAGCTCGCATCTGCCTGAGCGCGGCTGATAAACACAAAAAACAACGCCACGCTGCACAGCCATGCGCCCAAGGCCACAGCCAGCGCACAGCACAGCCGCCAGCGCCAGACAGCAGCGCGCGCCCATTGCCTGCAAGCCGCCCCGCCATAGCGCCACAGCAAGCCAGCCGCAGCCAGACAAGCCGCGCCACACAAAGCAAGCACCACTACGCCAAAGTGCAACGTGCCATAGCCCAGCACCAAATGCAGCGCGTGCGCGGCAAGCACGCTGCCAGCGGCAAGCAGCAGCCAGCACCATGCCGAGCAGCTACGGGCAGGGCTACTGGTAAAGCCACTGGTTGAGCTGCTAGTTAGGCTGCTGGTAAAGCTACTGGTGCGAACGGCCTGCATATGCGGCTGGGCTGGCTTGGGCATAAGCGTCTTTATGAAGCGTCTTGCTGCCTTGGCTTACAGCGGCATGTTGCCGTGTTTGCGCCATGGGTTTTCGGCTTTTTTGTCTTTGAGCATGGCCAAGCTGCGGCAAATGCGCATGCGGGTTTCGTGCGGCTGGATAACGTCGTCAATAAAGCCGCGCGCGCCTGCCACAAAGGGGTTGGCAAAGCGGGCTTTGTATTCGGCTTCGCGGGCGGCGAGCTTTTCGGGGTCGTTTTTTTCTTCGCGGAAGATGATTTCAACCGCGCCTTTGGCTCCCATAACGGCAATTTCGGCATTGGGCCAGGCAAAGTTCACATCGCCGCGCAAGTGCTTGCTGCTCATTACGTCGTAAGCGCCGCCGTAGGCTTTGCGTGTGATGACGGTGATTTTGGGCACGGTGCATTCGGCATAGGCATACAGCAGCTTGGCGCCGTGTTTGATAATGCCGCCGTACTCTTGCGAGGTGCCTGGCATAAAGCCCGGCACGTCTACAAAGGTAAGCACAGGGATGTTAAACGCGTCGCAAAAGCGCACAAAACGCGCTGCTTTGATGCTGCTTTTTATATCCAGACAGCCCGCTAGCACCAGCGGCTGGTTGGCAACTATGCCCACCACGTGGCCGTCCATACGGGCAAAGCCGATGATGATGTTTTTGGCGTATTCGGGTTGCAGCTCGAAAAACTCGCCATCGTCTGCCGTTTTTTCAATCAGCTCCTTCATGTCGTAGGGCTTGTTGGGGTTGTCGGGCACGAGCGTATCCAGACTCATGTCGGCACGGCTAACGGGGTCGAGCGTGGGGCGGTATGGTGCTTTTTCGCGGTTGTTGGGCGGAATGTAGTTGTAGAGGCGGCGCAACATGAGCAAGGCTTGCACGTCGTTTTCAAACGCCATATCGGCCACGCCTGACTTGGTGGTGTGCGTAATGGCGCCTCCCAGCTCTTCGGCGGTAACGGTTTCGTGCGTTACGGTTTTCACCACATCGGGGCCCGTTACAAACATGTATGAGCTGTCTTTAACCATGAAGATAAAGTCTGTCATGGCGGGTGAATACACCGCGCCACCCGCGCACGGGCCCATAATCATGCTGATTTGCGGAATCACGCCGCTGGCCATGACGTTGCGCTGAAACACTTCGGCATAGCCTGCCAAAGAAGCCACGCCTTCTTGAATGCGCGCACCGCCCGAATCGTTAATGCCAATAACGGGCACGCCCACTTTCATGGCTTGGTCCATGACTTTGCAGATTTTCTCGGCATGGGCTTCGCTCAACGCGCCGCCAAATACGGTGAAGTCTTGGCTAAACACAAACACCAAACGGCCATTGATAGTGCCGTAGCCAGTGACTACGCCATCGCCTGGAATGTGGTTTTGCTCCATGCCAAAGTCGGCACAGCGGTGCTCGACAAACATATCCCACTCTTCAAAGCTGCCTTCATCGAGCAGCACCTCTATGCGCTCGCGTGCAGTTAGCCGCCCTTTGCTGTGCTGGGCATCAATGCGCCTTTGGCCTCCGCCCATGCGTGCGGCTGCGCGTTTGGCTTCAAGCTGCTCAATGATTTCTTTCATCGTACTGGACATGGCTTCTCTTTCTTTCTAAAAAAATAGCGTGATTCAAAAGTAACGTGATTCAAAAATAGCGCGATTCAAAAGTTGCGTGATTCCAAGTAGCGGCATTTAACGTTTTTGCCATTTCAAAAATTGCTCTGTTTTGCATTTGTCTGCATCGCACATGGCGCATTGCATGCCTGTGCCTCTCCAAAAAGCTGCAACAGTTGCCGCGCTGCCGTAGATGCTGCCAGTTGCCCTGCCTGCACGCGCTGCGTTATATCTGGCAAAGCTGCCTGCACTGCTGCCTGCTGGCGAAATGCTTGCTTCAAGCCCGCTTCTATGCGCTCCCACATCCAGCGCAGGTTTTGCTGCTGGCGACGCTGTGCGATTTGTCCGTTGGCGCTTTGTATGGCGCGATACTGCTCTACTGCTTGCCAAAACGCCGCTATGCCTTGGTTGCGCAAAGCGCTGATTTGCAGCACTTGGGGCTGCCACGCATCGGGCAAAGCACTTGGCTCGTGCGCTGGTGCGGTATGCGCTGCTTCACCATGCGCTGCGTCGGTTTGGGGCGCTGGCGCATACTGGCGCAACAGGCGCATGCTTGATGCAATTTGCGCTTGGGCGCGGTCGGCGGCTAGCGGGTCAATATCGGCTTTGTTGATAACGACCATATCAGCCATTTCCATCACGCCTTTTTTAATGGCCTGCAAATCGTCGCCCGCATTGGGCAGTTGCAGCACGACAAACATATCGGTCATGCCGTGTGCGGCGGTTTCAGACTGGCCCACGCCCACCGTTTCAACAATCACCACATCAAAGCCTGCGGCTTCGCACACCAGCATGGCTTCGCGCGTTTTTTCGGCCACGCCGCCCAGCGTGCCGCCGCTGGGGCTGGGGCGGATATAGGCATTTTCTTGCGCCGAGAGTTTTTCCATGCGCGTTTTGTCACCCAGTATGGAGCCGCCCGAAACGGTGGATGAGGGGTCTATCGCCAGCACTGCCACGCGCAAGCCCAGCCCCGTTAAATACAAGCCCAGCGACTCAACAAACGTGCTTTTGCCCACGCCAGGCACGCCCGACAAACCCAGCCGCAGCGCCCGCCCTGTGTGCGGCAACAAGGCGGTGAGCAATTCATCACCCTGTGCGCGGTGGTCGGCGCGGGTAGATTCGAGCAGGGTAATGGCTTTGGCTATGGCGCGGCGCTGCGCCATGGGCGTGCCAGAGACGATGTTGCCAATCATGCAGCCGCCTTAGCTCTGCGCTTTCTTGATTTGCTCCAGCACATCGCGGGCGCTGGCTGGCACGGGGGTGCCTGGGCCGAAGATGCCTTTGACACCTGCCGCATACAAGAAGTCGTAGTCTTGGCGCGGTATCACGCCGCCTACAAACACCACGATGTCGTCTGCGCCTTGTTTTTTCAGCTCGGCAATGATGGCGGGCACCAGTGTTTTGTGCCCTGCCGCCAGTGTGGATATGCCTACAGCGTGTACGTCGTTTTCTATGGCTTGGCGGGCGCATTCTTCAGGGGTTTGAAACAGGCTGCCAATGTCTACGTCAAAGCCCAAGTCGGCCATTGCCGTAGCTACTACTTTGGCGCCACGGTCGTGCCCGTCTTGGCCGAGCTTGGCAATCATTACGCGCGGGCGGCGGCCTGCGCTTTGGGCAAAGTCGTTGATGTCGCTTTGCAGTTGTTGCCAGCCTTGCGCGTCTTCATAGGCCGCGGCATACACGCCTGTTACTTTTTGCGTGTCGGCACGGTGGCGGCCAAATACCAGCTCTAGCGCGTCGCTGATTTCGCCCACGGTGGCGCGGCAGCGCACGGCTTCTATGGTAGCGGCTAGCAGATTGCCCTGCCCGCTTTTTGCCACTTCGGTGAGTGCTTGCAGCTTTTGCGCCACTGCTGCCGCGTCGCGCTTGGCGCGGATGGTTTGCAGGCGCGCCAATTGTGCTTCGCGCACTTTGACGTTATCAACCTCAAGCGTATCCACCGCTTCTTCGCTGCCGAGTTTGTATTTATTTACGCCCACTATCACGTCGCGCCCAGAGTCAATGCGGGCTTGCTTTTCGGCTGCGGCGGCTTCGATTTTGAGCTTGGCCCAGCCGCTATCAACGGCTTTGGTCATGCCGCCTTGTGCCTCGACTTCTTCGATGATTTTCCAGGCAGCATCGGCCATTTCTTGGGTGAGGCTTTCCATCATGTAGCTGCCCGCCCAGGGGTCTACTACGTTGGTGATGTGGGTTTCTTCCTGAATGATGAGCTGGGTGTTGCGGGCAATGCGGGCAGAAAACTCGCTGGGCAGTGCAATGGCTTCATCAAGCGCGTTGGTGTGCAGGCTTTGTGTGCCGCCAAATACGGCAGCCATGGCCTCGATGGTGGTGCGCACTACGTTGTTGTAGGGGTCTTGCTCGGTTAAGCTCCAGCCGCTGGTTTGGCAGTGGGTGCGCAGCATCAGGCTCTTGGGCTTTTGTGCGCCAAAGCCTTTCATGATGCGGCACCACAGCAAGCGGGCGGCGCGCATTTTGGCGATTTCAAGGTAAAAGTTCATGCCTATGGCCCAGAAGAACGACAGGCGGCCTGCGAAGTCGTCTACATCCATGCCTTTGGCGATAGCAGTTTTGACATACTCTTTGCCATCGGCCAAGGTAAAGGCCAGCTCAAGCGCCTGGTTAGCGCCCGCTTCTTGCATGTGGTAGCCAGAGATGGAAATGGAATTGAATTTGGGCATGTGCGCCGCTGTGTATTCCATGATGTCGCCAATGATGCGCATGGATGGCTCGGGCGGGTAGATGTAGGTGTTGCGCACCATGAATTCTTTGAGGATGTCGTTTTGAATCGTGCCTGCCAGCTTTTCCTGGCTTACGCCTTGCTCCTCGGCTGCCACGATGTAGCCCGCCAATATGGGCAGCACAGCGCCATTCATGGTCATGGAAACACTCACCTTATCGAGCGCAATCTGGTCGAACAGGATTTTCATGTCTTCTACGCTGTCGATGGCTACGCCTGCCTTGCCTACGTCGCCCGTGACGCGCGGGTGGTCGCTGTCGTAGCCACGGTGCGTTGCCAAGTCAAACGCTACGCTGATGCCTTGGCCGCCAGCGGCTAGCGCACTGCGGTAAAAGGCGTTGCTTTCTTCGGCGGTAGAAAAGCCCGCATATTGGCGTATCGTCCACGGGCGCACGGCGTACATGGTGGCTTGCGGGCCGCGCAAAAACGGCTCAAACCCAGGCAGCGTGTTGGCATAGGGCAAATTGGCTGTGTCTTGCGCCGTATACATGGGCTTGACGGTGATGCCGTCTGGCGTAATCCAGTTCAGCGCCTCTACATCGCCGCCTGGTGCAGACTTGGCGGCTGCTTTGTGCCAGTCTTCAAGTGTGCTGGTGCTGAATTGGTCTGCTGGGTGTTTGGACGATGTCATATCTGCTTCCCATAAACAAGAGTAGGCTGGCAAAAACAGGCTGGCAAAAAGGATGTGGTTTGCAAGCCAGAACCAAAAGGCTTGAGTAGCAGCCAGCCCCAAGCCAGCCGCGTATTGCCTTGCATTATCCACATTATTCCAGCGGGTTTTACTATCTGCTACACGCCAAGCCGCGCATTGTGCGTAAACCCTGACACGCCCACCACGCATACCACATGCCCTGCAACAAATGCCACGCAACTGATGGTGCAGAGGGATACGGGGGCGAGCGCAAAAGACGCAAAGGTTACGCAGAAGGCGCAAAAGGGAATACCAAAATTTGGTTTGGGGGGAAAGCCTGCAAGGGTTGCAAGGGCTGGAAAGCATTAAAAGGGCAAAAAGGCTAAAAAGCCGAGAAGCAGTCCCCATGCGGGTTGCAGAAGGAAAATGGCTTGAAACCCGCATGGGGGCTGGTTGTCGGGGTTTTGCGACTTTTGCGGGTTAGGGCTGAACGAATGCGGGAACGAACGCAGAGGGCGCAGAGGGATACGGGGGTGAACGCAAAAGACGCAAAGGTTACGCAGAAGGCGCAAAAGGGAATACCAAAATTTGGTTTGGGGGGAAAGCCTGCAAGGGTTGCAAGGGCTGGAAAGGCTAAAAAGCCGACAACCAGTATCTACGCGGGTTACAGAAGGAAAATGGCTTGAAACCCGCATGGTAGCTGGTTGTCGGGGTTTTGTTTGGGTTTGCTGATGGGTGTCGGTGGGCGGTGGGGTTAGGTGGTTGAAGTGGGAGGGGTTGGGGGTTTTATCCACACGGCAGCCGCCATGCGCCCTGTGTGGTTGTTGCGACGGTATGAAAAGAATGTTTCTGGCTGGCTCCATGTGCACCAGGGCAAGCTGCCATCGTTGCCGTAGACGGCGCTTACGCCCAAAGCTGCCAGCCTTTGCCGCGCCAGTGCGGGCAGGTTGGCTAGCCATTTGCCGCTTTGGGCGGCGGGGGTAAAGCAAGTTTGGGCGGCGGGGTTGGTTTGCATAAAGGCGGCGCGCACCTCGTCGCCCACTTCAAAGGCGGCTGCGCTTATGCTTGGGCCTAACCATGCCTGCCAGCCTGTATCGGCGCTGGTTGGGGCGCAAGTGCCTGCACACATTGCATCGGGCAATGCCGCGCGCATGGCTTGCAGCAAGGCTTCTAGCACGCCATGCCCTTGCTGGCCTGCCAGCCCGCGCCAGCCCGCGTGCGCTGCGCCTACTATGCGTGCCTGGGTGTGTACCAGCAGCACGGGCAGGCAGTCTGCCACCATGATGCTGCACGCCAAGCCTGGCTCGGTGGTAAAGCAGGCATCGGCTTGCAAGGCTGGCGCTTGGGGCGCGTGGCTTGCTTGAATCAAGCCGCTATCGAGCCGCACTACGCCAGCGCCGTGTACTTGCTGCAAAAACACGCTTTGCATGGCGCATGTGCGCTGCAGGTGTGCGCGGTTGGCGGCTACTTGGTCGGGTGCGTCGCCCACGTGGTCGCCCAGGTTCATGCTGTTGTAGGGGGCTTGTGAGTAGCCACTTGCGCGGGTGGTCATGACTGCGCCTAGCCAAGCGGGTGCTGGCCATTGCGGCTCTAGCCAGCCGTGGCTGCCAAATTGCGGGGGATTGTTGCTGCTGGGCGTGTGTGTTGTTTCAGTCATGTTTGTCATCGCAAAAGAAGTTGCTACCATAGGCGCACTGTAACCGCAAGCGCGTAGCTGCCTTGCATCTTTATCACAAGCATTACAAATCTGGAGCTTCGCCCATGTCTACCCTGCCCAATTGCCCCCAATGCCAGTCTGCCTACACTTATGAAGATGGCGCTATGTTTATCTGCCCCGAGTGCGCCCACGAGTGGCCGCAGCAGGCGCAGCCAGAGCAGGTCGAGGAGGTGCGCACCGTTCGCGACGCGCATGGCAACGTCTTGGCCGATGGCGATACGGTTACGCTGGTTAAAGACTTGAAGGTCAAAGGCTCGTCGCTCGTTATCAAGGTGGGTACGAAGGTTAAAAACATCCGCATCATTGATGGCGACCACGATATTGACTGCAAAATCGACGGCGTAGGCGCTATGCAGCTCAAGTCCGAGTTTGTTAAAAAAGCCTAATCAAATCCATGCCTTACGAGCTAGAAAATCGACTGGTTATAGGCCTTGCCTCAAGCGCCTTGTTCAATCTTGAAGAGTCTGACAAGGTGTTTCGCGAGCAAGGCGAACTGGTCTACCGCGATTACCAGCGCCAGCACCAAAATCGCCCCTTGGCCGCAGGCGTAGCCTTTCCGTTCATCAAGCGGCTGCTGGCCATTAACGCCATTAGCCCGTCAGACCCGCCCATTGAAGTGGTGCTGCTCTCGCGCAACGACCCCGACACGGGCATGCGCGTGATGAATTCCATCAAGCACCACCAGCTTGACATCACCCGCGCCGTATTTCTGCAAGGCACAGTGCCCTACCGCTACATACCCGCGCTGTCTATCAGCCTGTTTTTGTCGGCCAACGAAGACGACATCAGGCAAGCCGCCTGTGCAGGCTACCCTGCTGGCTACGTGCTCAAATCCAGCCATATTGACGACCCCGAAGATACCGAACTGCGCATTGCATTCGACTTTGATGGCGTCATTGCAGACGACGAATCTGAAACCATTTACCAGCAATCCAAAAACATCGACCAATTCCACGCCCACGAGCAAGAAAACGTCAACAAGCCCCACAACCCCGGGCTATTGAAAGAGCTGCTGGCCAAGCTCTCAGCCATTCAAAAGCTCGAAGAAAGCAAATACCAGCAAGACCCGTCTTATAAGCCCCGTCTGCGCATCTCCATCGTCACCGCCCGCAACGCCCCCTCGCACGAGCGCGTTATCAACACCATGCGCTCTTGGGGCATCACCGTAAACGAAGCCTTCTTTTTAGGCGGTATCGAAAAGAAAAAAGTGCTCGACGTGCTCAAGCCCCATATCTTCTTCGACGACCAAAAAACGCACCTGCTACCCGTATCAAGCACCCTGCCCTCGGTACACATCCCGTTTGGCAGCATCAACGCAGCGCCACGCCCCTAAAGCGCATTTATCCACATCCACCACACCCTCACCATGCGCGCCATCTTCTCCACCATAGCCCTGTTGCTCGTTGTGCTCGCCATTGGCCTGCTAGTAAAAAAGCAACTATCCCCCAGCCAGCATCAGCCAGCCAGCCTCGGCAACAGCGACCCAGCCATCAGCCAACCCACCCAGCCCCTGCAAGCGCAGCAGCACGTGCGCGAAGCCTTGAAGTCTGCCGAGCAGCTCCAGCAAAAAAACATGCAGCAAACCGAGCAATAAGCCAACAAAGCAAGCAGCAAGCCCACGCACCAAGCCCAAGCAGCAAACCATGCCACCCCAGCCAGCGCCACCCAACGCAGCCAGCGACTTCAACCACCTGCAACTCGCCTTGCAGCAAGCCCAACACGCCGCCGCGCTGGGCGAAGTGCCCGTAGGCGCAATCATCACCAGCCCCCAAGGCGACATACTGGCACAAGCCCACAACCGCACCCGCACCACGCACGACCCCTGCGCCCACGCCGAAATACTCGCCCTGCGCGCCGCCGCCCAGCGCACAGGCAACCACCGCCTGCAAGACTGCACCCTGTACGTCACCCTAGAGCCCTGCCCCATGTGCGCAGGTGCCATACTGCACGCCCGTTTGCGGCGCGTCATCTACGCAGTAGCCGACCCCAAAACAGGCGCAGCAGGCTCAGTCATCAACCTGTTTGCCAACCCCCAGCTCAACCACCACACCCAAGCCACCTTGTTTGCGCCTGCCAGCGCTGCCGATGCCGCCCTGCAAACCGCCAGCGCCGCCTTGCTCACAGACTTCTTTCGCCAGCGCCGCGCCAGCCAAGCCCAACAAAGCCAGCAACCCGCCCAAGCCGCCCTGCGCGACAACGCCCTGCGCCCCTGCCCCAGCCGCTTCGCCCACATCCCCGCCCTGCAAGCCTTGCAGCCCTTTAGCCAATGGGCACTACTGCAAGAGCCACCAAGCAGCACGCCCACCGCAAACGCCGCTGCCACAGACAACACCAGCCCACACGCCCCCCAACGCCCCTGGCGGCTGCACTACATCGACACCGCCCCGCACCAACTCCACCAGCCCCAGCGCCCCACCATACTCCTGCTGCACGGCTACGCCAGCTACCACCTGCTATGGGCAGACACCATCGCACCGCTACACCAAGCAGGCTGGCGCGTACTGGCACCCGATTTATTAGGCCACGGCCTAAGCGACCAACCCAAAAAACCCCAGCAACACACCCTGCACTGGCACAGCGCACTGCTGCAACAATGGCTCGCGCAAATCCACGTCACACCCAGCCCGCAGCACACCATGCTGCTGCACGACAGCGCCATCCAACTCGCTCCCACACTCGCCAGCACCTTCCCGCACTGCCTGACACTAGTGCCAACCCTGCCCGCCAGCCCCGCGCCCCACACCCCCTGGCGCACCCACTGCCAACACCGCCCCAGCTTTAACCTAGACACACACTGGGCAGACACCCCCGAAGAGCAAGCCCAATACGCCTGGCAAGCCCCCTACCCCAACCCAGGCCACCGCGCCGCGCTCCTTGCCCCCTTTTGGGCAAACCCATCCGCAAACCCACCCGCAAGCCCAGCCGCAAGCCCAGCCGCAAGCCCAGCCGCCGCAACAGGTGCAGCAGACGCAGCCAGCCACACTTTTTTCACCATCGCCACCCCACACCTGCACAACGGCGCGGCACTACGCCACTGGCTGCGGCACAATAGCAACACCTTGCTCGCACACCTGCCAACAAACCCAAGCAGCCCTACACCGCCACAAACCACCTCATAACCCCCACCCAATCCGCCCCACCCATCCCCAAAAAACCACCATGGCACACATCTACATCTACTCCCCCTCAGGCGCAGTGCGCGACACAGCCAGCTTCAAACGCGCCATCACCCGCCTGCAAAAACTGGGCCACCAAGTCGAAATCGACCCCGACGCACTCACCACCCACCAACGCTTTGCAGGCGACGACGCCACCCGCATCGCCGCCATCACCCGCGCCGCAGCCAGCGGTGCAGACGCCGCCCTCATCACCCGTGGCGGCTACGGCCTCAGCCGCATCCTGCCCGCCCTGCCCTACAAAAAAATCGCCAAAGCCATCGAGCGCGGCACCCGCTTTGTAGGCCTGAGCGACTTCACCGCCCTGCAAACCGCCCTCCTGGCCCAAGCAGGCAAAAACACCACCACCTGGGCAGGCAACCTGCTCATAGACGACTGGGGGCAAAGCGCAGGCACCGACGAAATCACCCAAGCCTGCTTTAGCGAAATGCTCGACGGCAGCAGCGAAGGCACAGGCTGGCAACTCGGCAAAAAAGACCTGCCCGACCCCAGCCGCCCCCTGCTCCCCCACGCAGTAGAAAACGCCACCCTCTGGGGCGGCAACCTGTGCGTGCTCACCAGCTTGCTAGGCACACCGTACTTCCCGAAAATCAAAAAAGGCGTACTCTTTCTTGAAGACATCGCCGAGCACCCCTACCGCATCGAACGCATGCTCACCCAGCTACTGCACGCAGGCGTTATCGACAAACAAAAAGCCGTGTTACTCGGCCAATTCACCGACTACAAAACCACCCCGCACGACAAAGGCTTTAACCTGCAAACCGTAGTCCAATGGCTACGCAGCCAAACCAAAACCCCCATCATCACAGGCCTGCCCCATGGCCACACAGCCACCAAAGTCCTCCTACCCGTAGGCGCACGCATCGACCTGGTCGAACAAGACCGCAACCTGCTCCTCCTGTGGGGACACCTGCCCACCGCCAGCCAGCACGCAGCACACCCCACCTGCACCCTGCCAGAGTGCACCTGCGAACATTAACCTCCTACATAAGCACAACCGTGAACCCCACCCCCGCCAAAATCCGCCCCAGCTTCAAGCTGTCAATCGCCATCATCACAAGCTGCGTCTGGCTCTGCACCTTTGCCTACGCCAAATCGCCCGACGCGCAGCAAACCGCGCTCACCTTCGCCGTCTACTTCCTCATCGGCCTGCTAATCGCCTTCAGCACCCTCTCGCGCAGCTCTCCATTCATGCGTGCATTTGTATTTACCAGCACCACCTGGAACCAAGAGGCTGACCAAAAAACCATGGGCATCATCTTCTATGCGCTATCTTTACTCACCTGCTTTTTCATCTGGCGCTAACCCCGCCCGATACAGCGCCTGCACAGCGCCCACCCACTAGCCCGCCAAGCCAGCCCCATTTGCCAGCCCGCCCCCATTAGCCAGCACCCTCGCCCATGCCCCACACCCCAGCCGCTCAAAAAACCACCTCGCCACCCGCACAACAGCCGCCCACCGCATTGCCGCAAGCCCTCGTCGTAGCCACCCACGGCCGCCACTGCGTCATTGAAACAGCCGACGGCACCCGCCGCATCTGCTACCAGCGCGGCAAAAAAAACACCGTGCTAGTAGGTGACCGCGTGCAATGGGCGCAGCCCCCTGCGGGGCAAGGCGAAGAAGGCACCATCGAGAACATCCTGCCCCGCAGCAACCAGTTCTACCGCCAAGACGACATCCGCACCAAAGCCTTCGCCGCCAACCTCGACCAAATCCTCATCTGGCTCGCTGCCGAACCCGAGTTCTCACACAAACTACTCGGCCGCGCCCTCATCGCCGCCGAAGCCGCCCACATCACCCCCATAGTCGTACTCAACAAAAGCGACCTGCACGAAGCCCACCAACGCGGCTGGCAACGGCTGGCAAGCTGCCGCGCCATGCACTACCCCACGCTTGCCGTATCACTCCAATCCGCCCCGCCCGCCGCCGAAATCGCCAGCGCCAACGCAAGCGCACTCGGCACCATACCGCCAACCGAGCAGCAAACGCACAACGATTTGCACCAACTCTGGCAAACACTGCAAGGCAAAAAAACACTGGTACTCGGCCCCTCAGGCACAGGCAAAAGCACCCTCATCAACTGGCTGCTACCAGATGCAGGCGCACAAACAGGCGAAATCTCCCAAGCCCTCAACTCGGGCAAACACACCACCACCAACACCCTTTGGTACTGGCTCGACAAAGCCAGCGGCACAGCCATCATCGACTCACCTGGCTTTCAAGAATTTGGCCTGCACCACATCAGCCCCGCGCAACTCGCCACCCTCATGCCCGACATACGCGCCCACACAGGCGACTGCCGCTTCTACAACTGCACCCACCTGCACGAACCAGGCTGCGCCATCCTCGCCGCCGTAGGGCAAAACCCAGAACAACAAGGCATAGACAGCCTGCGCCACCAACTCTACGCCGAACTATTCGCCCAACTCGGGCAAACACGCTACTAAGCACCCGCGCCCCGCCTGCCTGCCCTGCCCTGCACAACCAATTCCAGACAAAAAATGCACCTGATTTCCGCCATTGCCGCGTAGGCGGCAATCCAAAGCAGCGCCCCTTGCAAGCATAAATTCCCGCGTACGCGGAAATAACAGCTTGGGCAGCAAGACCTTACGCGGCAATGCCAATACAAAGGCAGGCGCTGCACGGCAAAAGTACTTATTGCCCCTTGAAAATAGAAATGCAACAGCACCCGCCGCAAACCCCGTTCCCATTTGCCATAATCGCCCCACAAAGCCCCCGCGCCAACACAACAACAGCCACAGTGCACCCACATTAACCACCCTACAACCCAACCCAGCCACCATGAGCACCAACACCACTGACACCATCGCCCCCGCTGCCGCCACATCCAGCCCCGCCGCCCAACCCACGCTAGCCAAACACGACGACAACCTCATCTGGCTCGACTGCGAAATGAGCGGCCTCGACCCCGAAAAAGAGCGCCTGCTTGAAATCGCCGTCATCGTCACCAGCCCCGACCTCTCCGTGCGCATAGCCGGCCCCGTCTTAGTCATCCACCAAAGCGACGAACTCCTCTCCAAAATGGACGCATGGAACCAAGGCACCCACAAACGCAGCGGCCTCATCGACAAAGTCAAAGCCAGCACCACCACCGAGCCCCAAGCCGAAGCCGCCCTCATTGCCTTCCTTAAAAAATACGTCAGCAAAGGCAAATCGCCCATGTGCGGCAACACCATCGGCCAAGACCGCCGCTTCCTAGTCAAATACATGCCCAAACTCGAAGCCTACTTCCACTACCGCAACCTGGACGTAAGCACCTTAAAAGAACTAGCCCGCCGCTGGCGCCCCGAAGTGCACGACGCATTTAAAAAACAACAACTCCACACCGCACTGGCAGACGTTGAAGAATCCATCGAAGAACTAGCCCACTACCGCACGCATTTTTTGCAAATGCCTGCCGCGCAAACAACGGCTTAAACAGCCCGTCGCAGCAACAAAAAAAAGGCGCATATCACTATGCGCCTTTGCGTTTCTCTTTTGCCAACAAGCGAGCTAAAAATCCTCTCTTGCCAGCGCAGAAAAATCAATACACCATAAAGCTCAAAGAAGCCTTGTCGCGGCGGTTTTCGCAATCTGCGTTGCCAGATTCGCCATCCACCGTGCTTTTTACAAACCACTGGCCTTTTACGGGCGCTTTGAATTCAAACTCGCCGTTCAAATCTGTTCTGGCATAAAACGCACCCGTGTTCTCCGAGTCTTTGGCAAAGCCTGCGTAGCTGCCAAATACTTGGGCAGTTTTCATCGGCTTGCCATCACGCACCAAACGGAATTTGACTGCCACGCCTTGCTTGATTTCCGAAGGTTTAACCAGTGGAATAAATTCCATTTCCTTCGTCACGGGGCTGCCTACAAAGTCGTCATCGCCGCCACCATTCACCGCCAAAATAGATTTACCAGTCATCGTTGCCAGCAAGCAACGTTTGGCATCTGCCGCATCTTTGCGCGTTTTGCCAATGGCAGACTTGCCATCAGCCAATGTCAGCCAGGTTGTGGGCTTGTACTGCGCCAGCAGCAAATAGGTGCCTTTGTCCAGCTTTTTGCCTTCATAGTGGTAGTTTTCGCCCTTTTGGGTAAGCACTTCCTGGTAGTTTTTGCCCACCACCTTGATTGGCTCAAAAATTGACAAACGCTCAGGCGCAATCAGCTCTGGCTCGGAGAAGTTGTGCCCGTAGTGAATATCAGCCTGCAAAGCCGAGCCATTTTTGCCCAGCACCCACAGCTCATGGGCATGCGCCTGCGTTGCAACACCCAACAATGCCAGCAGAGAAGCAGCAGCGATTTTCTTCATTTCATTTCCTTTCGGTCGATTAAAAACAGCTTATAAATTGACGCTTGTTGTGGCTATCCTGCATTCTTTGCAGCCCCATTTCTCGTGCGCTTCAAGGTGTTTTCTTGGCATGGTGCGAATGCCAATTAACAAGCATTCTTGGTGCCATAGCTCCATAGAAAACTTTCTTGCAGCACAGCATGGCGTTGAGCCAAGCACAGAAATGTTACATCGTTATGCAAAATATTCACAAGTTTATTATTCTAGTGCAAATAAGAGTAATTTCTATTTCTATGCGATGCAATTTCGCCCCTGCAAAGCATTGGGGCAAGCAGCCGCTTGTTGCTGGAAAAATGGATTCATCCCCTCGTCTTGTTTAAGCGCATCTGTATGCAGTTGCGTGTGCTTGCTGGCCTTTATGCGCTTTAGTATGATGTTTTTGCGCCAGTCGTAGACGAAACTTATCTGAGCTTGCTTTGCCGCTTGTAAGCGTATCCATTTGAATGAGCGAGGCGTTCAATGTCCAGAAAGAAAACCGCACTATCTTCCAGCTTTGGTGGAAAAATACGCCAATGGCTAGGCCTCGCCTTGATTGTGGGTGCGTTCTTCTTCGCCATGATGCTCCAATCAGGGCGCGAGCACAAAGAGCCTTTATCTGTACCCACTCTTGCAGCTCAGGTCATCGACCAAACAGGCACGCTCAAGCAGCCTGAATTGCAACAATTACAAGCCAAACTGGCAGCATTCGAGCGCGATAAAGGCAGCCAGATTGTCATCTTGATGGTTGGCAGCACCCAGGCTGAAGACATTGCCGCCTATGCCAACCGCGTTGCAGACGCATGGAAAATTGGCCGCCGCGACATCGGCGACGGCATCTTGGTGGTGGTAGCCAAAGACGACAGGCGTATGCGCATCGAAGTAGCCAGAGCGCTTGAAGGCGCATTGCCCGATATTGAAGCTGCCCGCATCATCGAGCACGATATGAAGCCGCATTTCAAAGCAGGCGACTTTGGCAAAGGCCTATCAGCCGCAGCAGACAGCATCATCGCAAAAGTAGCGGCTGAATCTTTGCCCGAACACAACAAAGTGCAGCAAAATCAAGCCGTTGCATCAGCCCCGCAAGCTGCTTCATCTAGCACTTCATCTGCCGCTGTTTCATCTGCTGCTTCAGGCTCTGCAGTGGCCAAAAACAATGCCCAGCAAACCTCTGAAAGCGCAAACAATCTTTTCACAATGGCTATGGCTGTAGCGGGAGTCGCCGCGGCCATTGCAATCAGACGGCAGTCGCGAGACAAAAAGTGGTCTTTCCTGCTACTGCTTCCCATTGCATCAGGCTTGATAGCGCTGCTAGGGATGTGGATTTTGCCCAAAGAAGAGATAGGTGAAATAGGATCTGCCATCAGCATGTACGCCCTCCTCTATCCCGTCTGGAAATGGTTTATCAAATACGTCTTCAATCTGTTTTCTGGATTTGGGCGCACAGGCAGTACAAGCGACTCCAGCTCAAGCGATGATGACAACAGCTCCTCAGGCGGCTCCTCTGGCAGCGGTGGTGGCTACACCTCTGGCGGCGGCGGCAGCTATGGCGGTGGCGGTGCTTCGGGCAACTGGTAGCAGTGCTGGCAAACAGGGCAACAAACTGGGCTTGAGCGCCTGCTTACCCGCCCGTGCAAGCAGCTTTTCACAAAAGAGGGTATAATCGCCTCCTCACTGGTGCTGCGGGGCAAACATGCCCCTTTTCTTATTGCACACCCGTTCGCTGTACATCTCCCATCTTGCACCGAGCCTCACTTTTCATATCCGTGATTGGCTCCCACCTTGGCGGCTTTGCCTGCCCTGCGTGTATCGTTAGACGGTTGATGGACGTTTTCAACCCTAGCGATGCATTGCTGCTGCACCATTCCGCGTGCAAAGCAGTCATGCGCGTGCGAGTAAAAAATGACTGAATCTATCCAAACTGAAGCGGGCAATCTGCCCCAAACCACCCCTTGCCTGCCTGAAGAAACCATGCAGCCAACCGCTACCGATGCGGTCAACACAGCCGCCGCAGCGCAGCCCGAGCAAATGCAAGAGCAATCTGGCGACGACTACAACGACATCCCCGACCCCCATCTGCACGCACCGCTGTCGCCCGACGCTCTACCTGCTGCCGATGAGCAGACCGATTCCGAAGCGCCCAACGGCTTTGTCAAACTCCAATTGGCACAACCGCTGGTGCAAGCCTGTCTGGATCTGGGCTACCAACAGCCCACCATCGTACAAGCGCAAACCATACCTTTGGCGCTGGCAGGCAACAGCGCAGACGTTGAGCACATCGACCTGATGGTTTCCAGCCAAACAGGTAGCGGCAAAACCGCCGCCTTCCTGCTGCCCGTGCTGCACACCTTGCTGCAAGAGCGCCAAGCCAGCGAAGCAGCAGAAAACCTCGCATGGCAAGCCAAGCTCGACGAAGCCGCCGCCAAAGGCGAGCCCGCCCCCAAAAAACCACGCCGCAAAAACCCGACAGACCGCCGCAACTTCAAAGCAGCCACCCCAGGCGCACTCATTCTGTGCCCTACGCGTGAGCTGGCACAACAAGTCGCGCACGACGCTATCGACCTGGTCAAACACTGCCGCAACCTGCGCGTAGCACACGTAGTAGGCGGCATGCCCTACGCACTGCAAATCGCCAAACTGCAAAACGCCGATTTGGTCGTAGCCACTCCAGGCCGCCTGCTTGACTTGCAGCGCTCCATGCAAATCAAACTCGAACAAGTCCAGTTCTTGGTTGTTGACGAAGCCGACCGCATGCTCGACTTGGGCTTTGCTGACGATTTGGCCGAAATCCACCAGCTCACATCCGATCGCCGCCAAACAATGATGTTTAGCGCTACCTTTGCGCCGCGCATCCAGCAACTGGCCACCCGTGTCATGCGCAACCCACAAAAGGTACAAATCGACAGCCCACAAGAAAGACACACCCAAATCGAGCAAAAGCTCTACTGGGCAGACAACTTCACCCACAAACGCGCCATGCTCGACCACTGGCTGCGCGACCCATCCATCGAGCAAGCCATCGTCTTTGCCAGCACCCAAATCGAGTGCGACGGCTTAGCCGAAGACCTGCAACAAACTGGCTTTGCCGCCGTAGCACTGCACGGCGCTCTAAGCCAAGGGCTACGTAATCGCCGCCTCATGGCGCTACGCGAAGGCCGCATCCAGTTTCTGGTAGCCACCGACGTAGCCGCACGCGGCATTGACGTGCCCAGCATCAGCCACGTCTTTAACTTTGGCCTGCCCATGAAAGCCGAAGACTACACCCACCGCATTGGTCGCACAGGCCGCGCAGGCCGCTCTGGCACAGCCGTAACCTTTGCCGAATTCCGCGACCGCAACCGCGTCTGGGACATCGAAGACTTCACCCGCCAACCCATCCTCGCCAGCACCATTGCAGGTCTGGAGCCTCAACAGCGCCCCCCAGCCCGCCACGGCAAATCAGGTGGCGGCAAAGGTGGTAAATGGCAAGGCAACGATGCCCCACGCGGCCGCCAAGGCTTTGGCGGTGGTGGTTTTGGTGGCGGCGCAGGCCGTGGCAAACCAGCCGCCCGCTCCCGTGGCTTTGGCGACTTCAACGCACAAGCCGAAAGCGCTGCCCCACGCAGCCGATCAGGCGCAGGCTTTGGCGGCCAAAAACAAGGCTTCGGCGGCAAACAAGAAGGGCGCAGCTTTGAGCAACGCGAACAACGCGGCTCAGGCTTTGCCCCACGAGGCGGCGACTTCGCAGGCAAACCCTTTGGCGGCGGCCGCCGCTCGGGTGCTCCTGCAGGCGGTGCACGCTTTTCAGGCCCTTCTGGCGCAAAGCGTGGCAGATAAGCGCACCGCGCTCTTTTAAGGCAAATTCTTTGCCTTAAAAACAAGCCTTTAAACAAAAAAACGGACTGCTTTCAAGCGGTCCGTTTTTTTATGCATCAAGCACAATCCACAAATTACAGCAATTTCGATGCATATTTCAATCTCAAAATCAATGCAGATAAAACTACAAGCACCCACAAAAAACAAAGTAGAAAAACACAGCCACGAGAGTAGAAAAAGCAACTGAGCTTCAAATGCTCAGCAGGGCAACAATCCAGGCAATTGCGAAATTGAAAAACAGCCGCTGCCTATAAGGCAAGAACATTTCACATTCATCTGCTCGCTTTGTACCTTGGCATAAAAAAACACTCCAAAAGACAGTTGCAAAGACAACATCTTTCAGGGCGTTTTCAAAACACGAAGAATCAACTGCAGGCAACTGCAAAAGATTTATAAATCAAGTGTAATCAACCAAAGCAAGCTTCATCTTTTTCATGGCAGCAGCCTCAATCTGACGAATACGTTCGGCACTTACACCAAACTCTGCGGCTAATTCATGCAAAGTCATGCCGCCGCTACCATCGTCATTAACCCTCAGCCAGCGCTCCTCCACAATACGGCGACTACGCGCATCCAGCGCATTCAAAGCAGTAGCAATGCCATCAGTAGCAAGCAAATCGCGCTGCTGCGCCTCCAGCATCGCCGAAGGCTCATGGCGCGCATCTGACAGGTATGCAATAGGCCCAAAGCTCTGCTCGCCATCATCGGCAGGCGCTGGATCAAGCACCACATCACCACCCGTCATGCGCACCTGCATCTCAATAACATCTTCGCGCTTGACGTTCAAATCTCTGGCAATCGTGTCAATCTCCTGCTCGCTCAAACCGTCGCGATGCGCCAGCACATCATCCATATCTGCAGCAGCACGAAACTCCTGCTTCTTACTGCGCAAATTAAAAAACAGCTTGCGTTGCGCCTTGGTAGTTGCAACCTTAACCATGCGCCAATTCTTTAAAATGTACTCGTGAATTTCAGCCTTAATCCAATGAATGGCATAACTCACCAAACGCACACCCTGCGCAGGGTCAAAGCGGCGCACAGCCTTCATAAGGCCAATATTGCCTTCCTGAATCAAATCCCCGTGCGGCAAGCCATAGCCCAGATACTGGCGCGATACTGAAACAACCAAACGCAAGTGCGACATAATCAAGCGCCCAGCCGCATCCAAATCATTATGTTCTTTAAGCCTTTGGGCATAATCTTGCTCCTGCTCTTGCGTGAGCATAGGCATGCGATTAACCGCTGTAATATAGGCATCTAAGTTACCCAGTGGAGGTAAAGTAGCCACCGCCGACCAATTCGGCGCAACAGCCAAAGCTGCTCCCTCTTTATCGGGGAATGCAGTAGCAGCAACTTTTTTGTCGGGCATTACACTCTCCTTTATCAGTAGACAGAAAAAACGGCACGCACTTCAATTTGAAGTGCTTTCATCTATATTAGCACTCTAGGAAAAAGAGTGCCAATACATGCTGCAATTTCCGTAACAAACATCTTGATTTAAAACAGGAAAAGCAAATGCTGGCAAGCCAACCGTTTGCCTTTGTCAATTTAGCTTTATCGCTTGTTGGAAGGCAAAGGCTTACTAAAACACAAAGCGCGGTTTCGCTGCAGCCCGATTGAGACAATAGCGAGAAGCTTTTGGGAATTTTATTGTTAGCATTGCCTAATATGACAAAAAAGCCGTAACCAGCATTCAAGCGCTCTGCCAGACTCTTTTGGGCTGTAGGGCGCATAAACCTTGCTTGCCGCTTTCATTAGCTTAACAGGCAAAAAAGAAACGCTTCTAATTCATGAATCCCGCGTGGGTAGAAATCCAACTGCATAATGGCTAGCCATAGAGCTAGGCAAAGGAATAGCAGTTTAAAACAACAAAAAAAAGCGCCCCATCCAATCAGATGAGGCGCTTTTGGCTGTAATTAGCCTGACGATGACCTACTTTCACACGGGAATCCGCACTATCATCGGCGCAGAGTCGTTTCACTTTCCTGTTCGGGATGGG
>JAGONG010000065.1 GCA_017993135.1 Allobrachymonas sp.
AGCGACTCGGATGAGGCGAAGTCTTGCCGCACTTGCTGGAAACTGGGCAGGGCATGTGCGCTGGTAAGGCAAACGATGCCAGCTATGGCAGCGGCAAAGCGAAGCAGGAGGCGCTGGGGGCTTGGCAAGCGGCGTTGCGGGCGGGGCAAGGCGGGTGGCTGGATAGGTGCAAAAAAGAGGCTGAACACGGGTTAAACAATGGGGCTGCTTGGGGTGCCTAGGCGCTGTGGGCGGCTTGGGAGCAAGGGCTGTTCGGTTTCGTGGTTTTTTGTGGCTGGTGCGGTGGTGTTGGCAGGCTTGGCTTTGGGGGGAAGTGCCCAAGCGCAGATTTCAAAATCGCGCCCTACCCAACAGCCCTTGTCTTGCTGTGAGCGTTTGACGCTGCCCCAGCGGGAGTTGATGCCGTCTTTGGTTTGCGAGAAAACCTCAACGATATCGGTATCAACAATCACCACTCTGATATCCATTGCGTCGTGGTAAACGGGCTTTTTGCCGCTGGCATGGCGCAGGGTGAAAGAGCCACCTGCCTCGCTTGCAAACAGGCAGTTGCCTTGAAAGGTGGGCGTGCCACTGCCTGTAATGAGGCATTCAACCAGTTTTTCAGCGGCGTGCCCAGTGCAGGCGATTGCCATTGCGCCTATGCCTATGGCGGCAATGGTTGCGTGGCGTGCTGTGTGGCGGGCTGTTTTGAGTGCGTGTTTGAGCATGGGCTGTTCCTTCGGTAAGTGGTGTTGGCATGGCTGCCAGCACGTTTTAATGGTGCTGGCAGCCTGCCTGGGCGGTTTGTGGTGAATGGCTCAGGGGCGGGGTTCAACCTTGACTTTGCTGTTGGGCGCTGCGCCAAACACTTCGGGCGCATAAAGTGCTTCTACTCGCGTGGGTGGCAGGGAGAAGTCGCCTACGTTATTCAAGCGCACGTTGTATTCGATGCGTGTTTTACCTTGTGGCAGGTATTCGTAGTAGGCGCGGTAGGCTTCAAAGCTGCGCTCTACAAATGCCAGCCAGCCATTGCCGCCGCTGCTTTCGCCTGCTGTGGCCAGAGCCGAATCACGCCCCAAGCCGCTGCCAAGGATGGTAGCACCGCTGGGGATGGGGTCGCTCAATACGACCCACGTCATGTCGGCGCTGGCGTTGATGTCAATGCTGACGCGCCAGACATCGCCACGGCTGGTTTTGCCAGCTTGTGCCTGCTGCACGGGCGTGATGGTTTTTTTCACGCCGTAGCCTGCAGCTACAGGCGCGGTAAGCGGCACGGCAGCAATGGCCTGCACGGTTGCCCACGGCTTGCCACTGCCTTGTTGCTGCAAGAGCAACTGCTCAGGCTTGCCGCCAGGCGCGTTTTGCCAGGGCAGGTTTGCGCTGTTGTTGGTGTACATGCCTACGCTGGCAGGTGCGCCAAACCACTGGTTGCGATGCGGCTGGGCAGTGGCGGGCAGGCGTGTGGCTTTGCTCCAGTCGATGGTTTCGCTTTTTGCGCCCATGCGCAGGCTGGTGGTGCCTGCAACAGGGGTGGATTCAAATTTGGCAGAGAACTTTTCAAGCGCCAGCCCACCCCACAGGTTGGCAGTGGTGGTGTGCCATGCGCCGCCTTGTTGGCGGGCGATAAAGCCGCTGGCCAATGCGCCCATGTCGGCGCGCCAAGCGGGGTTGTCGATTACGGCCAAGATGAGGCGGGCGCTGTTTACGTCGCCGTTTTGCATGAGCCACCACCAGTAGTCGTCTTGCTCGCTGCTAAATGACAGGCGCGTGCCTTGCATATTTAAGCGGCTACGCAGTATCTGACTGGCTTCTTCAAGCTGCGCGGCGCGTTCAGGCAGGGCTGGCGTGCGTTGCAGGATGTTGTACCAGTCGATAACTGCGTGGGTAGGCCAAGTGTTGGGGTTGATTTGGATGCTGCCCAGCATGTTGGCACGCACGCGCCCGTAGCGGCTCAAGGCTTCAAGGGCGGCGAGTTTGCGCACGTCGCGGTCGGGGCGGGGTGCCCAGAATTTGCGTTCGATTTTGCCTTCGACAAATTTGGTCAAGCCCGCAAGCATGGCATCGCGCACGGGGGCAGGCAAGCGCCACGTGGGGTTGAGTGTGCCTGCTTCGTGCGTGGCGGCTAGCAAGTAAGCTGCCAAAGTGTCGCTGCCGCGCGCTGCGCTGCCCGATTGGGGCGGGAAGTAGCTGGGCAGGCCGTCTGCATCAAGGAAGTTGGGAAGTTCGGCCACTATGCTTTGCCAGAGCTGCTTGTCGCGCAGGCCTATGGCTCGGGTTGCCCTTTGCTCCATGCAGGTGTAGGGGTAGTTGGCAAACCAGTCGCGCACGCCAGGCAGGCCGTCGGCCAGCGTGGGTTGCAGCGATACTTTCACGCCACCGCGTGCGGCTTTGCCGTCGGGTAGGGGCAGGCTTTGTGGCGGCGGGGCAAGGTTGAGGCTTGCGCTGCCGCTGACTTGCACCAGTGCGGCTTGCTGCACTGTGAGCGGTATGGCGGGGATGATGCGCTGGGCAACTTTCAGGGTATCGCTGGCGTTGCTGCCTGCGCTGTCTTTGGCGGATATTTCCCACACGATTTCAGGCTCGCGGGTAAAGGCCAGTTGCGCGGGGGCGGTAACGTCCCACACCACTTCGCGCGCGTCGCCTGCGGGTATGGCCACGGTTTGCGCTTGTAGGGTGAGCAAGGTGGCGCGGGGCGCAACTTGCACCTGCATGTCTTTCTTGGTGGTGTTGCGCAGGGTGATTTGGGCGCGGTATTGGTCGCCTTCGCGCACCAGTGGCGGCAGCCCGCTGATGATTTGCAGGTCTTGCGTGGTGCGGATGCTGGTCTGCCCCGTGCCAAACAGGTCGGCACCGCTGCTGGCAACAGCCACAATGCGGAAGCTGGTGAGTGCATCGTTGATGGGCACGGTGATTTTTGCCTGCCCGTTGGCATCGAGCTGCACGTTGGGTTGCCACAGCAGCAAGGTATCGAGCAGCTCGCGGGTGTTGTTGCCTTGGCCGCCATCGCCACCAGCGGGGGTGGCTTTCATGCCGTAGTGGCGCCTGCCAATGATTTCCATCTGGGCAGTGGCGGTTTCTACACCCCAGGGGCGGGTGCGGTACATGGCGTGCAGGGCATCCCATGTGCTGTTGGAGCGCAGTTCAAGCAGGGCTTCGTCTACCGCGGCAACGGCCACTTCGGCAAAGGCAGCAGGCTGGCCATTGGGCAGCTTGGCTTCAATGGTGACTTGCGCTTGTTGGCGTACCTGGTAGCTTTCGCGGTCGGCCCGCACATTGACTTGCAGGGCGCGGTCTTCTACACCGACGTTGATAGCAGCCATGCCCACGCGGAATGCGGGCTTGCTCAAGTCCACCATGGCGGTGGGGGCAGTGTAGTCTTTGCCTTCGTAGCGGAAGGCGCGCCACCACTCCAGCGGCGCTTTATAGCCCCAGGTAAAGAAGCTGTACCAAGGCACATCGCGCAGGCGACCACGCAGCGCCATGACGTTGACGTACACATTGGGTCCCCATTCGGGGCGGATTTTGAGCTCTACCGTGGGGTCTTGCCCGTTGAGCGTGATGACTTCGCTGTGCAAAATGCCTTCGCGCTCTACGGTGAGCAGTGCGGTGGCTTGTCTGAAGGGCATACGCACTTGCAGCTTGGCGACTTCGCCTGGTTTGTAATCGTGTTTTTCGGGCAGCACGTCCATGCGGTCGCTGTCGTTACCGCCAAACCAGAGTTGCTCTTCGCTAACGACGGTGATGGTGGTGCTGGCTTCGGCTTTGCGGCCTGCTTCATCGCTGGCGGTAACGACCAGCTCAACTTCACCTGGCTCGGTGATGTTGGCGTTGCACAGCAGCAGACCACGGCTGTCGCTATTGCCACTACAGACGTTGCCTAAATCTTTGCTGCTTTGCTGGTTGTCGTAAGCGTAAAAGCCACCTACCAGGCGTTTGCGGCTGCTTACGGTGGTGTGCAAAATGGCACGCGCTTGCAGCTTTACGCCTGCTTTGGGCTTGCCATTGACATCAAGCGCAAGGAGTTGCATTTTGGCGGTGTCGCGCACCGAGAGCCAGTCATCGGCCTTAATGCCTACGACAACGCCTGCTGGCCAGATACGGCGGCTGCTTTGCAGGGTTTGTATTTCGCCGTTGGGGTCGCTGTAGCTGGCTTCAAGCGTGATGTTGATGGGGCGCTGGCTGGGGGCAATATTGCCTATGGTGATTTGCCCTGCGCCGTCTTTACCCAGCTTGAGCTCAAGCTGGTCGGCAAGCAGGCGGGGCTTGCTTTCGCTGTCGCCCGATTCGCTTTCGTCGCTGCTGTCATCATCGCTGCCGCTATGGCGGCTGCTGCGACTAAAGCTAAATTCGTCGTAGCCCTGCATGGATACATAGCCTGGTCTGGCGCTGGCTGATATTTTCACAGGCAGGCCACTGGCCGCGCCGCCATTGATGTAGGCCAGTTGCACTTGCACGGGCAGGCTGGTGATGCCGATGAGTGTGTTTTTATCAACAGGCGTGATGCTGCCGCGCATGGTGGGCAGGCGGAATTCTTCTACGCGGAAGTTGCTGCTAGAAAGCTCCACATCTTCGCCCTTGGCATCTTTGCCAATCAGGCTGATGGTATACATGCCCAGCTTGGCATCTTTGGGAATTTGCCACTGGCTTTCGGCAGACTGGCTGCCTGTGCGGCTGTTGCGCCAACTGATGGGTACATCAAAGCTCTGGTCGCTGCCCTGATGGGTAATGCGCATGATGGCTGGGGCGGCGTGCGTGGTGGCTGTAAGCCCTTTGGGTGACTCGGTGCGCACAAAGTGCTTCATCGATACGGTTTCGCCAGCGCGTAGCAAAGTGCGGTCAAGCACGCTATGGGCTACGTTGCTGGGCAAAATTTCGTCGCTGGTGGGTACGTTAAAGCGCCACGATTCAATGCCGCGATTCCAGTTGCTCCAGACAAAGGCCATATCGGTATCGCCATTTTTGTCGGTAGCGCGGGCGCTGATAAACAGGGCGCGGGTGTAGTCGTCTTCATCTTCGTCATTGCTCATGACGGGCAAGGGGTTGGGGTAAAGCCAAATGCCTTTGTCATCGGTCTTGCCGCTGGCAATCACTTGCCCTTTGCTGTTGCTGATGGCAACGCTGGCATGGGGCACGGGCTTGCCTGTATCCAGAGCAGTCACCCAGATGAGTGAATCGGTGCGCCCGCGCTTGAGGTGTACGCCCAGGTTGGTTACCAAAGCACTGGTGCGCACAAACATATTGCGCGAGCCTTGGTAGCGCGTATCAAGCAGACTTTGCCCCAGCATGGGCGAGGCAATTTCAACGACATGAAAGCCTGGTTGCAGGGCAATGCCCAGCACCTCAAAGGGGCGCTCGCTAGCGCTGCTGGTGGGCAGGGCAATGGGGGCGCTGGCTTGCGTGCCTTCGAGCACCGAAATCATGCGCGTTTCTACTTCTTTGTCGTCAATGCGCCAAGTGCCTTCTTCATCTTCGCTGCCTTTGGGTGGGGCAGGTATGGGTGCGGGCAGTTTGCGTATGCCCATGGCTTTGGCATCAGCACGCGAAACGGTGTCATAGCGCAGGCGCATCATGTGCTGGTACCAGCGGATGATTTCGGCATCAGTCTGTGGCGAGAGGTCGCGCACTGTGCCGCCAGGAATCAGGCTTTTGGCTTGCAGCGCAGATTCGACTTTGCGCAAGGTTACAGGCAGCAGCGCAGGCCCTTTGGGGCCTTCGGCAAATCGCTCCACCACGCCAAAGGGCGCTGCAGCAAACTTGACCAGCGGCGGCATGGGGCCGGTACGCACAGCCAGCGGGAAGCTGCTGGCATTGCTCAAGGTGCGGCCCGCGTCATCGACCAAGCCTGCGGGCAAAACAATCTGCATGGCAGCTTGCTCGGGCAGGTTGCCCGCAAAACGCACAGATTCGGTGCTGCTTGAGTTGGCTTCGTCAGCACTGAACTGTGGCTTGATGGTTTCTTTGCCATACTGCAATACCACCTGCTTGGCCCATTGCATGGGCACAGGTGCTGAAAAGTTTACCGTTACGGGGCGTATCGGCATACAGGCCGCCTGTGCGTTGGGGCGCTCACAACTGAAACTGGCTTCAAGCGGAGATTGCACTTTGAAGCTGAATGATTGCGGGTTGTTGTTAATCAGCCCGCCAGCGCCCCTGTAGCCGCCAAAAAACAGCTCTACTTTGCTATCTGATGGCAAAGTGCGGTTGCAGCGCAGCAAAACGTATTGTTCGGGACTTTTTTCGATGGTTTTGTAATTCCAGCGCGTTTTTAGAATGGCTTGGCGCTCATCGCCTGTAATCACCTGCACAGGCACTTGCTCGCCAATGCCTTCAATGCGGCAACGGGCATTGGCTTGCACGCTGCTGGTATCCACTGCGCCGTTAAAACGCACGATAAATGTCTGATCTTCGGCAATCGTGCCGCCAGGGGTGATATCTGTAATAAATGGCGCACCTGTTTTGAACTGCAAGGTGCTGGCCTCTAAAGCCTCTCCCTTGGGGGATTTAAAGCCTGCCGTGCTTTGCGCGGTGCAACGCACATCAGGCGGCAAAAAATCATCAAAATCGGCTGCCCATGTAGTGGCATTGCGCCAAGTGCCGCTGTAAGTTGGAATGGCAACTTTCTGCCCGCTGCCACTGGTGCATTTCAGGGCAAATGGGGCAGGTGCCGTGGCGTTGCCTGCTGTAACTGCCTCTTTGTCAAACTTGACCAAAAACTGCCGCACGCGTGCCACTTCGCCCTGAGGGCTAACCGCAACGGGTTTGAGCGCCAGCGCCGCTGTACCTGCCATGCCCAAGCCTGCAAGCAAAAGCAGCCAGCGCACAGGGCGATGTTTATGGGGCTGCTTTTTATGGGACGGTTTGTTTGAGGAATGCTCTGCATGTGCGTGAAACGGGTTCTGCGGAGTTTGCATAAGAAGCCTCTCAATCAGCAATGTAATAAAGCAAGCGAAACGCTCTATCTATAGCTCACATTGTGACGCATATTTTTACAAATGGCTTGATTCTTGATGCGGCAGCAGGTGTATCTGTTGCGCCATGCGTGCATCATACGAGCAGCAGGCGTGGCTAGTGCAAGCAGGCAAGCGGCTGCGAGATTTGTTGGGGTTGCCTGCAAGCAAAAACGGCTGGTTTTGGCGTATCGCTTTGGCAGATTGGCTGCTGCTCAATCCAGTGCAAACTCTGCCACCAGCGGCAGGTGGTCAGATAGGCTAGCCCAGTTGTATATGTCTGGGCGCTCTGGCAAATGTATTTGCCCAGGTACGAATTGCCGCACGCGGTGCAGGCCACGGGCGTAGATGTGGTCAAGCTGGGTTAAGGGCAGGCG
>JAGONG010000066.1 GCA_017993135.1 Allobrachymonas sp.
CGCAGTCTTTATTGCAGGTGCTTATTCCACCTTTTTACAGGATTGCCATCATATGAAAATCACTTTCAAATCCAGCATTGTGGGCGTAACCGCTGCCCTATCCCTCGGCTTTGCAGCCACTGCACAAGCACAAGACGTTACAGGCGCAGGCGCATCTTTCCCTGCTCCGCTGTACTCCAAATGGGCTGCTGATTACAAGGCAGCAACTGGCTCGCAAGTCAATTACCAGTCCGTAGGCTCGGGCGCTGGCTTGCAGCAAATCAAGGCAAAAACCGTAGATTTCGGCGCATCCGACATGCCCCTGAAAGACGAAGAGCTCAAAGCCGCTGGCTTGGTGCAATTCCCCACCGTTATTGGCGGCGTAATTCCAGTGATTAACGTCAAAGGCATTAACCCTGGCCAACTCAAACTCTCTGGCCCGCTGCTGGCTGACATCTATCTGGGCAAAATCACCAAATGGAACGACCCCGCCATTGCCGCCATGAACGCTGGCGTTGCCCTGCCTGATGCAACCATCGCCCCCGTACGCCGCGCCGACGGCTCTGGCACCAGCTTCATCTTCACCAACTACCTGAGCAAAGTCAGCCCCGAGTGGAAGAGCAAAGTAGGCGAAGGCACTGCTGTGAACTGGCCCATTGGCACAGGCGGCAAAGGCAACGAAGGCGTAGCCCAGTTTGTAAGCCGCATCCCCAACTCTATTGGCTACGTTGAGTATGCTTACGTCAAGCAAAACAAGATGAACTACGCCCAAATGCAAAACGCTGCTGGCAAAATCGTTCAGCCTTCTGACGAAGCATTCAAGGCTTCTGCCGCATCTGCCAACTGGAAAAACAGCTTCTACCAGATTCTGACTAACCAGCAAGGCGCTCAAGCATGGCCCATCAGCGGTGCTACCTTCATCCTGATGCAAGCCAGCCAAGACAAGCCTGAAAAAGCGGCTGGCGCACTGAAATTCTTCAAATGGTCCATGACCAACGGCGACAAACAAGCCGATGCGCTGGATTATGTGCCACTGCCAAAAGATGTGAAAGATGTGATTGAAGCATCCTGGAAAAAAATCAAAGACACTTCTGGCAAACCAGTAGCTTACAAATAAGCACGCAACGGCTTAGAGCAGGCAAGCTGCACACACCCGCGCAGCGCGCCTGCCCAATAGCCGCCACAGCCCCACAAAGGCTGTGGTGCTTTATGGCACATGCCCAGAGCGTTTCTTGCAAAAAAACCCTCTGGAGATGGCGCTATCGAAGCACACCAAATACACACACCAGCCACATCGACCCGCTTGCTGCGGCAACCCTTGTTGCAACTGGTGCTGTAACGGCTTTGGTATGTAAATCAAACAAGCACATATGAATTTAGGCTACATTTGACTGTATCAATTTGCGTTTACTCAAGAAGCAACTCATTTTTTGGCCTGCCCGTTTCAGGCAGATTTTTAGCTGCTACTCGCGTTACGCAACACACAATTTTCTGCCACCTTCTTGCCTATACAAGACATGCAACCACCCCAAGCCACCTCTCCCGCACGCAAAAGCGCCCTGACTGACTGGCTATTTGCCACCGCTGCCAAGGCCGCCGTAATCGTTACCCTGTGCCTGCTGCTAGGCATTTTGCTCTCACTCATCAAGGGCGCGTGGCCTGCCATTGACAAATTCGGCCTTGGCTTTTTAGGCAGCAGCGACTGGGACCCCGTGCAAGAAAAATTTGGCGGCTGGGTCATGATTTATGGCACTTTGGCCACTTCGGTAATTGCTTTGCTCATAGCCGTGCCCATCAGCTTTGGTATTGCCCTGTTTTTAACCGAGCTATCGCCCGCCTGGCTCAAGCGCCCATTGGGCACTGCCGTTGAGCTGCTGGCCGCCGTGCCTTCTATCGTGTATGGCATTTGGGGCTTTATGGTGTTTGGCCCTGTGCTGGCAGAGTACATACAAATGCCCTTGCAAGAAAAAACAGCAGGCATTCCCATCTTGTCTGCCCTGTTTTCGGGGCCGCCCGTGGGCTTGGGCATTTTGCCTGCTGGCATCATTTTGGCCATCATGATTATTCCGTACATTGCCTCGGTCATGCGCGATGTATTTGAAGTAACGCCCACCTTGCTCAAAGAATCTGCCTACGGGCTGGGTTCCACCACTTGGGAAGTGGTCTATCGCGTGGTTTTGCCTTTTACCAAAACGGGTGTCATAGGCGGCATCATGCTTGGGCTAGGGCGCGCCTTGGGCGAAACCATGGCCGTTACTTTTGTCATTGGCAATGCCAACCAACTTACCTCTTTGAGCCTGTTTGAGCCTGCCAGCAGCATCACCGCCACACTTGCCAACGAGTTTGCCGAAGCCGCTCCTGGTCTGCATCGGGCTTCGCTTATCTATCTGGGCTTGGTGCTGTTCCTGATTACATTTGTGGTGCTAACCCTGTCAAAAATACTGCTAATGCGTATGCGTAAAAGAGAAGGAACCAACGCATGAACACACCTCACACACCCGACACAAACACCGCCAGCAACACCGCTATGGATGGCGCTACAACACAAGCAACGCAGCCAGCACAGGCAACATGCGCACCATGCCCTGCCAGCAGCGCGGCAAACTGCGCTAGCCGCAGCCAAGCCAGTGCCGCACAGGTTCAGCCATCTGCCCCAGATTGGCGCTCTGCCAAATACGGGCGGCGCAAGCTGGTCAATAAAGTGGCGCTTACGCTATCTTTTGCAGCCATGCTGTTTGGCATTTTTTGGCTGTTTTGGATTTTGTGGGAAACCTTCAGCAACGGCATCAGCGGGCTAAGTTTGACTGCCTTTACCCAATCTACCCCTGGCCCTATGGAAGTGGGCGGCATTGCCAACGCCATCTGGGGCTCGCTGCTCATGGTTGCAGTGGGCTCGCTCATAGGCACGCCCATAGGCGTAATGGCAGGCATTTATCTGGCTGAATACAACAAACACGGCTGGCTGGCTAATACCACGCGCTTTGTCAATGACGTGCTGCTGTCTGCACCCTCTATCGTCATTGGTATGTTTGTTTCAACGATTTTGGTTGCGCCTTTTAAAACCTTCTCGGGCTGGGCTGGCTCTGTGGCGCTGTCGCTGCTGGTTATTCCTGTGGTTATTCGCACCACCGAAAACATGCTCAACCTGGTGCCAGGCGGCTTGCGCGAAGCGGCTTACGCGCTGGGCACGCCTAAATGGAAGGTGGTTTATGCCATTACGCTCAAAGCATCGCGCTCGGGCGTAATCACGGGCGTGCTGCTGGCAGTTGCGCGTATTTCGGGCGAAACTGCGCCACTGCTGTTTACCGCTATGAATAACCAGTTTTGGAGCAACAACATGGGCGCACCCATGGCCAACTTGCCCGTCATGATTTACAACTTCGCCATGAGCCCCTATGAAAACTGGCAACAACTGGCGTGGGTCGGTGTGCTGGTAATTACGCTGGCGGTGCTAGGCCTCAACATATTGGCGCGTTTACTCACCCGCTCCAAAAAATAAACGTTATTTATCTACGGCAACGCTTTAGTCGCATCAAGTAAAAATCAAGCAAAAAGGTATCTTTTGTGAATACAGAAACTCCCAAAGCCAAAATATCCGCACGCAACCTGAACTTTTATTACGGCAAGTTCCATGCGCTCAAAGATATCAATCTTGATATTCCTGAAAAGCAGGTTACCGCCTTCATTGGCCCCTCAGGCTGCGGCAAATCGACGCTGCTGCGCATTTTCAACCGCATGTTTGAGCTTTACCCCGAGCAGCGCGCCGAAGGCCAGCTCACGGTAGATGGCGAAAACCTGCTCGATAAAAGCAAAGACGTAGCCCTGATTCGCGCCAAAATCGGCATGGTTTTCCAAAAGCCCACGCCCTTTCCCATGTCGATTTACGACAACATTGCCTTTGGCGTAAAGCTGTTCGAAAACCTCGGCAAAGCCGATATGGACGACCGCGTGGAATGGGCGCTGAAAAAAGCCGCACTGTGGGGCGAAGTCAAAGACAAGCTGCAACAAAACGGCTCTGGCCTCTCGGGCGGGCAGCAACAGCGCCTGTGCATTGCACGCGGCATTGCCATACGCCCCGAAGTGCTCTTGCTTGATGAGCCCTGCTCCGCGCTTGACCCCATTTCCACCTCGAAAATCGAAGAACTCATTGCCGAGCTCAAAAGCGACTACACCGTAGTCATTGTCACCCACAACATGCAACAAGCCGCACGTTGCAGCGACAACACTGCCTATATGTATCTGGGGCAGCTCATCGAATTTGGCGACACCAAAGAAATGTTCTTCAAACCCAAACGCCGCGAAACCGAAGACTACATTACAGGCCGTTTTGGCTGATGCAATACATACAAGGATACAGCCATGACTGAAAAACACCTCTCCACCCAGTTCGATGCCGAACTCAACCAAATCTCCAGCATGGTGATGGAAATGGGCGGCTTGGTTGAGCAACAAATGCGCCAAGCCGTAGAGTCCATGACCGAGCACGACCTCGATATGGCCAAACAAGTGCTCGAAACCGAGCAACTCGTCAATGCCATGGAAGTGCATATCGACCACGAACTCACATCCATCATCGGGCGGCGCCAGCCCACCGCACGCGATTTGCGCTTGCTGGTTGCCATCTCGCGCGGCATAGCCAACCTCGAACGCGCGGGCGACGAAGCCACCCGCATAGCCCGCATGGTGCAGCGCATCATCCAATCAAGCTCTGCGCGCTCCCTGCCCTCCAAAGAGCTGCACGTAGCCGCCCGCCTGGCCAGCGACCTGCTGCGCAAATCGCTCGATGCCTTTGCGCGGCTTGACATGCGCATGGCGCTTGAAATCATCAAGGCAGACGACTTGATTGACGAAGAATACGACGGCTTTTTGCGCAAACTCGTTACCTACATGATGGAAGACCCGCGCACCATCACCCCCAGTCTGGATTTGCTCTTCATCGCCAAATCCATCGAGCGCATTGGCGACCATGCCAAAACCCTGGCCGAATGCGTCATCTACATCGTCAGCGGGCTGGATGCGCGCCACACCCCCGTGCACGACATCGAATCGCAACTGGGGTAAGAGCACATGCGCCCACAACCAAAAATTTTGGTCGTTGAAGACGAAGCGCCTATTGCTGAGCTGATTGGCGTAAACCTGCGCCACAACGGCTACCACATCACCTGGGCAAGCGACGGCGCTGTAGCGCAGCGCGAACTTGAGCAACAAGTGCCCGACCTGATTCTGCTCGACTGGATGCTGCCTGGCGAAAGCGGCGTAACGCTGGCCAAGCGCTGGCGCAGCGATGCACGCACCAAAGCCGTGCCCATCATCATGCTCACTGCCCGCAGCACCGAAAACGACCGCGTGCAAGGGCTGGATGCGGGCGCAGATGACTACATCAGCAAGCCCTTTTCCACCAAAGAGCTGCTGGCACGCATTCGCGCCGTACTGCGCCGCCGCGCACCCGAGCCAGAAAACACCCTGCTTGAGCTGGGCAGCCTCTCGCTCGATACCAGCACCTACCGCGTGCATTTTGCAGGCCAACCCCTCAAACTGGGCCCCACCGAGTTCAAACTGCTGCACTATCTGATGAAAAACGCCGAGCGCGTACACAGCCGCGCCCAGTTGCTAGACCGCGTCTGGGGCGACCATGTTTTTATCGAAGAACGCACGGTAGATGTCCACATCAAGCGCCTACGCGAAGCCATGGGCGAAGCAGGCAGCATGATTGAAACCGTGCGCGGTGCTGGCTACCGTATCACTACGCTGAAAAGCTAGAGCGCGCTTTGTATCAAGCCAAAAGGCTTGGGGTACGATATGCCATGCCGCACCGCAACCATTGCCCCCTCGCCACCAAACCGATTGCTAGCCTATGAGTTGGAGACTTGCCTGGCTGTTTATGACCCAAACCATTGGTGTGGGGCTGGGTCTTTGGCTCAAAGAGCGCAACCACGCCGATGCTGCCTTCTTTACCCTATGCGCCACACTGCTAGGCACTGCGCTGTGGCTTGCATGGGACAACTGGCAAGGCTTGCGCACCTTGCGCTGGCTCAAACGCGGGCAATTGCGCCGCAACCGCCCGCGCGTGTTCAATATGTGGGCAGAAGTAGCCGATGCAGCCACCACCATACAGCGCAAGCAAGAGCGCAAAACCACGCAAGCGCAAGACCGCCTGGATGCCTTGCTCGATGCCCTGCACGCCTCTCCCGTAGGCGTAGTGCTGCTCAACGAGCTTGGGCGCATAAGCTGGTTTAACCAAATTGCAGCCGAACACTTTGGCTTTAAAAGCCCGCAAGACATTGAGCAACACGTTATCAACCTGGTGCGCGACCCCGCATTCGTACACTACTGGATGCAGCCACACAGTGGCACAGGCGTAACCATTTACGGGCGCAAGCACACAACGCAACGCCCAGTAAGGCTCTCGGTGCGGTTTTTCGGCTTTGGCAAAGGCAAACGCCTCTTGCTCTCGCTCGACATTACCGCCGTAGAGCAAGCCGAATGCATGCGGCGCGACTTTGTAGCCAACGTTTCGCACGAAATACGCACGCCGCTAACCGTGCTCTCGGGCTTTGTTGAAACACTGCAAACCATACCCCTTGGCGAGCAAGATACCAGCCGTTATCTGGCTTTAATGGCAGAGCAAGCGCAGCGCATGCAAGTGCTGGTAGAAGACTTGCTCACACTCTCGCGCCTCGAAGACAGCCCTGCGCCCGACACATCCAAACACACCAACGTTTGCGAGCTTGTTGCCCAATGCGTTACCGACGCGCAGGCACTCTCTGGGGTAATTGGCAGCAATGAGCAGCACCCGATGCACCATATCCATGCCGAACTGGCCATTGAGCCCACGCTGCAAATCGCAGGCAGCTACTCCGAACTGCGCAGCGCATTGAGCAACTTGCTCAGCAATGCCGTGCGCTACACGCCTGCCGGGGGCGATATTACCGCCCGCGCCGAAATCAAAAAAGACGGCGCTTTGCATATCAGCGTGCAAGATACGGGCCCAGGCATACCGCGCGAACACCTGCCCCGCATTACCGAGCGCTTTTACCGCCTCGACAAAAGCCGCTCACGCGAAACGGGCGGCACAGGGCTGGGGCTTGCCATTGTCAAACACATTGCACAGCGCCACCACGCCACTTTGGATATTGAAAGCCAACTGGGGCAAGGCTCTTGCTTCACGCTGATTTTTGCCCCTTCGCAGTTGCTGCACGCCAGCAACACAGCCGCACTTGAGGCAGAGCCACATAAGCACACGACTGAAGCACGCAACTGAAGCACACGACTGAAGCAGGCAACT
>JAGONG010000067.1 GCA_017993135.1 Allobrachymonas sp.
CTCGAAGCCGAAGAACGCCTCATCACCCTTGAATGCCAGCAAGCCGCCCGCTGGCTCGGCAGCCTGATACAAGCGGGCTTGCCTGCGGGCGAAATCATCGTTATGGCGCGAAAAAACGAGCACTTGGCCGTTATGAAACAAGCGCTTGCCGCATGCGCCATACCTGCCCAGCTTGCCGAAAAAAACCTGCTGGCCGATGCGCCTGAAATACAAGACATCATTGCTCTGGTCGATGCCCTCATCTCCCCGCGCCACAACCTCTCACTCGCGCACGCCCTGCGCAGCCCCCTGTTTGGCTTAAGCGATGCGCAACTCATCGACATAGCACTGGGCGTACAACAAGCCGCACAACAGCTTGCCGAACAAGACCAAAAACAAACCGAAGCACAAACCCAAGAACAAGCTGCACAAAACGCCAACACCAACACAGCCACCCCACCCAGTTGGCTCGCATGGCTACTCAGCCACGCCCCCAGCCCCCAGCCCAGCGCCGAGCAAAGCACAGAGCCAGACACAGAGCCAGACAACACAGAGCGAGAACCAGATTCAGAGCGCCCGTGGGCAGCACTCGCCAGTCGCCTGCAACGCTGGCAAAACTGGCTGCAACACCTTTCCCCCCACGATGCGCTCGATGCCATCTACCGCGAAGGCGACCTGCTCGCCCGCTACGCCGCTGCCACCCCTGCCGCGCAGCGCGTAGCCGTGCTTGAGCGCCTGCAAGCCCTGCCCGCCCAAACCTTGGCGCTCGATGGTGGCCGCTATGCCAGCGCCTACCAGTGGGTGCGCGCCATGCGCAACGGCAGCAGCCAAACCACCCCCGACACCGTCAGCCCCAACACCGTGCGCCTGCTTACCGTACACGGAGCCAAAGGGCTTGAAGCCGAACTTGTCTTGCTCATAGACACCGACTGCCAAAAGAAAAAAGCCGAAAGCATGACCCTGCGCATAGACTGGCCTGGCGCACAGCCTCACCCGCAAAAGCTGGTATTTCTGGCCAGCGAAAGCAACCCGCCCCCATCAGCCGAAATACTGCTACAGCAAGAGCAAGCCGCCGACCAGCGCGAAACCTACAACGCATGGTACGTAGCCATGACCCGCGCCCGCAGCGTGCTAGCCGTCTCATCATCTGCCCCCCACCAAAATGATGCACAAAGCTGGTGGAAACAAATGCAAGCCACGGCACAGGCGCAACCCCTCGCACTGGGCGATGAACAACCCGACGAACAGCCCGAAGAACAAACCGACGAACAAAGCGCCAACCTGCCTGCAAGCCTGCACCACTGGGCGCAAATAGTGGGGCAAGAACACCGCAAAAAGCAGCAAAAAACACAGCCAAACCAGACCCAACACAGCGATACCAATGGCACTCCAGAAGGTGCAACAAACAGCACCAGCGCCAGCACGCCAGCAGTGGGCGCAGCCGCCAGCCCAGCCATTGCCGCAACAGCCAGCGAACCCATCACCCTGCCCGCGCTGGCTCCGCTACCTGCCCACCTGCGCCGCCCCGCCCCTGCTGCCCCTGCCCCCGCCGAGCTGCAACTGCTTGCCCGCATAGGGCAAGCCATGCACCAAATACTGGAATGGCACAGCGCACAGGCGGCATCCAAGCCAGCATCAGAAGCAGCATCAGAGGCAGCATCAGCCACCCTCGCCCACCTGCAACAGGTGCACCAACTCACACCCGAGCAAGCCCAACAAGCATGGCAAAGCGCCCAAGCCATACTGCAAGGCGAAGGCGGCTGGGCGTGGAGCGCGGCAGAGCTGCTTTGGCAAGGCAACGAAATAGACATCGCCTGGCAAGGCAAAATCTTGCGCCTCGACCGCTTGGTGCAGCGCCGCCCTACAGCCAGCACGCCAGCGGCTTGGTGGGTGCTCGATTACAAGTCAGCCCCGCAGCCCCAGCAGCAAGCCGCCCTTATCGCCCAGTTGCAAACCTACCGCGAAGCTATCAAAGCCCTGCACCCGCAAAGCAGCGTAAACGCGGCTTTTCTTACTGCCGATGGCAAACAGGTGCTGGTGGATTAGCGCCAAGCATTAGCGCCAAGCAATAGAGCCAGACGCAAGCGCAAGGCATGGGCGCGCCGCGCCCTTGCATGCGCCTTTGCACTTGCATTAATCCACTGGGCAAGCACTGCACCCTTGGCGTGCATTCTGCGCCCTGCCGCGTTGTGCTGCTTGCCCAATCAAGCGGCGGTTTAAGCGGCGGCTTAAGCGCCTAAACAAACGCGCAAAAAACATCCAAAAACACCAAGCAAACGCTTGCGCTGGCTTGCCAAAACGTGTTCAGGCAAACGCGCAGCGCACCAAATGCCCGCCGCTGCTGCCGCCTGTGCCGATGTCGCGCAAAGCAACAGCTTGCTGGCAGTGGGCGCGTTGGGCGGGGTTGAGTTTGGCGTGCACGGGGCAGCGCGGGGCAAAGGCGCAGCCTTGGCGCGGTGCTGCTTGGCAGGCACTGTCTTGTGCGTCGCTGTGCAGCATGATGCGGGTGCGTGCGCGTTCGGCGGCGGGGCTGGGTATGGGCACGGCTGAGAGCAAGGCGCGGGTGTAGGGGTGTTGGGGGTGCGTGAAGAGTTCATTGACTTCAGCCATCTCCACAATTTCGCCCAGATACATCACTGCCACACGGTCGGCAATGTGGCGCACTACGGATAAGTCGTGCGCGATAAACAGGTAAGCCAGGCTGGATTGCTCCTGAATTTCGCACAGCAGGTTAATGACTTGCGCCTGCACCGATACGTCAAGCGCCGAGACGGGTTCGTCGCAAATAACGAGCGCGGGGTTGAGCGCAATGGCGCGCGCAATGCCTATGCGTTGCAGTTGCCCGCCTGAAAACTCGTGCGGCCTGCGGTTGGCATGCTCGGGCGTGAGGCCCACGCGGTGCAGCAGTGCTTCAACCTCGTCGCCTACATCCACGCCGTGTATGGCAAATGGCTCGGCCAGCAGTTCGCGCACAGTAAAGCGCGGGTCCATGCAGCCCAGTGGGTCTTGAAACACCATTTGCATATGGCGCCGCGCCGCACGCAGCGTAGCTGCATTCATGGCCAGCAGGTCTTGCCCGCGAAAGTGGATGCTGCCGCTGGCAGGCTCCAGCAGGCGCAGCGCACAGCGCCCCAAGGTAGATTTGCCGCAACCCGATTCGCCCACCAGCCCCACGGTTTCGCCTGCGTGAATGTGCAGGCTTACGTCGCGCAGCGCATGGTGTACCTGCCCACGCCGCCCGCCTGCCAGCGGGAAGGTTTTGTGCAGGTGGGCAATGTCAAGCACTACGGGCGCGGCACCGTGGCGCTGGGCGTGCGCTTCGGGTGGCTCGTCGCCGTGGGTATGCCCGCCTGTGTGCGGCAATACGGCAGGCGTAGCAGTAGCAGATGCGGCAGCGGCTAGTTCTGCAAGCTGTTCATCTTCGGTGTGGGTGTGCTCAAGCCCCGTGCCGTGCTGGTGCGGGTGGATGTGGGCGCGTAGCCGTGGCGCTTGTGCGTACACATGCAGGTGGGCGTGCATGTGGTTGGCTTCGTGCGTTTGCGTAGTTTCGTGCTTGGCTTGGTGCGTGGTTTGGTGTGCGGCTGATGCACTCAGGCTGCCTTCGGCTTTTTGCAGTAGCAGATGTATGGGCGTGGGCGCGGGGCTGGCTGGGGGCTGTGCGCCAGCGGTTTCGCCAACGGTGGCGCTGGCCGCGCACAGGCAATGGTGGCAGGCAACGGTGTGCCCGTGCTCAATCAGCAGCGCGGGCGTGGCGGTGCGGCACAGCTCTGTGGCATGGGGGCAGCGCGGGTGAAAGGCGCAGCCTTGGGGCAAATCTATAAGCGAGGGTGCTTGCCCGGGAATGGTATCGAGCCGCTGCTGGCGCGCGGTGTCGATACGGGTCATGGAGGCGAGCAGGCCGTGGGTGTAGTGGTGTCTGGGCGCTTGAAAAAGTTCATCCACATGGCTGGTTTCAGCCACGCGCCCTGCATACATCACCAGCACACGGTCGGCATGGCCTGCCACCACGCCCAAATCGTGCGTAATCAAAATCGTGGCGGTGTTGCGGCGCTCGCGCAGTTCGGCGAGCAAATCCATCACTTGCGCCTGCACGGTAACATCCAGCGCCGTAGTGGGCTCGTCGGCAATGAGCACACGCGGGTTGTTGGCCAGCGCCATGGCTATAACCACACGCTGGCGCATGCCGCCCGAGAAATGGTGCGGATAATCTTTGGCGCGTTGCTGCGGGTTGGCAATGCCCACTTCGTGCAGCAAATCTATGGCTTGCTGTTGCGCTTGGCGGTGGCTGATGCGCTGGTGCGCTGTAATGGCTTCGGCAATTTGCTCGCCAATCTGGTAGACGGGGTTAAGCGCCGAAAGCGGGTCTTGAAACACCATGGCAATTTCGCCCCCGCGCAACTGGCGGCGCTCGCGCTCGGGCATTTGCAACAGCTCGCGCCCGTCAAAAACAATGCTGCCACTCACCTTCGCCGTAGGTGGCAGCAGCCCCATTACCGCCAGCGCCGAAACAGATTTGCCCGAACCACTTTCGCCCACAATGGCCAAACACTCGCCTGCGCCCACCTGCCAAGTTACGCCATCTACCGCACGCACCAAACCCTGCGCTGCTGGAAAAGACACGCTTAAATTTTCTACCTGCAACAGGCTGCTTGGTGTTTGCTTGTTTTGCATGGCGCGATTTTCCCCAACTGCTTTTATTGAACTTTTGTGCCTGAAGGTGCGGATGCACAAGCGCGTGCGGCTGGGCGCTCGCCAAGTTTGTTGCGTGCCATCAGCGTCCAGATAACGGCAGCGCTTACCAGCACCAGTGCCACTGTTACCAGCCAGGGCTGCGCCACATCTGCCCCGTGCGAGCCTTTGCGTAGCAATGCGCCTACGGCAGTGCTGCCAAAGAGCACCGCCAAGCCGCCGCACGAATTAAGCAAGCCGTAGTAAGCACCCAAACGGCGCTCGTTGGCCATACGCGCCACCATATCGGCAGCAAAGGGCGAAGCCAGCATTTGGCCAGCGGTAAACAGCACAATCAAAGCCAGCGATGGCAGCACTGCCCACGGGCGCGGCAGGGGCGCAATCAAGCTGGCCACCGCCACTGCCGCAAAGCCGCACGCCATGACAGAAAAACCCAGCACAATTGCACGCCGAGCGCCCAGCCGCTGCCGCGCCCATGCTGTAAGGCGCACTTGGGCGACGATGACCATCAGCGAGCCAATCGCCATCATCACGCCGAGCAGTTTGTCATTGCCCAGCGAGCGCGTTAGCTCGCTTGGTAACGCCAGATACAACTGGTTGTAACCCACCAAATAGGCACTATAGGCCAGCGCAAACACCAAAAACACGCGGTTGCGCAGCACTTCGCCCCAGCCAGCCAGCACGCTTTCGCCTTTGTGTAGCGGCGCGATATTGGGAAACATCAGGAAATAAGCCAGCCAAACGCAGGCAAACACCCCAGCCGCTACCGCGCAGGCAATGCTGTAGTCAATCAGCAGCATGAGCGAGCCAATGAGTGGCCCCAGCACCGAGCCAAGCTGGGAGCTAACCGAGTTCATGGCAAATACCTGCGTGCGCGGCAAGCCCGTATCGCGCTCCACATCACCTGCCGCGCGGGCGATGGAAGACTCTACCGCAGGCGAAAACAATGCTGCCGCAAAACCAATCAGCACCACCCCTGCAATCACCCCAGGCAGGCGCGTGCTAAAGCCCAGCGCCAAAAAGCCCGCTATGCGAATAAGAATGCCAGTGAGAATAATGGGGCGCGGCCCGTAGCGGTCGGCCAGCGTGCCGCCCACTACAAACATGCCTTGTTGCGAAAAAGAGCGCAAGCCCAAAATCAAGCCCACCGTTGCCCCTGCAAGCCCCAGCGTGTTGCCCAAATAGCCCGCCAGATAGGGCAGCACCATGTAAAACCCGATGTTGAAACACAACTGCGTAATCAGCAGCAATTGCACATAAGCGGGCAGGCGCACAAAGTCGCGCAGCACGGCAAAGCGCGATGCTTTTGGTGTAACGCTGGTAGCGGGCGTAGCGGAGGAAGCAGCCGCTGTGGGTGCAGCAGGCAAAGCAGATGCAGCGGGCAAATCTGCGGCAGCGGGTGTGGGCGGCAGTTGTGAAGGCGTGGTGGTCATTGGTTTTTTTTCAGTTCAATATCGCTGGCAGTTGAGCCCAACGCGGCAAACAGCACGCTGATAAGCACAATGGTGAGTGCGGGCGCAAGCAGCAGCATGGGCGCACGGTCGGCAAAGCTGCGCGCTTCGGCAATCATGGCGCCCCATTCGGCTTGGGGCTGGCGTGGCCCCAGCCCCAAAAAAGACAAGCCTGAAAACGCCAGCAATGTGCTGGGCAGGCGCAGAGCCATATAGGTGAGCAAAGGCCGTGCAATATTGGGCCAGACGTGCTGCAACAGCACGCGCCGCGAATCTGCTCCCAGCGCAATGGCTGCCTCCACATAACCTGTGCTTAGCGTACGCGCAGTAAGCTGGTACGACAAGCGGGCGAATACGACCCAGCCCAGCGTGGTCATGCCCACTGCCAAAGTCAGCGTGCCAGCGCCAAAGGCTGCCACAAAGCCGAGCATAACCAGCACCATTGGCACAATCACCAGCGTATCGTTGAGCGTTAGCGCCACCGTGGCTACCAGCCCGCCGCGCCATGCCGCCAAAATGCCAATGCTGGTGCCAATGGTAAAACTCGCCGCCAGCGAAGCCGCCGCCACGCCGAGCGAAAGCACCGCACCATGCGCCAGCCGCGTGAGCGTGTCGCGCCCGAATTGGTCTGTGCCCAGCGGGTGCGCGAGCGACATGGGCGCAAAGCGTTGCGCCAAATCAATCTTGTTAGGCTCATATGGGCTTACCAGCAGCACAAGCACAATCAGCAGCGCTATCAGAAGCAGGCCGCCAAGCGGCAGCAGCTTGCCCAGCGGCAAACGGCGCAACCAGCACAAGCAGCGTGGCGCGGCGCTGGGCGGCGTGGGTTTGCATGGAGCGAGGCGGGGCGTGGCAGACATAGGCAGGTGGATGGCTGGCAGTTAACGGTATCTGATGCGCGGGTCGAGCAGCACGGCAACAATATCGCTGAGCAGCCCCACGCCAAGACCCGCCAAAAGGGTAACAAACAAGCCGCCTTGAATCAGCGGCAAATCCAGATGATTGACAGCGTCATACAGCAGCCCGCCCATACCAGGAATGGTAAAGATAACTTCCGTTACCACGCTGCCACCAATCAGGCCAGCTAAAAACGTGCTGCCCACGGCCAAAGTGCCTGTAAGCGA